>DATHOT010000081.1:0-12272 GCA_035484655.1 Bryobacteraceae bacterium | reverse complement strand
GCGTGATCGTCGATTGGCTAACTGAGCCCGATGACACCCAGCACAAATTCGGAGTAGGATCGCCGGAAGCATTGGCTGCCCTCAAAACCATGGATGAGCAGGTGGGACTTCTGATCGCCCGGCTGCACGAGTTGGGCCTCGATAACGGTTCCGACATCATCGTGACGGCCGACCACGGTTTCGGTGGCGAGCCCGAGCCGGTGGACTTAGACGGCGCGATTCAGGCCACCGGCAAGGCGTCCGACGTGATCGCTGCGAACAACGGAGCGTCAACACTGTTGTACGCGAAGAATCACGATCCTGAATTGATCCGCGGGCTCGTGTCGCAACTCCAGAAAACCGACGGCGTGGATCTCATCTTCACCAACTCGCAGCAGCCCAAGGAAGCCGTCGTCCAGTGCCGGGCTGGCCACGATCTCGGATGGGTTCCCGGCACCTTCTCGCTGGAGTTGATCAATGAGTGCAGGCCGTCGCGCGGCGCGGATGTGATCGTGACCTACCAATGGACTTCCGATCGCAATGCCTTCGGCGTCCCCGGATTGCAGCGGATCGCGACCGCCAATATGCAGCGCAATGTGGCCGGCAGGAGCGGTCATGGCGGGCTGAACCCGTTCATGATCCACACGCCGCTGATATTGTGGGGCCCGGATTTCAAGCGCAAGACCGTGGTCCATGCTCCGACGGCGAATTTCGATATTGCGCCGACCGTTCTTGCGCTCGAAGGCGTGAAACCGCCCGATTCCATGAGTGGCCGCGTCATCGCGGAGGCGTTCGCCAAGCAGTCTAAAGAAGAACCGAAGGCTCGCGCGCGATCGGTTGAGACCCGCGCAGGATCCTACTGCGCCAGTATCCAGCTTTCGGTGATCGATCATAGAACATACATCGATCAAGGGGAGCGCTGCCGCTGAGGCTGTAGCACCGACAAACGCAGCGAAATCAGGAGCGCCAGAATCAGCAGCGAGCCAGTGAACTCGACCACGCCATTCCAGCCTGACGCAGTCCAGAAAAGCCCACCGCAAGATCCGACGATGCTCGATCCGACATAGTAAAAGAACAGATAAAGCGCCGAGGCCTGCGCCTTGGAATGTCGCGCGCGGAGGCCCACCCAACTGCTCGCGATGGAGTGCGCTCCGAAAAATCCGACCGTTAGAACTGCGATTCCAGCAATGATCACCCACAGCGAGCTCATCAGCGTCAGAAGTAGACCGGCAAGCATGACCGCTGTGGTCGCCCAAAAAACCTTGCGGCGTCCGAGCCGGCCCGCCAGATTGCCCACCCATGCAGAACTGCCGGTGCCGAGCAAATAAACCGCGAAGATCGCGCCCACCTCGGTCTGGCTAAGACCGTACGGCGGTGCAAGAAGACGATAGGCAATGTAGTTGTAGGTGGTCACGAAGGAGCCCATGAGCAGGAAGCCTTCGATGAACAGCCACGGGAGTCCGGCATCGCGGAGGTGATCGAGAAACGACTCCTTAAGTTGTCCCAGCGCGAGCGGGCGCGCTTCAAAGTGTCGCGAGGGCGGGAGCGTTCGCCAGAATATCAGCGCGGCGACGATGCCGAAGACGCCGATGACTCCCAGGGCAACGCGCCAGGAAGCCAGGTCGGTGAGCCAGCCGGTTACGAAGCGTCCGGTCATTCCGCCGAGGCCCGAGCCGCCGATGTACAATCCCATCGCGAGGCCGACAGAGCGATAATCCATCTCTTCGCTCAAGTAAGCCATAGCGACGGCCGGGAGTCCCGCGAATGCGATGCCTTCGATCGCGCGCACCAGTAGCAGCGGGCGCCAACCTGTCACGAGCGCGCAGATCACGGTGAGTATCGCGGCGGCGAAGAGCGATACAACCATCACCGATTTTCGGCCCCATGCTTCCGAAAGCGCGCCGGCGATCAGGACTGACGCGGCCAGAAAGCCCGTAGTGAGCGAGAGCGAGAGGCTGCTTGCGGCGGCGCTCACGCCGAATTCGCGCGAGAAGACCGGCAGTAGCGGCTGCACACAGTAGAGCAGCGCGAAGGTGGAAAAGCCCGCCGAGAACAAAGCGAGATTGGTGCGGCGAAACGCCGGCGTGCCGCGCTCGATGAAGGCGGCAGGATCCTGCGGTGCTACCAAGGCTCTTTCACCTCGATCCACAATACTGCACTGCGCTACGGCGATGGCGTATCA
The DNA here is from genome assembly GCA_035484655.1 of Bryobacteraceae bacterium. GTDB lineage: Bacteria > Acidobacteriota > Terriglobia > Bryobacterales > Bryobacteraceae > Palsa-89. Next base: position 10,111 of record DATHOT010000081.1, on the reverse strand, counting down.
TGATCGGGTGGCGCGTTGCCAACTGATTGCCGCTGGATTCGTGGCGGCATTGCTAACCGTTTCTGCAGCCGCGCAAACATCCGCGGCGAAACCGAATCTCAATGGAATCTGGCAGGCAGTCAACACGGCGAACTGGGATATCCAAACTCATGGGCCGAGCCCGGGTCCGCCCGCCTTGGGAGCGATCGGCGCGATTCCGCCGGGGCTGGGCGTGGTGGAAGGCGGCGAGCTTCCCTATCTTCCCGAAGCCGCCGCGAAGAAAAAGGAGAATTTCGCGAAGCGCTGGACCGCCGATCCGGAGATCAAGTGTTATATGCCGGGAGTGCCGCGGGCCACTTACATGCCCTACCCGTTCCAGATTTTGCAGGGATCGAGTTCCATCATGATGGTCTACGAGTATGCCAACGCGGTCCGGACCATCAACATGGGCCCGCCGCGCGAGGCGCAGGTGGATAGCTGGATGGGAACCTCGAACGGCCGTTGGGAAGGGAGCACGCTGGTCGTGGATGTCACGGGCCAAGTGGATCAAACGTGGTTCGATCGGTCGGGCGATTTCCATAGCGACGCGTTGCACGTGGTGGAGCGCTACACTCCGGTGAGTGAGAACGTGCTTCAATACGAGGCCACGATCGAAGATCCGAAAGTGTTTTCGCGGCCGTGGAAAATGAGCATGCCGCTTTATCGCCGGCTGGAGAAGAACGCGCAGTTGATGGAGTTCAAGTGCGCCGAATTCGTTGAAGAATTGTTGTACGGTCCTCTCCGTAGAAAGGTGACCAAACCATGAACTACCGGGCTCTCATGCTGTTGAGTATCGTGACGCCAATCTGGGCGCAGCATCCTTCTATAGAAGGGATCTGGAATTCCGCCAGCCTCACGCCGTTCCAACGGCCGGTGGAGCTGGGCGCCAAAGAATACTACACGGAGCAAGAAGCTGCCGTCTACGAAAAGAACAAAGCTGCGGACCTGAATCGAGACCGGCGTGACGGAGGCCAGGAAGCGGATATCGCCCGGGCTTACAACGAGCTCTTCTTCGACCGCGGCACGAAACTCGCGCGCACACGCCGAACATCGATGATCATCGATCCCCCGGACGGCAGGGTTCCACCGATGACGCCCGAAGCTCGGAAGAAATTTCAGGCCATCCAAGAACGGTTTGCCGCGCACCCCGCCGATGGTCCCGAGGACCGGCCGCTGCCCGATCGATGCCTGATGTTCTCGCAATCCGGACCGCCCATGATTCCGGGCAATTACAACGACCTTTATCAGATCGTGCAGACGCCCGAATATATTTCGATTCTGGCCGAGATGGGTAATCAGGCCCGCGTCATACCTTTGGATGGAAGCGCTCATCTGCCGCACAACGTGCAGGAGTGGATGGGCGATTCGCGCGGCCACTGGGAAGGCAATACGCTGGTGGTTGAGACTACCAATTTCAAGTCTAATGACCGCAGCCGTTTTGGCGTGCAATACGACGGCATGACCGATCACAATCTCCACATCACCGAGCGGTTCACGCGCACGAGTCCAGACTCGATCATCTATCGCGCAACGATCGATGATCCGACCGTTTATACCAAGCCGTGGACCATGGAAGTGTCGCTCGAGAAATCGGAGGGTCCGGTGTTCGAGTTCGCCTGCCACGAAGGCAATCGCGGATTGGCGGGCGTGCTGGCCGGCGAGCGGGCACAGGAAAAAAGAGCAGCGGAACAGAAAGGAACAAATCGATGAGAAAGAGACTTGCGATCTTCGCTTGCGTTGTTGGATTACTGATGGCCTCGGGAAGCCGCGCCTCGGACGATCCTGTAGTTGCGGCCGATAAGGCTCTGATGGCTGCCTTCGAGAAGGGCGACAAAGCGGCGATCAATAAGTACCTCGATCCCGATTTCACCTGGATCGATCACGACGGCGTCATGCTGTTTCGTCCCGATGCACTGGCCCTGGGAATGAAGCCGCTGGTGGGGGATGGCGGCGATGTTGAGATCGTGAAGCATCCTTATGGTGACCAAGTGGTCTGGCTGCAAGCTCACAGCGGCAAGAAGTTTGCGGCGCGATTCTGGGTAAAACATCCGGAGGGTTGGCGTTTGCTGCACACTAGCGAAATTGCCGTACAGGAGCGTGGCGAACGCGTGCGGCCCACTTACGATATTCCGTGCGTGAATCCCTGTAAGGAGTTGCCCATCAGAACCGTCGACAAAGTCCAGGAGGCGGCGATGGCGAATTGGCAGGAGCAGGAGAGCGGCCGCCAGTTCTGGATGAAACATGTAGCCGACGATAATCAAACGGTCAGCACCTATGGCGGGCAAACTTTGCCGAAGAAGGATCGTCCGGCCCCACCGGAGCCGAAGCCGGGAGCGCCGGTGGTAGGCGCGACTCCGGTGTTGTTCGCGCGACTGTGGACGTTCGGCCCGGAAACCGTAGTGATGATTTCCTGCCAGCCGAGTTATGGTGAGAAGGCTTATTGGGCCAGCCGCGTGTTTCATTATCAGCACGGCACCTGGCAAATGGCCGAGAGCTATCACAACACCATTCAGGCTTCCGGCATCATGACCGAAGTCCAAGGAAAATAGGAGGCGCCAATGTTAGACCGCCGTTCGTTTCTCGCCGCCGCTGTTGGTGGAGCCGCATTGAAGGCTGCTGCTCAATCGCCCACCTCGGCGCCCAATTCTCCTAAACCCACGCCGCGCGACTGGTCGAATCAAGTGCCGGTGCAATATCCCGACCCTGACATCGTAGCGCTCGACAATCGGTTTCGGAAATATATGGTCGGCAACACGGTAATCAAGAAGCTGCACACCGGTACGCTGTGGGCCGAGGGTCCGGCGTGGAACGGAGTGGGGCGCTGTCTGGTGTGGAGCGACATTCCTAATAATGTTCAGATGCGCTATCTCGAGGAAGACGGGCACGTCTCGGTGTTTCGCAATCCATCCGGATACAGCAACGGGAACACTTTCGATTTCGAAGGACGCCAGCTTTCCTGCGAGCACGGGAACAGGCGCGTGGCCCGTTATGAGCCTAACGGGACCGTCACTGTGATAGCCGATAAGTTTCAAGGGAAGCGGTTGAATTCGCCCAACGACATCGTGGTGCATCCCGACGGCAGCATCTGGTTCACCGATCCGACTTACGGCATCAACGGAAATTATGAGGGCTTCAAAGCCGATAAAGAGCTGAAGGAAGCGGTGTATCGCGTGGATCCGAAGACTGGCCAAATGGACAAACTCTACGATGAGATGAATGGCCCCAACGGCATCTGCTTTTCACCCGACTATAAGAAGGTCTACGTCTGCGATACCGGCACGGGCCGCGAAATCCGCGTTTGGGATGTGGATGGAAAGACGATTCGCAACGGTAAGCGTTTCGTCCAACTCAGCGTCCCCGGCAGCGGAGCGCCGGCCGCCGCCGATGGAATCCGCTGCGACGTGGATGGTAATGTCTGGGCGGGAGCGCTTCCAGGGGTGCAGGTGATTACTCCGAGCGGCGAGCCTATCGGCATTATCCGATTGCCGGAGAACTGCGCGAATGTCTGCTTCGGTGGGACGAAGCGGAACCGGTTGTTTATGGCGGCCAGCCAGTCACTGTACGTGGTTTATGTTTTGACGACCGGAGCACACATCGCGTAGCACGCGATTGGCGCGGATCTAGGCGAACAGGTTTTCGATTACTTTGCCGGCGACGACGGTTGGACGTTCGGCTCGTCCGTTGTGCATGTAAGTTACCTGCAGGTGATCGAGGCCTAGAGCCCACAACATGGATGCGTGAATATCGTTCACGTGCGCCGGAGACTCCTGCGCGTGCATGCCGATTTCGTCCGTTGAACCGACATAGTGGCCCTTCTTCACGCCGCCGCCTGCCATCCAGATCGTGAAGCCCCAGGGATTGTGATCGCGGCCGAGACCTTTTTCGTTAAACGGCGTGCGGCCGAACTCGCCGCCCCAAACCACGAGAGTGTCATCCAGCAGTCCGTGGGCTTTGAGATCGGTCAACAGGCCGGCGATCGGCTTATCGGACGCCTTGCACCACTTGCTGTGATTTTCTTCCACGTTGTCGTGCGCATCCCAGCCGCTGCCTGAGCCGGAGTACAGCTCGATGAATCGAACGCCGCGCTCGACAAGCCGGCGAGCCATCAGGCAATTGCTGCCGAAGGCCCGGGTGGGTTCTTCATCCATCCCATACAGCTTGCGGGTCTCTTCAGATTCTTTGCTGAGATCGACTGCTTCGGGGGCCGCGCTCTGCATTTTATAAGCAAGCTCGTAGGAGCGGATCCTCGCGTCGAGTTCGTCGTCTTCCTGCTTGTCCTGAGACCAGATTTCATTCAACCGTTTCAGCAGCCCGAGTTGGTTGCGCTGCTGAGTGTCGGTCATGCCCTCGGGCGGCTTCAAGTTGATGAGCGGCGTGTCACCGGTGCGGAACTGCATGCCCTGATAGGATGCCGGGAGGAATCCGGCGCTCCACTGCTTGGCGCCGCCGATGGGATCTTTGTCATCCAGCATCACGACGAACGACGGCAAATTGCGATTGGCGCTGCCCAGCCCGTAATTGACCCAGGCGCCGAGCGACGGCCGGCCGCTCAAAATCGAGCCGCTGTTCATCTCCGTTACGCTGCCCAAATGATTGATGCCATCGGTCCAGCAGGACCGGACCACAGTCATGTCGTCGACATGCTGCGCGATGTTGGGATACCAGTCAGATACCCAGATGCCGCTCTGACCATACTGCTTGAAAGTTCGTTTGGACGGCATGAGGCCGTTCTTAGAAGTGCCGGGCATGGCGGTAAACTTGGGCCGCATCGACTCCGGGATGGGCTGTCCCGCAAGCTCGGTCAACTTCGGCTTGGGATCGAAGAGATCGACGTGGCTAGGGCCACCCTCAATGAAAAGCCAGATGATGGATTTCGCCGTCGGAGGATGATGCGGCTGCTTGGGAGCCATCGGATCAGCCCCAGTGGTCGCGGCCTGGAGCTTGTCCTCAGACAGCATCTGAGCCAAAGCGACGGCGGCCAGCCCGCTGCCGGTGCGCGTGAAAAAATCCCGCCGCGAAGTTACCCGCGGATAATGATTCGGATTACGCTGCATGGTCCGGCTCCTTCCTAGTTGACATACAAAAACTCGTTGGAGTTCAGCAGTGCCTGGCAGAAATCGACGAAGGCCGCCGTGCGGGCCGTCGGGCCGCCAATCTCCGCCGCTTGCTTATTCAAGAAATCGAGAACGGCCTGGCGTTCGTCGTCCTTGGGCGCGCGGGTGAAGACAATTCGAAATGCGCGATCCACTTGCTGTTCGGGCGACAGGCCGGCGTCGTTGAGTACCCGGCTGGCCACATCTCGCGACCATTGGCGAACTAGCGAATCATTCATCCCCACCAGCGGCTGCGTCGGGCTGACGGTCGCATAGCGGCGCGGGCAGCTTTCGGACGTATCGGGAAAATCGTAGGCCTCGAACATCGGGTAGCGAAGATTGCGCTTCACAAAAACGTATACGCTGCGGCGATCGGCCTCGGCGGCATCTTTTTCGGGCGTCCATGCCAGATATTTCGAGCCGTTGCTGATTCCCTGGGGAATCGGCGGGAAGACGCCGGGGCCACCCATTTTCATATTCAACTGGCCGGCGGCCATCAGCATGGAATCACGAATGACCTCGCCTTCCAGACGGCGCCGGTCAAAACGCCACAGCAGCTTGTTATCGGGATCGACTTTGGCGGCTTGCTCCTGAAATGCCGACGATTCTTGATAAGTGTTCGAGAGCATGATCAGGCGGTGCATTTTCTTGATGCTCCAGCCGTTTTCGACGAAGGTGGTGGCCAGGTAATCGAGCAATTGCGGATCGGCCGGCCGGTCACCCATGACTCCGAAATCGCTGGAGCTTCCAACGATGCCTTTTCCAAAGTGGTCCTGCCAGATGCGATTGACCATCACGCGGGTGGTGAGCGGATTCTTGGGATCGGTCAACCAATTCGCCAGCGCGGAACGGCGGCCTGTGGTGTTCAATCCATCGGGCGCTACGATCTTGGCGGGCGCGGGATCGAGGATGCTCAAAACGCCGGGCTGAACTTCATCGAGCGGCGCGTCCCAAACGCCCTTGGAGAGGATGTATTCCGGTGGCGCGTTGCGGCTGGCATCGAAAATGGCTTCGGCGACCGGCGGATCGGCGGGCTTCAGGTTGTCGAACTGCGCCAGCTCTTTTTGCAAATCGGCGTAGCGTTGTTTAGCGTCTCCTTTTAGAGCGCGCTCGAGCTCGCGGTTTCCCGGGATGCGGCTGGCGCTGCGATAGTACATTTGCCATTGCATCGGCGTACGCTGCTCGGGCGGCGTGAAGACGGCTTCCTGCGCTTCCTTGGGGAACATGCCGATGTCTTCTTTCAATCTTTCGGTGCGCACCGAAGCCAGCAGTTCGTCCATCTTGGCGCGGATTTCGCGAGTTTGATTCTCCCAATCGGCGCGCTGTTGCTGGAAAGCGGCGGCCTTGTCGCCGGTGAGCAGACTAGCGTGATCGTCGTTTCGGATGTTGGCGAAGAAGGCCTGCAGACGGTAGTAATCCTTCTGCAGAATCGGGTCGAATTTGTGGTCGTGGCAGCGAGCGCAGCCGTAGGTCATGCCCATGAACACGGCGCCCACGGTATCGGTGATGTCGTTCAGGATTTCCTGCCGGCGGAGGATCGGATTCGCCAGATTGCTCTCGTCGGGCCACAGGCGGTCGAAGCCGGTGGCGACTCTCGCGTTCGCGTCGTCGGGATAAAGTTCATCGCCGGCGATCTGTTCCTTCACGAAGCGGTCGTAGGGCTTGTCTTCGTTGAACGATTGGATGACGTAGTCGCGATAACGCCAGACATTGGGACGCGTCTCGTCGGCCTTGAAACCGGCGCTGTCGGCATAGCGGGCCAAGTCGAGCCAGTGCCGTCCCCAGCGCTCGCCATATTGGGGAGAGGCAAGGAGGCGGTCGACCACTTTCTCGAAAGCCGCGGGCGAGTTGTCGGCCAGGAACGCTTGCGCTTCTTCAGGCGAAGGCGGAAGGCCGATCAAATCAAGGTAAGCGCGGCGGAGCAGCGTGATCTTGTCGGCCGGCGCATTGGGCTTGATATGTTGCGCATCGAGCTTGGCGAGGACGAAGGCATCGATCGGGTTGTGGGCGTTAACGGCGGGGACTGCAGGCTTGGCGACTTTTTGGAACGCCCAGTAGTTGCGCTGCTGGTCGGTGAACTTGTGTTCGGCTGGGGCGGCGGGTTTCTCAGCTGCGACGGGAGAATCCCACTGGGCGCCGCTGTCAATCCAGGACTTAATGACGGCGATCTCGGCGTCGGACAGGCGGCCGCCCATCGGCATTTGGGGCTGCTCTTGGCCGGTGATGTGCTTGTACAAACTGCTCGAGGCCGCGTTGCCGGGAACGATCGCGGGGCCGTGCTGGCCACCTTTGAGCGCGGCATCACGGCTGCGGAGGTCGAGATTCGCCATGGCAGGCGACGGTCCGTGGCACTGCGCGCAGTTCTTCGCAAGAATAGGCGCCACGTCGCTGGAAAAGGAAACCTTATTGGCCGTCTGCGCCGATGCAACTGTGCAGACGAGCAAGGCAATCGCCGGCCCGATGAAACGGCCACTGAATCGAAGCGTCATGTCCGCGCCTCCTCGCAGTACTTTGTTAAGTTTATCTCATATATAGAGGCCGGGCGGACCAAAGGGGCATAGAACCGGATGTGTTCGATGTGACGGGACTCATTCAGACGGATCAAACGGAGGCTGAAGGTTTCGATTTGGTCGTTTGAAAAAACGAAGCCATCTTGGGCGGGGTCGTACGGAATCCCTTTTACTTTGTACATTTCGAGCAGGGCGGCGGCGCGTTTGAGGTCGCGGGTTTCGGTTTCGCGGCGTTCGGCTTGGATGTCGAGAAGCTGGTCGAGGGTCTTGTGGAACTGGCGGGAGAGCCGGTGGGAGTAGAGAGCCAGCTTGTCGATAATGGCATAGGCGTCGACGATGTCGAATCCGATGGCAGCTTCGGGAGTGGGCGGATTGCGGGCGCGCGAGAGCACCTCGCCTTCCAGCTCCGGGACGCGGTTGAGGCGCCAGGAGGTATCGATGAGCTCCTGGACAAGCTGCCTTTCGGTGGGGCCCTGGGGCTTGTACTCGTCCAAGAATTCCTGGGTATGGCGCTGGTGAGTGGCGGGATCGTCGGAAGGCAGGAGGACGGTGCGGCCGGTGAGGCCGTGGGTCAAGGCATTGAGGGAGGAGCGGAGTTTACCGGCCTGGGTGCGGGGGCCGGTGGAGTGCTGGGAGTTGGCTTGATTGGTGGCGGCGCGGGAGGCGGTGTGGCGTTCGATCCAGGTTGGAGCGGGGGAATCGGGCATTGGGTTGAATCCTTTCGATACCGGGATAACACGGAGGTGGATGGCGGGAGCAGGTTTCGAATGCTAGGTTTAATTGATGAAAGGGATTATTTTCGTTGGTTGTTTGGCACTGGCCGGCTGCCAGAGGCCGCCATCAGGAGCATGGAATAAAACCGAGGCGATGATCCCGATGCGGGATGGCGTGAAGCTGCACGCGCTGATTTTCGCGCCGGCCAGCGCCACCACCAAGCTTCCGTTTCTGATCGAGCGTTCGCCTTATGGGTTCGATCAAGGCCGTGGCGAGCGTGCGCTGGCCACGCGCTACAAGGAATTGGCCGGCGAAGGCTTCATTTTCGTCCTGCAGGATATTCGCGGGCGGTACGGCTCGGAAGGCCAGTTCGTCATGCAGCGTCCCGTGCGGGACCGCTCCAAGCCGAATTCGATTGATGAAGGCAGCGACACGTACGACACCATAGACTGGCTGCTGAAAAATGTCCCCGGAAATAATTCCCGGGCCGGACTGGTGGGGATCTCCTATGGCGGATGGCTCACCGCGATGGCGCTGATCGAGCCGCACCCGGCGCTCAAAGCCGTCAGTGAACAGGCTTCGCCCGCGGACATGTTCCTGGGCGATGATTTTCACCACAATGGGGCCTTTCGTCTCAGTTATGGGTTCGAGTACGTGGCGCGCATGGAGACCGGGAAGATCCAATCCCACTTTGATTTCGATAAGTACGACACCTATGACTGGTACCTTTCGCTGGGGCCGCTTTCCCAAATCGACCAGCTCTACTTCCATGGCGAAAAGCCGACGTGGAACAATTTCGTCAACCATCCGAACTACGACGCCTTCTGGCAATCCCAAGCTGTGCAGCTCATTCTCACCAAGAACAGCGTCCCGAATCTAAACGTCGCCGGGTGGTGGGATCAAGAGGACTACTACGGCCCGATGAAGATTTATGAGATGCTCGAAAAGAGCGATTCCGATCACAAGAACTATCTGGTGGCCGGTCCTTGGCGGCATGGCGGATGGGGCGGAGAGGGGAAGAGCCTTGGACCGATTGATTTCGGCGGCGATCAGTCGAAATATTTCCGCGAGAAGATCGAGATGCCATGGTTCGCATATTGGCTGAAAGACAAGGGGTCGCTCAATCAGCCGGAGGCGATGGTTTTTGAGACAGGCCGCAATTCCTGGCAGAGCTATGCCGCGTGGCCGCCCAAGGACGGGATCGAGAAGCGAAAGTTCTACACCTCGGCGGCCGGCGCACTTTCATTCGAAGCGCCGCACGACAGCTCCGATCGCGCCTTCGACAGCTACGTCTCCGATCCGGCCCATCCAGTGCCGTACCGGCATCGTCCCATTCCGCCGACCTATTCATCCAATTCCGGCTGGACGCAGTGGCTGGTGGAGGATCAGCGATTCGTGCATTTGCGGCCGGACGTATTGAGCTGGTCTACCGAACCGCTGAAAGAACCTCTGACCGTGGCCGGCGATGTGGTGGCGCATCTATTTGCTTCGACGTCAGGATCCGATAGCGACTGGATCGTCAAGCTCATCGATGTCTATCCGGAAAATGATGCAAAGCTTCCCGGCTACCAGTTAATGATCGACAGTGAGGTGTTTCGCGCGCGCTTCCGTAACAGCTTCGAAAAGCCGGAGGCGGTTCGGCCCAACCAGCCTTACGAGTACGCAATTGACATTCATGCGGCGGATCATCAGTTCGCTCCCGGTCATCGCGTCATGGTTCAAGTGCAGAGCACGTGGTTCCCGTTGATCGATCGCAATCCACAGACGTTCGTAGAG
>DATHOT010000080.1:0-7587 GCA_035484655.1 Bryobacteraceae bacterium | reverse complement strand
ATGTTCGGCGCGTCCTACACCTTCAAGCGCAACGAGCATGTCCGGGTCGAGATCTTCTATCTGTTTCTCTCCGAGCGCGGCCAGCTCTGGCTCGACCTGATCGGCACGCTGTTCTTCCTGATCCCGGCCTGCCTGTTGCTCGCCTATCTGTCCTGGCCGTTCTTCATGCAGGCCTATGCGGTCGGCGAAATGTCCGGTAACGCCGGCGGGCTCATTCGCTGGCCCATCAAATTCGTGATCCCGTCCGGCTTCGTGATGCTCGCGCTGCAAGGCGTCTCGGAGGTCATCAAACGCATCGCCGCGCTGCGAGGCGAAGTGACGATCGACGCGAAATACGAGAGGCCGACGCAATGATCACGTTGGAAACCATGCCGCCGCTGATGTTCGGCGGCCTGGTCGTGGCCATGCTGATCGGCTTTCCGGTCGCGTTCACGCTCGCCGCGGTCGGACTCTCGTTCGGCTTTCTCGCCATCCACCTCGGCTTCTTCGACCTGAACTTCCTTCAGGCGATTCCCGGCCGCGTGTTCGGCAACGTACTCTCCAACGAACTCCTGCTCGCGATTCCCTTCTTCACCTTCATGGGCGCGATCCTGGAGCGATGCGGGCTTGCCGAGGACATGCTGGATTCGATGGGGCAGTTGTTCGGCCCGATCCGTGGCGGCCTCGGCTATTCCGTCATCATCGTCGGCTTCATCCTGGGGGCCATCACCGGCACGGTGGCAGCCCAGGTCATCGCCATGGCGCTGATCTCGATGCCGGTGATGATCCGCTACGGCTACAACATGCGCTACATCACCGGCGTGCTGGCGGCGTCAGGCACAATCACCCAACTCGTGCCGCCGTCGCTGGTCCTGATCGTTCTCGCCGACCAGCTCGGCAAATCGGTCGGTGACATGTATCTCGGCGCCTGGGGCCCCTCGGTATTCCAGATCCTGCTGTTTGCCGGCTACACCTTCGTGCTTGGCATCTTCAAGCCCAGCTACCTGCCGCCGGTGCCGAAGGAAGCGCGCACGCTGACCGGCTGGGCGCTGTGGAAGAAGTGCCTGATGGGTATCATTCCGTCCGCGGTGCTGATCTTCGTCGTGCTCGGCACCATGATGATGGGTCTTGCGACGCCGACCGAAGCCGGCGCCATGGGCGCGGTCGGCGCCATCGTGCTGGCGGCGATCCACAGCAAGGATTTCTCCACCGCGGGGCGCAAGATTCTGATCATCGGCGTGATCGCCGGCGGCATCGGCACGATCATCGGAATCTTCTTCACCGAGGGGCTGATCTTCAAGCTCGCTTTCGCCGTGACTTATTTTGCCGTTACCTGGATTTGCCTCGAGGCCGTGCGCATCCCCGATCTGCGCGACCTGATCAAGCAGGGTTACGAGACCACCATGCGCATCACCTGCATGGTGACGTTCATCCTGATCGGCTCGACCTGTTTCTCGGTGGTCTTTCTTGGCGTCTCCGGCGGCGTCTGGCTCGAGCACCTGTTGACGTCGCTGCCCGGCGGCGTCTGGGGCTTTTTGATCTTCATTAACCTGTTCATCTTCTTCCTGGCGTTCTTCCTCGATTTCTTCGAGATCGCCTTCATCATCCTGCCGATGATCGCGCCGATCGCGCAGAAGATCCTGGGGCCGGTGGTTGGCGATGGGCCGGCCCTGATCTGGTTCGGCGTGATGCTGTGCGTGAACATGCAGACCTCGTTCATGCATCCGCCGTTCGGCTTCGCGCTGTTCTATCTGCGCGGCGTCGCGCCCAAGGAAGTCAAGAGCTCCGACATCTATTGGGGAGCGCTGCCCTGGGTCGGATTGCAGATGGTAATGGTCGCGATCGTCATCGCCTTCCCGATCACGGTGACGGGCCTGCTCGACAGGCCGGCCAACGTCGACCTGAACCAGATCAAGATCGACGTTCCGCAGATGGATTTGCCACCGCTCGACTTCGGCCCTCCGGCGAAGTAACGGCCCATGTCAGGACAAATGAAGACCCCGGAAAGCGCAGGGCTTTCCGGGGTCTTTTGCTCTCGTGAACCCGCGTGGCCCGAACCAGGGCGTAGAGTCATTAGCACGCCGCCGAATTCGCATTGACGCGAGTTCGATGAAAATCAGACAACCGGTACTTCCGAAATCGCACCGTAAGCGGCGGGCGGTCGCAGTCGCCTCATGTCTGTTGTTGGGGACAGCTCTAGCTGGGATACGCCCCGAGGTCTGAGTTTGACCCCTGCACACTCACTGACAAACCAGTACGGGGATTTTCGCGTCCGCCAGCACTTTGTTTGTCACACTGCCGATTAGAAACTTGGAAAGTCCGCTGCGCCCGTGCGACGACATAACGATGAGATCGCAACCTTTGTCCTCGGCCGCTGCGATGATGGCTTGATGGGGTTGCCCGCTCTCCGCTTGAATCGTCTCGCAGGAAACGCCGGCCTTCTTGGCCGCATTTGCCGCGCGATCCAACGCGCTTGTGGCCTGCTCCTTGCGCAGTTCGGCATATGTTGCGACTGCTTCAAGGAATCGCCCTGACACTTCTCCAAACGGTTCAATAACGAAGATTACGGACACCCTGGCGCCAAGGTATTTGGCCAGCGCCAGCCCCTGTGTCACCCCATGCTCCGCCAACTCCGACCCATCTGTGGGAATGAGAATATGTCGGTACATGCTTCACCTCCCGATTGCCTGGGGCGCATCACTGCCCTCCGAGGGTAAGCTGGGCCCGTGTCTCGGATACGGTCTTGAGATAAATCAATCTATCGGCCCATCGAGCGGAGCCCAGATATCCGCCATTGGCATTGAAAAGACCAGCCCAGTCAGCCCTGCGATGTCCGTTGACGGGGGTGGACGGGAAGTAACGGACAAGGCGCCGAGCCCAATTGCTCACTTGCGGCTACGTTGGTGCCGATCGAGGCGTAATCGCTGGCCTCTCATGCGCCTTATTTCTTCAGCAAGTTGCGCGTCTTTTTCGTCGAGCCCCGCGTTTTTCGATTTCAGCGGATCGCTCTCGCACAGTTTTTTTAAGCGCTTTCTCGACTGAAAGCTTGTTGATTTCAGCCATTTCAAATCCTCGTCTCAGCTTGCCTTCAACTACTTCTTCACGATCTGGAAGCCTCTAGCTTCCAACTCCCGAATTATCGCCTTGGTTAGATGTGCACATTCCTCTGGCATGATCCAACTTGGACTTCTCCAGTCGGGATCGCCTTCTCTGGGGTAGCTGTCAAAGGCCGAACGAATGGCCTGCATGATGGCATCACTCGGGTCAGACAAAGGAACCTCCCACGATCACAGCAAAACTGTCGTCAAGTCGCTGGTTTGATCTACGTCGAGGAAAACGGCACCAAAGGGGTGGCGGCTTCCTTGAAACGTCGATCGCCGCGTGGTGCTCGCGCCAATGCGTCCCCATCTCGCGCAGGAACAGGTGAATCTTTTCCCACTGTAAATCTTGGCAGTGTCTGTTTATCGCTCCCCGCTTGTTGCATCGCACGACGACTAAACAGCCGCAGGCTTGACATAAATCAAGGGAGCCTAGCGCCCGGCCTTCAGGCTCGATAGCCGAGACGTGGATTCTTTCCAGAGATGCTGCTCGCAACCCGGATAGCGGCGGCCCCGCGTCCGTCCGGCCACATCATCAGCAGCGGTGAAACTTCTCGACGCCTTGCATCATTACCCGAATCCGGGGGCCGGGGCAGCCGTCGCCATGATGCTCGCTTAGATGCAGGATCAAATTGCCGCGCGAGATTTGACGATAGAATGGAGCACCTGGATCGAAGCGGTGATCCCGATCGACCGAGAAGCCAAGAAATCCTTGATGGAATTCGTCGCCTTGGCGATGTCAAAGATGCGTAGAATTGGTAAGATCGAATTGAAGCTGATCTCCATGTTGCCCCCAATTCAATTTCCAGTTTGAACGACGCCTCCGGTTCAAGCGGGCCATTCCGACGATTTCTTCGATTAGTCCGGAACTGGCGCTTGGCGGACCACGCCGCGCATGAGCACTGAGGTCAGCTTCTGAGCCGCAACGGACATCGGCAACGCATCGGCTAGGCAGGAACGTATGTCAACCTGATCGCATCCTCGCCGATCAAGTCGTTGGCCACCAGACGGAGCGACGGCCGGGCGCCGGCGAAGAATGGCTTGCCGCGCCCAAGCACAACCGGATGGACGTAGAGTCGATACTCATCAACGAGACCGAGGTCGGTTAAGCTTCGTGCCAGGTCAGGTCCGCCAACTTCAATCTCCCCGGCGAGCCGAGCCTTCAACTCCCTTATCAGCGCCTCGACGTCATCCGCGACAAGTGTGGCGTTGGGGCCGACTGACTTCAACGAACGCGACACGACCCACTTCGGTTGGCTCCGCCATGCCATCGCGAAGTCGCGTAGCTCCGGGGTCCACTCGGAATGGTCCTCGTCCCAAACCCGCATTACCTCGTACATGCGGCGACCGTATACGCTGCCGGTCAGGCCGCGCACTTGCTCGATGAAGTGACGGAAAAGCGCGGGTCCCGGCGCAAATTCCTGGTGGTCTACATAACCGTCCAGGGACTGGTTCAATCCGAAGACGAGCTTCGCCATGCCATCGCTTCCCATCTTCGAAAAATCGAAAGGCCAACGCTGCGCTTGTACACCCACTTGCCTTTTAACAGGTTGAAAAGACGCCACGCGAGGGCCATCGTTGACCCTTTTCGGACATGGGGGCCATGTCCGACCTCAGTCCGTTATGCGCACGATTGTGTTGCAAAAGTCGTTTTGCGGAAGGTGTCAATTATTCCGAAGACTGCTGGCGCGATGTTGGTGTAATGATCCGAAGGACCTCATCGCCACACGCTAAATTCATGGGCGAGTTCGGTAACGCGACTGGGGCAATACGAATCGCCGATATCTTCGCGCTTCGAGTTTTCGCCAAAATTTACGGCCTCTGCAACTTTCGACTTTTGCAACACAATCCGCACCAAAGCGGACGTCGGCCGTCCGCTCCAGGTTTATGGGTTCACGCCCCGGAGCCCGGTTTTGATCGGACCAAAACCGGGCTCTAGATTTTGGTTTGACGCGTTTTCTTCACGCGATCGCTCGAAAACGCTCTAGCTCTGCGAATGCCGAGCCATGAAGTTGTCGTAGCCGACTTCGGCGACCTGGAACCATTGGTAACCGACGCTGGAGTAAGAGGTTATCGATTCCAGAAACTTCTTGAAGTTGACGTTGGTGGTCGCGACCTCCGCGTTCAGCTCCCTCGTCGCCTTGAAGCTCGCCTCCATGATCGGCTGCGAGAACCCGTGCAGCTTGGCGCCGTTGGCGAGAAGCTTCTTCAGCGCAGTGGGGTTCACGGTGTCGTATTTCGCCATCATCCAGTTGTTGGCGAGATGACCGGCCTGCTCGAGGATGTTCTGGTAGTACTTCGGCAGCGCATTCCATTTCTCGAGATTGATCATCGCCAGCAGCATCGGACCGCCTTCCCACCAGCCGGGGTAATAGTAATGCGGCGCGACCTTGTAGAGGCCGAGCTTCTCGTCGTCATAGGGGCCGACCATTCGGCGGCATCGATGGTGCCTTTTTCAAGCGCGGGATAGATGTCGCCGCCTGCGAGCTGCTGCGGCACGCAGCCGAGCTTCTGCATCACGCGGCCGGCAAAGCCGCCGATGCGGAATTTCAACCCCTGCAGATCGTCGACCGTGTTGATCTCTTTTCGGAACCAGCCGCCCATCTGACACGTCGTATTGCCGGCGAGCAGCGAGGTGACGTTGTACCCCTTGTAGAACTCGTTTAGCAGCTCCTTGCCGCCGCCCATCATGTACCAGGCCTGATTGAGCCGCGCGTTGGGGCCGAACGGAATGCAGGAGCCGAAGGTGAAGGCCGGATCCTTGCCGAAGTAATAGTAGGACGCGGTGTGTCCCATCTCGACAGTGCCGTTCTGCACGGCATCGAGCACTTGCAAGCCCGGCACGATCTCGCCTGCGGCAAACGTCTGGATCTGAAACTTGTTGTCGGTAGCCTCACCAACGACCTTGGCCATGACCTCGGCAGCGCCGTGCAGCGTGTCGAGTGACTTTGGCCAGCTTGTCGTCATGCGCCATTTGATTTCCGGCATCGACTGCGCGATCGCTGGAGCTGCGATGCTCGCCGCCCCCGCGACGCCCAGTCCAGTGACCTTGATAAAGTCGCGACGCTTCATCCGATTTCCTTCCCCTGGTGATATGTGTCAGCCTTCGTTTCGAGGCTTTAATCAGCGAAGCATGGAGCATCCCCTCTGGAATTTCCACGCCGATCTCATGTCGCAATGCAAAAAGCCCGGCACCATTCGGTGCCGGGCTCTCTTGGGACAGTCTAAAGTGACGATTAGCCGCGGGTGCGCGAGCGGATCATGAAGCTGTCGAACGTATATTCGGCAACCTGCCACCACAGATATTCGTCGGAGCGATAGGCTTGCATCGCGTCGATCGACTTCTTGAAGTCGGGGTTCTTGGCGGAAATTTCCGACCACAATTCGTTCGTCGCCTTCAGGCAGGCTTCCAGCACTTCGTTGGTGAAAGGCCGGAGCTGAGTGCCACCGGCCACCAGCCGCTTCAGCGCCGACGGATTCTGCATGTCGTAACGCGCCGCCATCCAGCTATTCGCGTTGGCCGCCGCATTGGTGATGATGGCCTGATAATTCTTCGGCAGCGAATTCCACTTCTCGAGGTTGCAATAGGCGTGCACCGTCGGGCCGCCCTCCCAGAAGCCGGGATAGTAGTAATACTTCGCGACCTTCTGGAAGCCGAGCTTCTCGTCGTCATAGGGGCCGACCCACTCGGCCGCATCGATCGTGCCTTTTTCCAGCGCGGGATAAATGTCGCCGCCCGCGAGTTGTTGCGGCACGACGCCAACTTTTTGCAGCACCTGACCGGCAATACCGCCGATGCGGAATTTCAGTCCGGAAAGATCGGCAACGGTCTTGATCTCCTTGCGGAACCAGCCGCCCATCTGGGTGCCAGTGTTGCCGCAGGGAAATCCGATCACGCCGAACTTCTTGAAGAACTCATTGCCAAGCTCCTGACCTCCGCCCTGATACCACCAGGAATTCTGCATGCGCGCGTTCAGGCCGAACGGCACCGAAGCGTAGATCGCGAAAGTCGGATCCTTGCCGACATAGTAATACGAGACGGTATGGCAGAGTTCGATGGTGCCGTTCGAGGTAGCGTCAAGAGCCTGAAGACCGGGAACAATTTCGCCGGCCGAAAAAACCTGGATCTGAAATTTGTTGTCGGTCATCTCGGCGACGTATTTGGCGAACTCGGTGGCGCCGTTGTAGATCGTGTCGAGCGACTTCGGAAAACTTGACGTCATACGCCATTTGATTTCGGGCGAGGACTGCGCAATCGCCGGCGAGGCCACCGCGCTCGCCGCCGCTCCCACGGCCGAAACTTTCAAAAAATCACGACGCTTCATCTAAGGCATCTCCTTATGGGACATTTCCCGAAATTCACCGGAGCTCTTTGTTCGGCTCTGAAGGCGGCTTTAACATGGAAGCCGATCGCGCCAAAACTGCAATCCCTTCAAAGGACTGATTAAACCAAAGTCTGATATGCGGATTTCGTCTGCGTCAGGCGGCAGCGATGGCCGCCTGGAGTTGG
>DATHOT010000079.1:0-7471 GCA_035484655.1 Bryobacteraceae bacterium | reverse complement strand
GGAAATTGATTTGGCGGAAGTAGAGCGGATCGGACGAACGTTGACGGGCCGGCCCCATTTCGCGCGCGTGCTGATTCAAAAGGGCTACGCGGCCAACTGGGAAGAGGCGTTTCGTAAATACCTGGGTGAATCGGCGCCGGGCTTCGTGGAGCGCGAGGCGCCTGACGTCCCAACCGGGATTCAACGGATCATCTCCGGCGGCGGACTGCCCGTGCTGGCGCATCCGGTTCGGCTGGGAATCCGCAACCCGTCTACCGAGGAATCACTTATTGGCAAGCTCCGTGACGCTGGCCTACGAGGAATCGAGGTCTACCATTCCGACCACAGCGATTCCGACCGGGCGCGTTATCGGGAGGTTGCCCGGAAATTCTCTCTAGCCATGACAGGCGGATCCGATTTTCACGGTGATGTGAAGCCAGGAGTCGCGTTGGGAACCGGAGTAAGTGGAAGCCTGAATATACCGAAATCGATTCTGGACGACTTACGGAGAGTGTAAAAACAAGAAAAGCGCGGAACGCGGTTGCCCACGTTCCACGCCGTGATTTACTGCAACAGAGTTAGCGCTTAATTCGCTTGCGCAGCAGGCCGAGACCCAATAGGCCGGAGCCGAGCAGGACGAAGGAAAGCGGTTCTGGCGAGGAGAAGTTATTGACGACTTGCGAAATCATGGCCGATCCCGGGCCGCTCCCGGTGTCAACCAGAATGTCCTTGGAAACCGAAATCGATTGCACCGGTGCGAAGAAGACCTGGTCGCTAAAACCCGGCGGCGGATTAGTTACTGAAAGCTGCCCTAAAGGCCCAGGGCAATTGGTCAGCGTTCCGTTGAGGCAATACTGTTCGGTCACATTGGCCGATCCGGTTCCCGTGACCGAGCCATTGAAGAAAAGCTCGAGATTAGTGATGCCCGGCCCAGTAGCGGTAAACGAAATCAGGCTATCCTCTCGAAGCTCGCCGCCCCCATTCGTGTTGTTGACATTCCATGCTGACTGGAACTGAAAACCTTCATCCCCCAACACGGTCTGCGGGGTCACAGAGACTGATCCAGCCGCGACATTGAGGTCTGTGTAACCCCAATTGCTGAAAGTTAAACCGTTGGTCATGCAACTGAAGCTAGGCGCCAGGTACGCCGTAAGAGACCCAGTTGGACATGTCGTGGTGGTAGCAAACCCTGAAGACGCCAGCACAGTAGATGCCAGCAATATCATGTAAAACCTGTTCATTTCATTTCCTCCGAAATTAGAACGGTAAAGGCTGGCCACCCGACTACAATCTCGGATGACTCTTAACAGCCAAACTGAGTGTAACATCAGACCTAGGGTTTTTCAATGACAGTCTTAATGTTTTTCGCTCTAGCCAATTCGTCATTTAGTACTATGACCTCCCTCTCATCCTCGATCTTACTCTGGCGCTAAATGACTTATTAGTCAGCACGATAACCGTCATCACAAGGGCCGCGTCGCAGCCGTGGCCAACGCTAGTTTGCAGGCTGATATACTTCACGCATGAGATCCTCGGTGAGATATATCGCTTACCTGGTAGTTTCCCTAGTTACACTGGGGCCGAGTTACTCGGCCCAGAGCTTTGACGGCCAGCTCTTCGCCGGGATGAGGTGGCGGACGGTTGGACCCTATCGCGGCGGCCGGACTCGGGCGTGCGCCGGCGTCCCCCGCCAGCCCAACGTCTTTTACATCGGCGCAGTCAACGGCGGCGTTTGGAAAACCGACGATTATGGGCGCACCTGGAAGCCGATTTTCGACGACCAGTCGACCGGGTCGATCGGCGCCATTGCGGTAGCGCCATCCAATTCGGACATCATCTATGTCGGAAGCGGCGAGGGCTTGCAACGGCCCGATCTTTCCGTCGGCGACGGTATTTACAAATCCAGCGACGCAGGTAAGACCTGGACCCATCTCGGGCTGCGGGATGGTCAGCAGATCCCTCAAATCGCCGTCGACCCTCGGAATCCGAACCACTTGTTCGTCGCCGTACTCGGTCACCCTTACGGTCCCAACCAGGAACGCGGGATCTTTCGCTCCACCGACGGCGGACAGACGTTTCAGAAGGTGCTTTACAAAGACGAAAACACGGGCGCCTCGGACGTCGAAATCGATCCTTCCAATCCGGATCTAATTTACGCAGCCCTGTGGGAGGCGCGGCAAGGTCCCTGGGAGAACGGCGCATGGAGCGGGACCAACGGCGGAATATTCAAATCCACCGACGGCGGCAATACCTGGCGCCCGCTGACGAAAGGGCTGCCGGAAGAAGGTGTCACGCAGGCCGCGATCGCTATTGCGCCCAGCCGTCCGAGCCGCGTTTACGCCGCGGTAGCCAGCGGCCGTAGCACGGGGCTCTATCGTTCCGATGATTCGGGCGAGAACTGGTCTCGCATCACCACCGACACGCGTCCGGCATCACGGATTGGTGGCGGCGACCTGCCCGTGCCCGTCGTGGATCCGAAGAATCCGGACATTGTTTACAGCGCCAGTGTCGTGACCTGGAAATCGGTCGACGGCGGCAAGACCTGGACGGGAATCCGGGGTGCGCCGGGCGGCGACGACTACCAGAAGATCTGGATTAATCCGAATAATCCTGAAGTTCTTCTGATCGCCAGCGATCAAGGCGCGATCATTTCGGTAAACGGCGGCGAGACCTGGAGCTCCTGGTACAACCAGCCCACCGCCGCCATGTACCACGTCGCCGCCGACAACGCCTTCCCGTATCGTCTGTGCAGCGGCCAGCAGGATAGCGGCTCGGCCTGCGTCGCCAGCCGCGGCAACGACGGCGCGATTACCCTTCGCGAATGGCATCCGGTGGGCGTGGAAGAATACGGTTACGCCGCGCCTGATCCGCTGAATCCGGACATCGTCTATGGCGGCAAGGTGACGCGTTACGATCGTCGAACGGGCCAGGTGGAGAACGTCGCGCCCAAGCCCATCCGGCCGGCGGATCTTCGCGCCCTTCGCACGGCGCCGGTGTTGTTCTCGCCGGTGGATCCCCACATTCTCTATTTCGCCGCTAATACGTTGTGGAAGACGCGCGACGGAGGTAACAATTGGCAACAGATCAGCCCGGATCTTACGCGAAAAGACTGGGAAATACCAGCGAATGTCGGCAAATATCGCAGTGAGCCGACCGCGAAACCGTCGCAGCGCGGCGTAATCTATGCGGTGGCGCCCTCGCCGCTGGATGTCAATCGCATCTGGGCTGGCACCGATGACGGCTTGATCCAGGTAACTGTCGATGGTGGCTTGCACTGGAAAGACGTCACGCCTCAGCAGCAGGTCCCATTCGCCAAGGTTGCCATTCTGGACGCCGGGCACTTTGACGCTCAGACCGCCTACGCGGCCATCAATACTCTGCGCCTGGATGATATGCGGCCGCACATCCTCCGCACGCACGACGGCGGAAAGACCTGGACTGAGATCGTAAACGGAATGTCTAATGACGCACCGGTGGATGCGGTGCGCGAAGATCCCAAGCGCAAGGGTCTGCTCTTCGCCGGCACGGAACGCGAAGTCTATGTTTCCTTCGACGACGGCGACCACTGGCAGTCGCTGCGGCTGAACATGCCGCCCAGCTCCATCCGCGACATCATCATTAAGGATGATGATCTGGTGGCCGCCACCCACGGCCGCGGATTCTGGATTCTGGACGACATCACGCCGCTCCGGCAACTGGCGCCCGCTGTCGCGAATGCCACCGCGTTCCTGTTCAAGCCGCAGGCTGCTACGCGCGTTCGCTGGGACATGAATCCCGATACGCCCGTGCCGCCCGACGAGCCCGCCGGAGAGAATCCACCGGATGGCGCGATTGTTGATTATTATCTCGGCTCATCGTCAGCCGGGCCGGCGACTTTGGAAATTTTAGACAACGGCGGAAAGCTGGTGCGGCGGTACTCGAGTAGCGATCCGGCTCCCAAGGCCGATCCTGCGCTGGCAATTCCGTCTTACTGGGTGCGTCCGCCGCAGATCCTTTCAAACCAGCCGGGCATGCATCGCTTCCTGTGGGACATGCATTATGCGCCGCTTCCGGAAGCACGGCCGGAATATCCGATGCAGGCCATTTATCACGACACTCCGATCGCGCCTAGCTCGCCCTGGGCGATGCCGGGGAACTACACCGTGAAGCTCACCGTCAACGGTCATAGCTACACCGAATCGCTCGCGGTGAAAATGGATCCGCGGGTGCATACCTCGTCCGCGGATCTTTTGCGGCAATTCACCGTATCTAAGCAGTTGTACGATGACATCACTTCCGGCTCGAAGGCGCTGGAGCAGATACGCGCCGTCCGTGAGAAACTCCGTCAATTACGCGATCGAGCGGCGCAGGGCGCGGCATCGGATGCTATCGCGGCGTTCGATCAAAAATTGACCGCGCTCGAGGGCGCTGGCGGCGGCGGACGCGGTGGCGGTGGACGTGGGGCAACCAGCGGGCCCGATACAATCAGCAGCGTCGATGGATCGCTCGGCCTGCTGATGCGCATGATTCAAGGCGCCGATGTCGCTCCGACCACTCAAGCGGTAGCGGCGGCTGCGGATCGCAGAAAAGCGATGGCCGGCTTGCTACAACGTTGGTCCGCGATGAAGACACAGGATCTTGCCAACCTGAACACGCAGCTCAAACAGGCCGGCCTGTCCGAAGTCACGGTAGAATAACAGCGGAGGCGACTATGAAACGAATCGCCCTGATGTGCTTCGTGGCCGGTCTCGCGCTTGCGGCCAATGGGATTCGACCGCGTGGCAGTGCCGCCGACTATCCCGCGCATGTGACCAGCGACGGAGTAACGGTTGCAGCGGCCGTCGTCCCGCCCGCTCAAGTGCGCAAGATGTTTGCGGCCGATCTTAACGGTCGCGGCTATATCGTCATTGAAGTGGCCGTGTATCCGGAAACCGTGCCCGATGTGGATGTTTCTCCCGGCGATTTCATGCTCAGCCCGGCCGGTGAAACGAGCGCGGTCCCTCCCGTGAGCGCGCGCACGATCGCCGGAGTGCTCGACAGGAAGAACTCCCCTCCGCTCGTCCGCGACACCGATGTCACCACTAGCGTGGGCTATGAAACAGGCACCGATCCTGTCACGGGCCGCCGCGTTAGTGGCACCTACACAGGCGTCGCCGTCGCGAATGGTCCGCCAGGCACGCTAGCGCCGCCGCCCTCCGGTCCCGACCCGTGGACCATGAAACAGGAACTCGAGGAACGATCGCTGCCCGAAGGCAAGACTTCCCAGCCGGTTGCCGGTTATCTGTACTTCCCGAAACTGTCCAAGAAGTCCAGGAATGCCGGCTACGATCTCACTTACTACGGCGTGAGCAACAAGGTCCGGTTGGTAATTCCAGCCGCGAAGTAGATCAGTGGGGACCGAGAGTCCAGATATCGAGCGTATTTTGCACATCGTCCACTGCCGCGAAACGGACCTCGCCGTCGCTCCGCCCAAATGCAAGGCCGAAAGCGCCGCCGCCTGCACCCGAATCAACCTGGAACTGCGCTACGAACTTCCCACCAATCGTAAATTCCACCAGTTCGTTCTGCATTCCACCGGTGTTGACGGCGTCTCCATTGGCCGTGATCAGATCCCCATTCGGAGCGAGCGCTAGGCCGAGTGGCCCGTGCAGATGAACGTTGTCCGTGTAGACCACCCGTCCCGTGCCTGCATCCTTTGATGCGGCGCGTGCATGATCAATTGCAAACACAGTGTTGTCGCCGGTGGACGCCACATACAGCACATCGTGGTCGGTATCGTAGGCCAAGCCGGTCGGACCGATGACCAGCGCCGCGGGGTCGAAACGATGCATGTAGCCGGATGCGATCCTCGTCGACGAGCTAACCGTCACAGCGGCGTTGTTAATCGACAGGTCGAGCCGGGTCACCGTGCCGTTCAGAACGTTCGAAATGAACACCTGCGGACGCGAGCCGTCGTCATGAATGGCGAGATCCCACGGACCATCGAGCAGCGACGCATCGGTTAGATTGGCGACCAGTATGCCGTCCGAGTTTAAGATCAGCAGCGAGCCCTGCTGAACTGTGCTCGAAGTTCCGTCCGTGGTGGGCAAGTTGCCCACCAACACGAATCCGCGCTTCAAGACGCCTAGCGCAGTGGTAAGCCCCAAGCCTGCTTTGCCTTGGAAAAACACGGACACTCCGCCCGTGGGCGCCACGCTCACAATCGTCGTTCCGGTGCCTTGCAGGTTTGCGCTGTTGTTGAAATTCGAGACTAGAATGTCGCCTGGCTCCAGCGCGCCGCTTTTTGGAAAACCGTTAGGCACGAAAGCCACGCCGTAGGGATTGACATCACCGTTCGCGGGTACCGTCGAAACGATTCGCTCAGAGTTGGTCGGAAGCTGCTGCAGGATTCCCTGAGCGTTTTCGTTGTCACCTTTGGCGGCGAACAGGGCAACGCAAAATGCGGGAATTGCGGCGATTTGAATGGCCAATTTCATAGCACGTCCTTTCTTCTTGGGTTAGGACGCTCAAACTCGCCACGCGCTTGTGAAAGCTTTGTAAAAAAGGCCCGGCGTTACGATAATGTTAACGCCGGACCGGCTTGTTATTAAGTGATTTGTGTTAAGAAGTCTGGTCTCTTGCCAGCTTGACCTTAGGAACGGCCACATAGCCGACCACTTGGTTCTTCTTCACCTGGTTCACGACGATCTCGTACGCCTGAGCGCTACCGGAAAGATAAAGCTGGACCGGTTCGTTAACCGTTCTGTCTTTTTTCTCCACCTTCTTGTCATCCGCCAGCACCTCCACCGTGTAGCGATTGTGTTTAGGATCGGTCTTTTTCAGGACCAGGCGGATATCCCCGACCTTCTGAGGCGCTTTCGTCTTGCCCAACGCAAATTCGAAATAATTGCGCTCGCCTAGTTCCTTCAAGGCCGATAGCTCCTGGGCGTTCGTGGCCACTGCGCCGCTCACGGCATTCAAGTCGCCTTCGACGCGCTTGACATCGGCGCCAGTGCTCTCGATGTCGCCGGAAACGCGCCCCAGCTTTTCGCTGGTATCCACTCGCAGATCGGACAGTTGACTCATGAGCTGCTGGCTTTTCTGCTCGACGCCATCGGCCAGTTGGTTGTTGGTCTTCTTCAGTTCCGACCGAACCTGCCGCAAATTCGTATTGCTCGTTCCCTCCATTTGGCTCTCTAACGCGTCCAGCCGCTGCTTGGATTCCAACAGCGCTCCCTTGGTCGTGTCGTTCACCTTCGCCATTTGTTGTTCCGTGTTTACTTGCACCCGGGCAAGATCGCGTGTCAAGCTGTCGCGGCCCATCGACTCGTAAATGTTTCCGCCGATGGCAATGGCCAAGCCAAGAAACAGAGCCCAAGTCACGCCCGTGTGCGATTTTCCAATTTCGTTTTGAGACATAATGCTCCTCCTTTGAGCAATAACCGGATTACTTACGTCCGGCTCCGCTCAACGAGAATGCATACGACGTTCCCACACTAACTCCCGAGAGTCATCAATTACTTAGCTGGGATCG
>DATHOT010000078.1:0-4692 GCA_035484655.1 Bryobacteraceae bacterium | reverse complement strand
CTCCGGGAGGAAACAAATGAAATCGACTATGAGGCTTCCGCAGGTTGGAGCTTTGGCGCTGGTCCTGGGGACAACGACGTTTCTGAATGCCGCCGAGAACCGCGCTCCGCAGCCCAGCGACTTCACCGTCCACGAGTGGGGCACATTCACCTCCGTGGCAGGCGCGGACGGCTCCGCCATCCAATGGGACACTCTGGGTTGCAGGACCGACCTGCCCGGATTCGTCCACGACTTCAGTAGAGTGTATAAATCGGAGCTGCGGGGCACCGTGCGCATGGAAACGCCGGTGCTGTACTTCTACAGTCCGGGCGAGTTGGATGCGCAAGTCAACGTCGAATTCCCGCAAGGCCTGATCACCGAGTGGTATCCGCAAGCGGATACTCGATCCGGCGCCATCGAGTGGCGAAACATCAAGGTTCAACCCGACACTTCACCGGTTCTGCCGCGCGAGAGCGGCGCCAGCCGTTACTATGCCGCACGCGCAACGGATAGCGCTCCGATTACGATCGGCGAGCAGCATGAAAAATTCCTGTTCTATCGCGGCGTCGGGCACTTCGCGGTTCCTTTGTCCGCGCGTCTTTCAGGCGACGGAAGAATCGCGATTGAAAACCGCGGCCCCGACCCCATTCCCGCCTTGATCCTGTTCGAGAATCGTGGAGGACGCCTCGGTTACCGCAACGCAGGCGCCATATCGGGCGATGTTGCGCTCGATCCGCCTTCACTGGACGGCTCCCTTTCACAATTGCGGCATGATCTGGAAACTACTCTGGTCGCCCAAGGGCTGTTTCCGAAGGAGGCTCAAGCGATGATCGAGACCTGGCGGGATTCCTGGTTTGAGGAAGGCTCACGCTTGATCTACATTGTCCCTTCGCGCGCGATTGACCGGATTCTCCCGCTCCAGGTCGACCCTGCTCCGTCACAGACCGCGCGGGTATTCGTGGGTCGCATCGAACTGATTACCTCGGAAACTAAGCGCTCGGTAGAGCAAGCCATGGCCGCCGGCGATCGGTCAACGATTGAGCGGTACGGCCGTTTCCTGGATCCGATTCTGCAACGCATTTCCAGCGAGAGTCCCTCGATGGCGAATCAGGTTGCGCAGTTTCGAAAGATTCAGGCTTCTATCGGCGTTGGCGTGTGCCGTTAGGTGCTAAGCTCCGCTAACGGTTAGGCAAGAAGACGACGGTAACCATCGGCCCAGGGGCTACGTCTTGTGGTTGGTCCCACAAAAGCCCCCGAGCCGGAGTCCATTGAAGTTCTTGATTTTCGTTCTCCTGTTTTTCCTGTGTGTGCTGGCCGCCCGCATTTTCGATATGCTGAAAACCCAGATTTTGCGGCCCGCACTCACCTACATGCACATCCCAGCTCCCCAATTCTCATTGAACGAGATAATTGGGGTTGCGGCGCGCAAACATCAGGTTAATCCCGCATTTGTGAAGAGCATCATCGCGGCCGAGTCCGCCTTCTCGCAGGCTGCAGTGTCGCCCAAGGGCGCCATCGGGCTGATGCAACTGATGCCGGAGACAGCCCGCGAATTCGGAGCAGATCCGGCCGTCCCAGAGCAGAATATCGACGCCGGGGCTCATTATCTGAGCTGGCTGTTACAGCGTTACGCCGGAAAGCGGGATGCGTTGAGACGAGCTATTGCGGCCTACAACGCGGGTCCCGGGGCCGTAGAGCGCTATCGCGGAGTTCCTCCGTTCCGTGAGACCCGGACTTACGTTGCGCGCGTACTTCGGTTCTATAAGAAATACGATCCGGCTTACACGCTAGCCTCTCTAAGCGGTATCCGCCATCGCAGCAATAAAACGCCGGGCTGAACGCTGCAGCGCCTGTTTCGCAGCGGCGGCGACGGTGCGCTTCGGAAAAGCCCCGTAAATGCGATCGAACTGGTACGGATCGAGGCGGGTCACGATCTGCTCGATTGCCTTCGCTCCCAGTGGAATGTAGTTGGGATAGCTGTACATGAACGACACCCAGCGCGTATCCAGGCACACCTGCGGCTGATCACCGGATAGCAGAACGCCCTTTCGATCGGCACCGCGCGGCCAGTACAAAACCTGAAAACCGTCAAAGTGTCCGGGCGTGTGAACCAGGACCAGGTCATCCAGCAGATCCCTGCTATGGCCCGACCAATGCTGAATGTTCGAGTGTGGCCGCATGACCCATTGACGATCGGCCGCATGAAGATGAATCGGCGCGTTGCCGAATGCCAGGCTCCACTCGACTACGCTGGTGTAGTAATGCGGGTGTGAAATCGCAATGGCCGCAATGCCGCCCAGGTTGCGGACGGCGTCGATGGTGGGCCGATCGAGAAGGGCCAGGCAATCCCAGAGCACGTTGCCTCGCGGCGTTTGCAGCAGGAATGCCCGCTCACCGATCGCGAAGTGGGGCTCGGTATGAATGGAGTAGAGCGACGGCTCCTCCTGCTGGATGACATTGTGGTGGTTGTGCCCGAGCTCTTCGAGCGTCGTCCACTGCTGCCCGTCCAGGCCGACGAACTGGCGGGAATCCTCACAAATCGGACAGTGCGGCGTCGGCTCGCCCGAGGGAGGGAATTGGGCTCCGCAGGTCACGCAAATGAAGGCTGTGCTCATCCAGAAGCAGAGTAGCGCAAACGACCTTCAGAGGTAAGCTGGATTATTCGTTAAGTTTCAGAAGTTCGCCAGCGGCTTGCCCTTCATTTTGAAGTCGTTCTCGCTGAAGCGAAGGCCCAGGTCCATGGTGTCGAAGCGAACATCGATACCGTGCTGCCAGCCGTCCGGCTTGATCTGGACCGACTTTGGCCAATAGGCTTTATCGCCCTTGAAGTACTCCGAGTACGCGATAGCGGCCGAGCCGGCTCCGGTGGTGGTGGCGATTTTAACGCGCACCGGGCGAGACTGGTCGTCGAGACCAATGGAGACCTTCTCGGCGCTGTTTTCCGCAAATAGCGTGAAGTCTTCGCCCTCGGCCGGCGAGGGATGGCTGGCCATAATCTTGAACTCGGGGTTTTGGAGCCGCGTAATGACCGCCGCGAGCATTGCATCGCGAATGAAGCCAAACTGCGTGGGCAGCTCGAGAGCGTCCGCGCCCTTCAGATTCTTACTGTTGTTGTACTGACTTCCGCTAAACCCGACTTCGTGCAGGATGTTGCCGGCCTTGGCTTGAAACAGGGCGCGGTCCGCACGGTTGCGCAGCAGCAGGGTCCAGCGAACGCTGGAACCGTCACGAGTCCAGACGGTGGTACTGCCGGTCGCTTGCACGCCCGCCAGCGCCTGTACACCTTCGTCGCCGCCGATGGCCTGAATCATTTTCTTGAACAGAGCCGCGCCGTAAGCTTCCAGCGTGCCGCGGTTCGGCTCCAGAGTTGCTGAGATGCTGGCGACCTTGTCGGTTTCGACCGTCACCGTGTTCTGATGCCCGAGGTAACCGTCCTTTGTGAAATCGACTACCCACTTGCCAGGCGTGAGCTTGGAGACCTCCAGCTTTCCACCGAGCGTAGGTCCGATCGACTTGCCATTGAGGCTAATATTGCACTCGCCGGGGGCGCAGTTCAGAGTCATGCCGCCGGTGGGCGCGGGCTTGGGAGCAACGTGGGCAGTGGCTGCAGTGGGCGCTTTCGCTTTGCTCTTGATCAACTCCAGCATGTCGTCGGAAGCTCCGGCAGCTTTCAGCTTGTCGAGCTCCTCGGGCGTTCCCGCGAAATCGATACCGCGCGCCTGAATCGCATCCTTTCGCCGGCGGACCGGGATGGGACTGTCCCCGACCAGCTTTAGCATCTGATCGAATGTAAAGGGCGCGCCGTTCAGAAATGGGTCGTCGGCTTTCTTGGCGTGTGCCGACGGCAGCTTGTTCTCTGCTATAGATTGAGCCGGTAGAAGCGCCGGCAGAGCTCCGAAAAGCGTGATTGACAGAACAAATGCGGTAGCTTGTTTCATAGGCATCCTACTTAATGGCAGCTTCGGCTTCCTGCGCGGCGCGAATTTTCTTCCTCCACGCGCGCGCCTCTGCGAGAGTCGGATTCTCGGCTAGAATCCCATCCACTAACGCCAGGGCTTGCGAATATCTGCCCGCTTCCCAGAATGATTTCACCTGTCCTCGCAGAATCACTTCCGGCGCCGGCTTGACTTCGACAACAGAAGACGACGCGGCTGTCTGGGGCACAGGTTGTGGTGGTGCAATTTCGACCGGCTGTGAAGCTACTGGTACCGCCGGAGCGGATGCGGGAGCGCTGGGAACGGCGA
This sequence comes from Bryobacteraceae bacterium, assembly GCA_035484655.1. Taxonomy (GTDB): domain Bacteria; phylum Acidobacteriota; class Terriglobia; order Bryobacterales; family Bryobacteraceae; genus Palsa-89. Next base: position 469 of record DATHOT010000078.1, on the reverse strand, counting down.
TGCTAGGTTGAGTCGCGGGGATGGCCTCGGCCTTAGGCTGAGACGCCTGGGAGCTTTGCCGCGACAGGAGCGTTCCGAATACGCCGATTGCTAAGAGTCCCGCGAGGGCAATGGGAATCATGCGCTTTCGCAGGATGGGTGGTACAGGAAACGGCTTCTTGCCAGGTGCCTGTGCGGCTGTTTTGATGGCTGCCAGCGCGGGCTTGGCGGCAACGGGTAATGGCGCTACCGCCGGAGGAGGAGGTGACGGCGGAGCGGCTTCGATTACCGGGGCTGGAACAGAAGGGGCCACGATGGGCGGCTTCGGAGCTGGCACGATCGCGGGTGTCTTGGTGACGGCCGGGGGCGGCGCCACTGGCGCGCTATAAACTGCGGTTACCGGTTCAGGAACGGTTCGACTGTCTCGAACCTTTTGCGCGATGCTATTCAAGCCAGCTGCGAACTCGGCCGCCGATTGGAGACGCTGCTC
>DATHOT010000077.1:0-4020 GCA_035484655.1 Bryobacteraceae bacterium | reverse complement strand
AGAGAATCCTGCGGGACATAGGCCAACCTGGTCTGCTTTCGGAGCGCGCGGTACCCGGCATCCGGCGCCTCTTTCCCGGCGAGAATCTCCAGCAAGGTCGTTTTGCCGCTGCCGTTCGGCCCGATCAGACCGGTCCGGTCGCCTTCAGAAAGGCTCAGCGAAAGATTTTCAAACAGGACTCGCGCGCCAAACGACCGGCGGAGAGCGGAGCCACTTAACAGAACGGCCATCTGCTTCCAGCATGGCATTGCGGACGCATGGCGGGCCAGTGGCTGATGCAGGATTATTCCTGCTTCTTTTCGAAGACCCGGCGGATCGGCTTTTCCGGCTTTTGGATGGATAGATGAAAGGTTAGTTCCTCGGCTGGAGTGCCGCGGCTGATAGAGACGTGCGCCGCAATTCGGTCCAGCAGGCCGAATTCGGGCAGGCTTTTGGGATCGATGGCTACATCGTACTCGCCTTCGCGCAAGTTATAAAATCCAAAGCGGCCCTCCGGCGTTGGAGTGGTGTAGCGATTCGTGGTCAGGAGTTTCACGATCACCCCGTCCAGCGCCGTACCATCCGGGCCGAGGATTCTGCCGGTAAACGATACAAGTGGCGTCACGCTTAATTCCACTGTGGCGACTTGCCGGGCTTTTACCTCGATCGCGGCTTCCGGCTTTGCGCCAGGATCATAATCGGCCGGCAACTGATTGACAGCGAGAGCGACCGTATGGCGCCCTTCGGAAACACGCGAAAAGCGAAATAGCCCGTCGTCATTGGTGGTGACTATGGTGCCATCATCCAGAACCACTGGTACGTTTTTGGCAGGCTCGTTGCCTTCCAAACGATGCTCCCGAACCTTTCCTTCGATACTTCCGATGATCGGCAACTGCGCCGCGGTATAGCGATCGATGTCGCCCGCCGGCAGCCCGTGACCCCAGCGCAAGCTCCTGCTCACTCGAAAGAAAGCGGTCCACTGATTCAAACCGGCAACCTGGTTGGTGACAAACGCGCCCTGGTTCTGTAGCAGAAAAATATTCTCGGGATTGAGGTTGATATTGAGCAGGCTGCGCGAGGCTTCGGCCTGAAGGTTCCACTGCTTGGTAATCCGGATAGCGCCGCCGATCACGGTGGTGTTGAACGTGTTCGTCAGGAACACGGTCTGATTGGCAAGATCGTTGCCGTGCTCGATGTAGGCGTAGGCCGAGACTCGTTTGTATTGCGTTTGCGCGCTGCCGCGGACAAAGATCGTGTTCTTCGACTGATCGGAAACCAGCTTCTCATCACGGACCGCGGCGCCCAGAGAGAATCTCTTGAACTGAACGACATCGCCGAGCTCAACCGATTGCTGGCGCTGATATTTTCCGTCGGTTGTAATATCCAGATCGCGATAGGAGAACAACAAATTGTGGTTACGAACCGGACGGCCCAGCGTACCGATGATTTGCTGGTTATGCGAGTTCGACAGGCCAACACCGGGCTGATCGACCGAGTAATCGATGGTTGACAACTGCCCGCTCAAGCTGAAGCGATAAGGCAGCGCAAAAGAAGCGCCGGCTGAGCTGGCAAAACTGCGATAGGTCGCAAGATCGGCGGAGTTATCTATATTGTTGCGATACTGGCTGACCGATCCGAACAGCTCGATGGCATCGATCGGTTTGTATTGCGCTTCCACGTATGGCCCGGCGCGGTCCCCTAGAAAATATCCCGCGACGGGCAGATAGGATGCCGACTCACGAATATAGTTTGCCTTGACAGTGAGTTTGCGTGTTTTCCACACCGGTCCCACTGTGAAAGAAAATGGACTCCGGCGGGCGTTGGGAAAGGACACCGAGCCGCTGGTCGTCGAGGCGTCGGCTTCGCCGTAGAACTGGAGCTGGGAGGAAAATTTGTACAAAACGCTGGCTGAGAAAATGCTACTGGATTGAAAGTCTTGTCCGGGCGCGAAAAGGTTACCCGACGGCGCATTCAAGCCCAACGCGTCCGAGCCGGTGGACAAGTGAAGCGCGCGCACGCCAAACTCGAACTTTTCGCCCACCTTCTGGACCACGGACGCGCCCAGCATGTTTTGCGGAGCCTGAATGAGGAACGGAACCCGCGGTCCGGCGATCAGAGTTTCCACGCCATAGAAGAATGTGTAGCGGCGATTTGCGCTGGCGGCTTCGATCTTCAGGCCCTCAGCGGCAAGCTCCGGCAGAAAAATGTTGGTGAACGGAAACGGCACCAGAGCGACCGGCATTCGAAAGTCGCCGCCGGTAATCCGCCAACGGTAACCGTACCAGGTGGCCCCGCTCAGATCCACATAATTGTTGCCCGGGCGGAACTGGCCTTGTCCACCGTACGTTTCGATGCTGCCGCTTAACAGGCCCAGGTTTGGAAAAAAGCTGCGAAAAGTTGCGGCTACGCCGGTGATATCGGTGAGCGGGCTGGAATCGGCACCGAGATAATAACCTTGGAATGCAATCTCGCCTTGACCACCGGGCTCGGAGTCAGCAGCGCTTGCGAACGTTGCTCCTGCTGCCAGCAAGGCAATCGTCCAGCACCCGAGATTTAGGGGCTTGAACATGGCGGTTTTGGGAACATCGGGTCGCCTATTGCGCAGCGTGAACTACAGCAGTTCCCTCTTCGATGACATTCGTTCCAAAATCCACGCGGGCTCGCAAGGTGTAGGTGCCGGGGGCTAAGTCGGTGGTGAACGACACGATGTAGCGTTGTTCGCGGTGGGGTAGCGCGGGCAGTGGGGTGAGCGCTACCGACTCCAGCAGCTTGCCCTGCTCATCCAGCAACGAAAGTTCTCCGACCGGACGGAAATGCGTCAAGCTGTGATTCTCGACTACCACTTCACCCACCCAGTGCGGCTTGTCCCCGTCCGTGCTGTGAACCAATCGCAGTTCTTTAAACTGGCCTTCAATGCCAGGATTTCCGACCACCACGTAGAATGCCGAGACCACTCGCACGGCGGCCTTGATTCCCGTAGCTGCAGCTTCGGCGTCGGTGGGCAGTGTCGTAAATCCGATGGCGCAATGATATCCGCGCGGGGATTCAGCCGTGGCCGGTACGCGCACCGTATATCGGATATTCGTCTGTTTGAGGGGCGCCACTTCCGTTTCAACCGGGTTGACGCTCACCCACTCGCGACAGGAAAAGCCGGTTTCCGAAGCCAGGCTGGGCTCGAATTGCGGCGTCTGGTCCTGGTCGATCCAGAAATCCAGCGCTTCGGCTCGCACCCGGACTTTGTCGCCCGAATCGCTGCTCAATATCAAAACGCCGGACTGTTGGAGACCGGGCGTCACTTTCATCTCAAGCCGCATGGGACTGAGACCGAGCCCGACTTGGGCCGATAAGACTTGCGCAAAGGCCAGGAGTAACCCAGCGCTTAGGGTGCGGTAACTGTATAAGTGAGTGTAAGTGAACATGATGAATTCGCGATATAACTCCAGCTATCCGCCAGAGAAAAGTTGAGAGTGACCGAATATGCTTTGCCTGCGCCGCTGGCCTCATTGCCGCTGGCAACCTGTTGGGCAGAAGTTGATAGATTGACGGCTGCACCGCAAGTACCCGCGCTTCCGCCTGCGACGCCGGTGCAGGTTGCCTTGACCGCCGACGTCGGAACTGTTCCACAGCTTGCGAACGTTGCCGCGGACGCTTGCACTTTCAAAGTCCACGTACTACCAGCTGATCCGCCGGATGTCGACCAACTGACCGTTGCTGACGAGTTTCCCGCAAACGGCCCCAGATCCGGGTCCGTGGCGGTGAAGCTGATCGTTGCTGGACTGGCTGAGATCGCGCTCAATGTTGTTGCCATCGGCAAGACCCGCTCCGCCGGGACCACAATGCGACCCTTCTGCTGCGCTGAGAGCATTTGCATACTTCCGGCCGCTACTACCAGAACAGACATCAGCTTTGACACAAGGTTCATGTGGCGCTGATCGTGTAAGTGACGGTCGCCGAGTAGGCGCCGGTGTGATAGACCGGATCGTTGGTCAACGACCAGGCAGTAGAAGCCGCGTTACCGGCGTTGGCCGAACTAGCGCCGGC
>DATHOT010000076.1:0-13642 GCA_035484655.1 Bryobacteraceae bacterium | reverse complement strand
TATAGACGATCTTGCCGGTCTTCCAGTTCACCGTTCCCTCGGCGTCGTAGCCCTGCGCCGACGTGAGCTTTTTCTGAATCTTGCCGTCGTCGGTGGCAAGATAAATATCGTAGCCAGGGTAGACCGCCCACACGTAGCCTTTACTGCGATCGGCGTCCGGAGGACAGGAGTCACCGGCTTCGTGCGTCGACGCGTACAGAATGTGCTTGTTGTCGCCCAGGAAATAGCCGCAAGTGGTCCGGCCCTTGCCGGTCGAGACCATGTGCTGATCCGACCCGTCGGCGTTCATAATGAAAATCTGATCGCACTGCAGCTTATCGCGCGTCGACTGGAAGATCAGCCGCTTTCCGTCGGGGGACCAATAAGCCTCGGCGTTCTGGCCCCCAAAGGTCAGTTGCTTAATATTGTCCAGATGCGGCGCGATTTGCGCAAACAAACCGCCCGACATCAGAATGTATAGTAAGTGTCGATGCAAACCACTATCCTAGCGCATGTAGGGGCCCGCGCCCAAAACCGGAAATGCACCCGCCTTTCTCGAGTGAAATTCATCCAACGGTGACGGTTATTGTACCGACGCTCGCGGCGGATGAGACACTAGCGGAATGCCTCGCTTCGCTCGACCGTCAGACCTTTTCGGATTTCGAGGTGATCGTGGTGGACAATAGCGGTCGATGCGCAGTGCGGCCACGCGATCGCGTTCGTGTCATTGCGAACAAAACCAATGTCGGCTTTGGCGCGGCCGTCAATCAGGCTTTCCGGGAATCCAGGTCCGTTTTCCTGGCTGTCTTGAATGACGACGCGGTCGCCGATCCGCGCTGGTTGGAAGCGCTGCTCGCCGCCGTCGAAGCCCGGCCGGATGTGGGCATGTGTGCGTCGCAAGTGCGTTTGGCCGATGACGGGCGGATCGATTCGACTGGAATGCTCTTGTGCCTGGACGGCAGCAGCAAGCAGCGCGGCCACCTGGAATCCCCGGAATCTTTCTCCCGCCGCCAGGAGGCACTTTTGCCGAGCGGATCGGCGGCCTTCTATCGCCGCGAAATGCTGGAAGAGATCGGCCTCTTCGACGAAGCGTTCTTTCTATACTGTGAAGATACCGACCTCGGGTTGCGCGCACGTTGGGCGGCCTGGGAGTGCCTGTACGTTCCCGACGCGGTAGTCGAACATCGCTATTCGCATTCGGCCGGCCAAGCCTCGGCTTTGAAAGCCTATTATGTGGAGCGCAATCGGTTATTTCTTGCCGTGAAGAATCTGCCTGTGCCGGAATTGTTGCTCGCGCCATTTTATTCAGCGGCTCGCTATTTCTGGCACTTTGTCTACGCCATCCAGGGCCGCGGAAAGGCGGCCGAATTTCGCCGCGCCGGAAATAGTCCGAAACAATTGCCGATATTCGTGATGCGAGCCTACCTCGAACTGTTCAGGCGCTTCCCAACGTTGTGGAAGCAGCGCAGGAATATCAAGCGTAGATTCACTCCCAAGCAGTTTCGACGGCTCATCCGGCGCTTCTCCATCACTCCACGCCAGGTGGCGGCGCTGTGAGACCCGCCAGCGGTCCGAATCAGCTTTTGATCCTGATTCCGGCCTTCAACGAAGCGGGCGCAATCAGCGAAGTGATTCGCGAAGTGCGCCAGTTGATGCCGAAGACGCCGGTTCTGGTGGTCGATGACGCGTCCAAGGATTCCACCTATGACCGCGCCAGAGCCGCCGGCGCCGACGTGCTCCGGCTGCCTCACCATCTCGGATTGGGCGGCTGCGTCCAAGCCGGCTACAAGCTGGCATTCGAGCTTGGCTACGAGTACGTGATTCGCGTGGATGGGGATGGCCAGCATGATCCCAAGTTCATCCCGGATCTGCTGAAGGTCCTGCGCCAGACTGGCTGCCACATGGTGATCGGATCCCGCTTTTATCAGAATAACGGCGCTCACACCAGCACCGCGCGCGCGATCGGCATCTGGATTTTCCGGATGGTACTGCGGCCGATTCTCGGTCAGCCGGTGCTCGATCCGACTTCCGGTTTCGTGGGGGTAAATCGGGAAGCGTTGCAGACCTTCACCGGAAGCTTTCCGCTGGAATACCCGGAAATCGAGGCGCTGGTAGTACTACAGCGCAAACGATTCCGGTTCCAGGAAGTGCCTGTTCAGATGCGCCGCCGGAAGGCCGGCCGCAGCACCATCACCGCGGTAAAATCGGTGTACTACGTCATTCACGTCTTGCTGGGCGTGTTTGTCAACGTTTTGAAGTTTGAAGGCCGCCGGAGAAAGGAATAAATGGAACGCCTGTTAGATGCCATGACCATCCTCAGCATCGTCCTCATGCTAGTAATCCTATATTCTGTGAGGCGTTCGCATATTCGCGTTGAATATTCGGTGAGCTGGCTGGCCGCCGCCATCATTCTATTGGTGCTGTCTCGCGCGCCAGGCGCGCTCAACTGGATCGCCGCGCAACTGGGACTCACTTACCCGCCGCTGGCTTTGATGATGCTGGTCTTCTGTGTATTCCTGGTGGTGATCTACCGTTTCTCGGTGGTTATCTCCGATCTGAAAGACGGCAACATCGCCATGGCCCAGCGCCTCGCGATCGTCGAATTCCAGTTGCAGAATCGCAATGAAGAGCAGTAAATCGGTTAGACAAAGACGTGCAACAACCACCATGGTCGCGGTCGCGCCGGCACTCCACCCCCGGCGCTGGCCTTATGCGGTCGGTCTGCTGGTAGCGCTCTTCGTAGTCTTCGACGTGTATTGGCCGGCTATCAACGGGCAGTTCCTGCTCGACGACACCTATCTGCCCTACATGCTCCCGGACTACGCCCGCGTTTCCCTGATTGGTTGGCTGAAGGGCCTGCGTCCACTTCTGATGTTCAGCTACTGGCTCAATTTTCAGTATGCCGACCCGGCCAGAGCAGGGGCGCAGGACACCTTCGGTTATCACTTTGTGAATGTTATCCTGCACTTTTTCAACGGCATCTTGGTATTTCTTGCGATACGCAAGGTGATGACCTGGGCCGCGGTCGAGAAATGGCTCTCCTTTGTGCTGGCGATCTTCGCCGCCGGGCTCTTTCTGCTGCATCCCTTGCAGACCGAATCGGTGAGTTATGTCGCCAGCCGTTCGGAGACTCTAAGCGTGTTCTTCGTATTAGCGGCGTTGGTTGTCTTCATGTACCGTGAGGGAAGTGTTTTGGGCTTCGGCAGAATCGTCGCGGTACTCGCGCTCTTTGGCGCGGCCGTCTTGACCAAAGAGCACGCCGCCGTTCTTCCGGTCGTGCTACTGCTTTCCGACTATTATTGGAATCCCGGATTTTCGCTCGCCGGGATCCGGCGCAACTGGCGTTTATACATTCCGATTGCCGTCGCCGGCGCACTGGGCATTGCGCTCGTCGTGCGCGTTTTGAGTGGAGCCAGCTCGGCTGGATTTGGGCTAAAAGAATTTACCTGGTATCAATATTTTTTCACCGAGTGCCGCGTAATTTGGGACTACCTTTGGATGTTTCTGCTGCCCATCGGACAAAATCTGGACCCTGACTTCCAGATCTCACGCAGCATAACCGATCACGGCGCCATCATCGCCATCCTGGGCCTTTTGGCGTTGACCATCGCCGCGTGGATCTACCGCCGTCGATTTCCGCTGGCATCGTACGGTTGGTTCGTCTTCCTGATTTTGATCGGCCCAACATCTTCGTTCGTCCCGATTCATGACCCCTACGCCGAGCGCCGCTTGTATCTTCCCTTCATCGGACTCTTGTTCATTACGGTGGAGTTCTTGCGCCGTTGGAAGATAGGCAGGAATGCGTTGATCGGGGTGCTCTCACTGGTACTGGTGGCGGAGGCCGCCGCCACTTATCAAAGGAATCAGTTGTGGAGCACGGCTATCGACATGTGGAGCGATACGGTCGCGAAATCTCCCAATAAACGACGGCCGCGATTCCAGCTTGCGATGGCCTATTTTCAAGCCGGGCATTATCCGGAAGCGATCGAGCATTTCGAAAAGGCCGCGCAGCTGGAGCCGCCGAATTTCGATCTCTTGCTGGATTTGGGCTTAGCGTACGATGGCGTCGGAAAGCCGGCGGACGCGATCGCCAAACTTCGGCAGGCAGCTGCCATCGAGAAGAGCGCGCACGTCTACTCGCAGATCGGCATGGTGTATGGCAAGATGGGCCAATACCCGCAGGCGCTGGATGCGCTCGCCACGGCCATTCAACTGGATCCCAACTTTATGGGCGGGGTTTCCTACGTGTACCGCGGCGATGTCTTCAGCGTGCAGGGCAACAAACTGCAGGCTGCGGCGGAGTACCGGCGCGCCCTGGCGATCGATCCAAACAACAGTGTGGCGCGTGAAAAACTGGCCCGCCTGGGCCAATAGATGCTGCGCATCGGCGTCAACGCGCTGTACCTGATTCCAGGCGGTGTAGGCGGCACCGAGATTTATTTGCGCAACCTGCTGGCCGCTCTGGGCGAGATCGATTCTGTGAACCAATACGTTGTGTTCACCAATCGCGAAACCGGCCCGGATCTTATCCCCGATCGCGCCAATTTCATCTGCGCTCAACAGCCGCTGCGCGCTTCGTTCCGCCCGGCGCGAATCTTATGGGAACAGATCGCTCTCCCGTTTGCGGTTCGAAAACACCGGCTCGACATTCTGTTCAATCCCGGATTCACCGCGCCTATCGCTTGTCATTGCCCGATGGTCACGGTATTTCACGACCTTCAGCACAAACGGCATCCGGAGTATTTTCGCTGGTTCGATTTGCCGTTCTGGACATTTTTCCTATGGGTCTCGGCCAAGCAGTCGCGGGGCCTGATTGCCGTTTCGGCCGCTACGCGCGACGACTTGCAGCGCTACTACGGCGCCGGCGCCGCGGTGATCCATCACGGTGTCGAGTGGCAGTTCTTCGAGGTCGCCAAAAGACGCCAGCCGCGCGACTATCTGCTCTGTGTCTCGACTTCGCATCCACACAAGAATCTGGTACGGTTGCTACGCGTGGCCAAGCCGATGAGAGAATTGCCCGGCTTGGTCATCACCGGCGTGCGCGGATTTGCGGCCAAGGAAGTTGAAAAGCTAACGGGCGGATCCGTGCGCCTCACCGGCTGGATTCCGCGCGAACAACTTTACGAGCTGTTTCGCGGAGCGCGCGGATTCATTTATCCGTCCACCTTCGAAGGCTTCGGCATGCCGGTCCTGGAAGCCATGGCCGCCGGTATTCCCGTGGCTTGCTCCGACATCCCGCCGCTGCGCGAAGTTGCCGGATCGACGGTGCATTATTTCGATCCATCGAGCGAGAAAGCCATTCGAGACGCACTGGAGCGGCTGATCGCCGGCTCGATTTCTACCGATGCAGCGGCGCAGCGGGCGGCCCTGTTCACCTGGAAGAAGACTGCTCAGGCCACGCTAGATTATCTCAGCAGGTGCTCAAGCTGAATCCGTGTGTCCGTCTTCGAGTCGCGATACTTTGCGATCACGGGCGCGGCCAACGAGAGGCCCCAATCCAGGCCTGGTCCGGTGGTGATAGCGCGCGTGCCCGGAACCACGACGGCGTTTTCGGGAATCATCAGCGGATCGTCGTCGGTGGCCCGGTAGATCTCACCGCGCACGACGTCGTAAACCGGCGTCGACCGGTTGAGGATTGTACCCGAACCAAGCACCGCGCGGCGCTTCACCACCGTACCTTCATACACGCCGCAGTTTCCGCCCACCAGAACGTCGTCCTCGATGATTACCGGCAACGCGCCCACTGGCTCCAGCACACCGCCGATCTGGGCGGCCGCGGAAATATGGCAATTGTTGCCAACCTGCGCGCAGCTTCCCACCAGCGCGTGCGAATCGACCATCGTGCCATCGCCCACCCAGCTCCCTGTGTTGATAAACATCGGCGGCATGCAGGTGACGCCTTTGCCGATGAAGCAGCCGTCACGGATGCTCGATCCGCCGGGCACGATGCGGATACCGCGATCGAGCGTAATGCGCTGAACCGGAAATGTGGCTTTGTCGAACCACGGCTGGCGCGCGGTGTTGATCGACATGTCCACAGTAACGCCCATGCGGAAGCCGACCAGGATTCCCTTCTTCACCCAGGTATTCACGCGCCAACCGGTCTTAGCCGAGGAATCCGGTTCAGCGGCGCGAATCTCACCGGCGTTCAACGCCTGTTTGAATTTCTGGAAGAGACGGAAATGTTCGAAGGTGTAGACTTGAGGTTTTTCGTCGAACAGTTTCTCGATCTCAGCCTGCATGCACGCTCCGGCCGGCCAGCAGTCCAAGCCCTTCGAGCACCTTTTCGATCTTTGCCAAATTTGCAGGATTGGCCGGGCACAGGGGCAGCCGATAAACCGGCTCCAGAAGACCCATGAGAGCCATCGCGGCCTTCACTGGAATCGGATTCGATTCGACAAAATTAATTTCCATGAGCGCCATGTACTTGTGCTGCAACTCGCGGGCACCGGCGAAATCGTTGGCCAGCGCGCGCTGGACCAGGTCAGTCATTTCGCCTGGAATTTCGTTGGCCACCACAGAAACCAGGCCATGGCCGCCCAGCGCGATCAGCGGAATAGTAATGGCGTCGTCGCCTGAAAGCACCGCGAAGTCGGAAGGCACTTGTTGAATCACGTTGGCCTGTTGGCCGATGTTGCCGGACGCTTCCTTGACACCGACGATGTAGTCGATCTCCGAGAGTCGCCTTAGCGTGGAAGGCTCGACATTCACACCTGTGCGCCCTTGCACGCTATACACGATCATGGGCAGTTTTACAGCTGAAGCGATCGCCTTGTAGTGCTGATAGAGTCCTTCCTGTGTCGGCTTGTTGTAGTACGGCGTGACGGAGAGAATGCCGTCCGCGCCCATGCCCTTGATCTCCTTGGCGAGCTCTATCACTTCGACGGTGTTGTAGCCGCCCGCGCCGGCCAGCACCGGCACGCGGCCCTTGGTTTCATCGAGGGTGATCTCGACCACACGCAGATGTTCCTGGCGCGTGAGCGTGGGATTCTCGCCCGTGGTCCCACACGGAACCAGGAAGTTGATGCCTTCGTCGATCTGGCGTTTCACCAGCGATCGAAGCGTGATTTCGTCCAAAGAGCCGTCCTTCCGGAACGGTGTGACCATCGCGGTGCCGCAGCCTTGAAATAACATGTCAACCTCCAAATAGAACGTCGCTGAATTCGAAAAATCCTTTGCGCCCTATAATCCATTGTGCCGCTTTCAAAGCGCCTCGGGCGAAGCCTTCTCGACTGCGCGCGGTGTGGCGTAGGGTAATGGTGTCAGCGGCGGAATCGAAGCCGATCTCGTGCGTGCCGGGGTGCGCGCCCGCGCGGCTGGAGCTAGTGTCGATCGGCCGGACGAATCCCGCCGCCTTCATGTGTTCGACTAATTTGAGCAGTGTGCCCGACGGTGCATCTTTCTTGGTTACGTGATGAATCTCCCACGCCCAGGCGCCATATTCTTTCTCGTTCTTGAGCAAGCCGGCGGCTTCAGAAACCAGCCGCGTGAATACGTTGACGCCGATCGAGAAATTAGGGCTCCAGACCAGCGCCGAATCGTACTTGGCGACGATCGACTTCACCTCGGTGAGATGGTCCGCCCAGCCGGTTGTTCCGATGACCATCGGGATGCGTAGAGCAGCTATCTTGGCGACATTACCGGCGACCGAAGACGGCACCGAAAACTCTACCGCGACGTCGGCGCCTTGGAGCGGTTCATCGCGGCCGATGTCGACGCGCGCGGTAACCGTGAACCCGTACTCGGGCGCCAGTTGGTCGATCAGACGGCCCATTTTGCCGTAGCCGACGATGGCGAGATTAGGCATCGAATACCGCCGGATCAAGTTCGCTGAAAAACTCGCTGTGCAGCGCTGGTACCGCGGCCGCTAAATCTTTGCCTGCCACCACAAAGCCCAAATTGAGCGCCGAAGCCCCCTGCGACACCATGCGGACATTGATGCTGCCCAGCGCTTTGAACACTCGCGCCGCAACGCCCGGGCTGTGCCGGATATTTTCGCCCACCATGCAGATGATAGCCTGATTTTCGTCCACGGAAACGTCGGCGAACTCGCGCAAAGCGCCGGTGATAGCCTCCACGCGTTCGGGCTGGTCGATGGTGAGCGAAACGCTGACCTCGGAAGTCGCGACCATATCCACCGAGGTCTCATAGCGATCGAAAATTTCGAAGATCCGCCGCATGAAACCGTGCGCCATGAACATGCGCGTGGATCGGATGTTCATCACCACCACCTTACTCTTACAGGCGATCGACTTCACGACGTTCTTGCTGGCTACCGCTTCGGAAACGATGCGGGTGCCATCCACTTGAGGCCGCCGCGAGTTCAAAATCAAAACCGGAATATTGCGGTCAATCGCCGGCACCACCGTCGCTGGATGCAACACTTTCGCACCGAAGTACGCCATTTCGGCCGCTTCGGTAAACGAAATGACCTTCACGCGATGAGCATCGGGCACAATCGTCGGATCGGCCGTCAACATGCCGTCGACGTCGGTCCAGATCTGGATCTCCTCGGCTCCGATGCCCGCTCCCACGATGGATGCGGTGAAATCGGATCCACCGCGGCCCAGAGTGGTGGTGACGCCATCCTCGGTGGCGGCGATGAAACCGCCCATCACTACTACATGATCTTTGGTCAGCGGCGGAATGGTCGCGGCCAGCTTCGCATAGGTCTGCTCGAACAAAGGAACGGCCTGCGTGTGCCGGCGGTCGGTGACAATTACCTTGCGCGAATCGACGTGCATCGCGCTAAGACCGCGATGCTGGAACATATTAGTGACGATCAGGCTGGACAGCCGTTCCCCGAAACTCGATATCGCGTCGATGGAACGCGGTGTCAGCTCGCCCAGCACCGCCAGCCCTTTCACCAACTCCGCGATCTCCTGGAAATGCTCGTCCACGGTGCGCTCCATGCCGGACTCGCGCAAGTGATAATCGCGGAGGGCCACCAATTCGCGCAAAGCCTCGTCACGCTGGCCGGTAACAGCGAGGTTGGCGATCTTCAGCAGCCGATTAGTGGTCTTGCCCATCGCGGAGACCACGACCACGGGCCTGCGATCCAGCCTGGACCGGACGATTCCAATAACGCGCTCGATGGCTTCGGCGGATTCGACCGAGGTCCCGCCGAATTTCATTACGATCATGTCAACACCCCGAGGCGTTCACACGAGTGTGAACGCGGCACGCACGAGTGCGTGCGCCACGTGTTAGTCAAGAAGCCCCTCGGAATACATAAGCTCGGCGTTGAGGACCGCCGCTCCAGCCGCGCCCCGAATAGTGTTGTGCCCCAACGCCATGAATTTATAATCGAGCACCGGGCATTCCCGCAGGCGTCCCACGAACACCGCCATTCCACGCTCGCGCTCGGCGTCGCGGCGAGGCTGCGGCCGATCTTGCTGCTCCATGTAGATCACAGGCCGCGGCGGCGCGCTCGGCAGTTTGCGCTCTTGCGGTACACTGCGATAATTTCCGATCGCCTCAATCAGCTCTGCCAGTCCGGGCTTGTGCTCCAGTTCGATGCTGGTAGCCACCATGTGTCCGTCCACTACCGGCACGCGATTGCAGTGCGCGCTCACCTTTGCGGCTAGCGGCCGGATCGCGTCGCCCGTGAACTCGCCCAGGATTTTCTGCGTCTCCTGCTGCATCTTTTCTTCTTCACTGCCGATGAACGGAATCACATTGGCGTTGATGTCCATGGAAGCGACGCCTGGATAACCCGCCCCCGAGATAGCTTGCATCGTGGTCGCCAGCACCCGCTTGATGCCGTACGGCTTCAGCGGAACGAGCGCCAACGCCAGAGCCATGGTTGAGCAATTCGGATTGGTCGCGATCTGCCCCTTCCAACCACGCCGCCGCTGCTGCAGCGGGATGATTTTCAAGTGATCCGGATTGATCTCGGGAATAAGCAAAGGAACATCCGGCTCCATGCGATGATTGCGCGAGTTGGAAACAACGACGTGCCCAGCCTGCGCGAACGCCTGCTCGATCTCGGTTGCGACCGAAGCGTCCATGGAGGAAAAGACCAGGCGCGGAGCATTGCCAGGCTTGCAATCTTCCACCTTGATGTTCTCGACGTTGGACGGCATTACGCCATCCAGCCGCCAACTCGTCGCCTCTCGATAGGTCTTGCCCGCCGAGCGATCGCTGGCGCCCAGCCAGGTGATCTCGAACCACGGATGGTCCTGCAAGAATTTCACAAACCGCTGGCCGACCATCCCGGTCGCCCCTAAAATACCTACTTCTATTCTTGGTGACATAAAGGTTTTCTAGTTTCTGGTTTCTAGTTTCTCGTTAGTTGCTTGACCATTCGCTTGTAAATCTGGACTGATTCCACCAGTTCATTCTTCGGAATGCGCTCTTCGGCCGTGTGGGCCACGTGAATCGATCCCGGCCCCAGCAGATACGGTTTGCCCCAGCTTTCGCCGAACGCAGGAATGTCGGTGGTGAATGCGACCACGGTTGTCTCCAGACCCGCGAGCGAGCCCATATGCACGGCGGGCACCAGCAGGACCTCGCGCACCTCGATTCCCTTCACCGTTTGTTTTAGGACTTGGCGCGTCGCGGCGCCGTCGTCCACCAGCCTGATAAAAACTTCGGCCTGGGCATGATCGGCGATTACATTGGGCGCGCGGCCTCCTGAAATAGTCCCGATATTGACCGTGCTCGCCCCCAGAATCTTGTCCACTGGCAGCGGCATGCGACGCACTTCGTTCAGCGCATCCAGCAATTTTTCGATGGCCGATTCGCCCAGCTCCGGATAGGCTGAGTGCGCCATCCGGCCGCTCGCAATGAACTCCAGTCGCAGCGCGCCTTTCGAGCCAATGGCCAGCTTGTTTTCGGTGGGCTCGCCATTGATTAAGAATTTCGACCCACGAGGATCCTTGGCGGCCGCAAAGGCTCCCGTGCTGTTTCGTTCTTCACCGACCACGAACAGGAGCCCAATGTCACGCGTACCTTCCTCTAGCAACTCACGCACCGCGGAGAGCATCGCGGCAATGATGCCTTTGGTATCGCACGCACCGCGGCCCCAGATGTGCGTTTCGTCCTCTCGCGACGGGAAAAACGGTGGAACCGTGTCCATGTGGGTGGAGAGTGTTACAACCGGATTGCCCCAACACGCGAACACGTTGAAGCGCTTGGGTTCCACTTGAATTCGCTCGGCGTGCCCCGCGTATTTCGAGGCCAGTTCCGACAGGTGTTCGAACAGCACATTACCCATGCGCTCTTCATTTCCGCTGATCGACTCGACGTCCACCAGCGCGCGCGTTAGTTCGAAAATATTCATACGCAATTGGGAGGGATGGAGGAGGGGACGCGCCGACAACGTGCGCGTGCTTCCCGGTAGCGCTCCATCCGATCCGCAGTAAACCAGATCCGGATGACAGTGGGCAGGTCTTAGCCTTACCCCCCAATCGCGCCGGGCGAGAGCTGCCGCAGCCGATTTCGGCGGAGATGAAACTGGCCCCTTTCGACCGGCTGCTCCGAGACTCCCGGAACCGCGCAACCGGCTACTGATGGCCTCCGCGCCTCTACGAGGACAATTATAAGTATACCTATTCCGGTTTCTGGTTTCCAGTTGCTGGTTTCGATAGGACATACTGTCCTCCACATACGGGACAATTCGTCGCTTGCCCACTCCTTGCTCGCCGGTCGGTGAGTATTAACTCTTCATTTCACGCTGGTTATAGGCTTCACCGTCTTGGCACGACGAGTGCACTTAAGAGCGGCATGGGACCCATGATCGCAGTTTGGGGGTAAAACCTAGTAAAAGAATTCCGGACGGCGCGTGCCGTTCATGGTAGTGCCACCAGCCCGTCTCACAACGGTTGCAGCATTTTGACCCTCGGAGGAGAGGGGCATTACCCACGACGAGTTCGGCCGGTCAAGCTCCACTGGCCGGACTCATCGCGGTCTTCACGTCACTGCCCGCCAGGCCCTGCGCTCACGTACGGAACCCCAGCGTCCGCCATCATCTTGTTCAACCGCGGCACGTCCTCATTGGTCAGCTTGTTGACCGACGCCAAAGCCGGCCCAAGTTCTGTCGACGCCAAATCGATATCGGTCAATTGCCGATCCGTGGGCGCGGCCGCATAGCCATCGATCGAGCTCATCAACCGGCCGATCTTCTGGTTCAACGGCGGCGGCGTAAACGTCAACGGAGGCCCCGCCGATCCGAGCCCGCCCTGGCGATCGACTTCGAAAAGACCAGCTATTTCCTTGACCTGCGCCAGCAGATTGTCAGCCGCTTTCTTGACCGGCTCGGGCGGCTGCGAAGCGCCGGGCCGCTTCCAGGAGTCGGTCAAGGTGGTGAGAGAGGTTCGTATCGCCACGATTTTCCTGCGGCCGGTTTCGGCATCGCGCGCCATTCCATAAAGCTTTGTCAGAGCCTGGCGGCGCTTGGCGCGATCCGTAGCAGCCAATGTGATTCGCGGGTCTTCTTCGACGGCCACGCTTTTCGATTCGTTCTTGCCCGCGGCGGCGATTGCGACATTGTACTCGCCGGGATCGACCAGAGGACCACGGTTTGCGAATCCGAAGGGGCCTCCGCCACCTCCTCCTCCGCCGCCACGCCCGCCACCAGCCGCGACTTCTTCCTCGGCATTTTCACCCGGCTGAGCGGTACCACCAGGCCGGTTAACTCGTGGCGGTTGCGCCGGCGAGTCGTAGCGGAGATCCCAATTCACACGATTGATACCCGCGTCGCCTGGCCCAGTTAATTCCCGGATCTTGTTGCCGGCCTTGTCGGTCACTGTGATCTTGACTGGATTCCTGCCTTCCAATTTGGCTTTCAAGTAGTAATCGATCACCACGCCATAAGGTGGGTTGGCCGCGATGAACTCGCGCGTGCCCGTGAATCCCTTGAAATTGGCGATGTGGAACGACGTGCCGGAGCGCATGTCGAACAAATGCAGATCGGCGGAGAGCACGTTGTCGCTCATCTGCTCCAGCGCAGTGATGTCGTCCATGATCCAGATGGATCGTCCGTGCGTGCCGAGGATCAGATCGTGATCGCGGGGATGAATGGCGATGTCATCCACCGGGACGGTAGGCAGCCCGTTGCGCATTTTCTCCCACTTCGCTCCGCGGTCGAACGATACAAAGAGCCCGAACTCGGTCCCTGCGAACAAGAGATTCGGATTGCGAGGATCTTCGCGGACCACATGCAGCGTGCCGGCCTCTTCCGGAATGCCGTCGGTAATGCGCTTCCAGGTTAGGCCGAAGTCGGTGGTCATGTAGAGGTAGATCGCGAAATCGTCGGCGCGATGATTATCGAAG
The DNA here is from genome assembly GCA_035484655.1 of Bryobacteraceae bacterium. Taxonomy (GTDB): domain Bacteria; phylum Acidobacteriota; class Terriglobia; order Bryobacterales; family Bryobacteraceae; genus Palsa-89. The sequence goes on along the minus strand of DATHOT010000076.1, from coordinate 388 downwards.
GCCACATACGCCGTGCCTTCGTCGCGATGCGATGCTTCCACCTTGGCGACGTACGCGCCCTTCTTCAGGCCGGGCACCTTTCCTACGACGTTGGTCCAAGTCTTGCCGTCGTCTCGCGTCACTTGCAAATTGCCGTCGTCGGTTCCGACCCACAGCACACCAGCGCGCACCGGCGATTCAGCTACGGTCGTCGCGCACGGATAATTCTGCACGCCATCGTGGCGAGACAGCGTATCCTTATCGGGAACTTTGCCCAGGATCGGTAGCTTGTCGCGGTCGACGCCGGTAGTGAGATCAGGACCGAGTCTTGTCCACGAATCGCCGCGGTTGGTCGATTTAAACAGGTAGTTGCCGCCGTAATACAGCGTCTTCGAATCGTGCGACGACA
>DATHOT010000075.1:0-12677 GCA_035484655.1 Bryobacteraceae bacterium | reverse complement strand
CAAATATTGCCGCGAGCGGATGAAATCCACGTCGATGTCACGGTTCTGTTCTTCACCGTGGCGATTGCGCTGCTCACTGGAATCGTATTCGGCCTCGGTCCGGCAATGCACTTGTCGCGAGTTGATTTGAACGATGCCTTGAAAGCGAGCGGCCGTACCCTCTCCGGTGGTGGACGCCTACGCGGAGTCATGATCATCTCCGAGGTCGCGCTGGCGATGATCCTGCTCACGGGCGCGGGCTTGCTGATGCGAAGTTTTCTGCGATTGGAAAATGTCAATCCCGGTTTTCACCCCCAAAATCTCTTGACCATGCGTATCGGGCTGGCCAGTGCGCGCTATCCGCAGCGTACTGAGCAGTCCGCCTTTTATGATCGGGTGCTCGATCGGACCTCCGTGATTCCCGGCGTTCGCGATGCGGCGGTGGCCAATGCGCTACCGGTGAATCGCGCTATCGGGTACTTCTTCAACATCGAAGGGCGGCCGGCTCTGGATCCCACCAAAGCGCCCACGTTTTTCCTGCACAGCATCAGCCCCAGCTATTTTCAAACGCTGGGCATCCCACTTATCCGCGGCCGCGTGTTTACCCCGGCGGACACGGCGGCAACTCGTCAGGTGGCGATTATCAATGAAACCATGGCGCGCCGATTCTGGCCGAAGGAAGATCCCATCGGCCGGCACGTGATCTACGCGCGCGAGTCCATTACAGTCGAAATTGTGGGAATCGCCGCGGACGTCAAGGTCGGCGGCCTGGGCGACAACAATCCCTACAACGAGTTGTACGTGCCCTATCGCCAGCGCCCGTTCCTCACGATGTATCTGATCACCCGCGGACCAGCCGGCATTGCATCAGTGGCGCGCCGGGAGGTTCTCGCCATCGATGCCGATCAGCCCGTGGCCGCCGTTCGGACCATGGACGAAGTCCTCGCCGAGTCCGTTTCGCAGCCACGCCTCCGCACCATTTTAATCGGCGCTTTCGCCGTGCTGTCGCTGATTCTCGCGGTTATTGGGATCGCTGGTGTCGTGGCCTGGTCGGTTTCTCAACGTACCAATGAGATCGGGATTCGAATGGCGCTCGGGGCGCGGCCTTCAAACATTATGGCGATGATTGTGCGGCGGGCGTTCGCTATGATCGGCGCGGGCCAATTCATCGGATTACTGGGCGCGCTTGCCCTGACACGCGTTCTAGCGACCTTTCTTTTCGGAATTTCTCCCGAGGATCCGCTGACGTTCGCCGGCGTCGCTCTGCTGCTCGGGCTAGTGGCTTTGACGGCATCCGTGGTAGCCGGGCATCGCGCGCTACGAATCGACCCGGCGGTGGCCCTGCGTCGCGAATGAGGCACGCGTCACTCGTAATAGGCCGGGGATTTTTTCAACTTCGAATTGCCAACATAATCGTGCTGTATCCATAACTGCGCGCCGGTCTTCTTGAGAAACACCTCGATCGCCGCTCTCGATTGCGCTGTCTGCTCTTGATTCAAATCGGAAATCGGCACCCGGTTCAACGTGCGCTCTTCCGGATAATGATAAAGATCGCCACTGAGCACCACGGGTCCGGTCTTCGCCAGTTTCAAGAATAAAACCTGGTGTCCCGCCGTGTGGCCGGGCGCAGACTTGAGGATGACAGTGCCATCGCCGAACACGTCGTATTCATCCTCTTTCAGAATGATCGTCTTGCTGTCCTTGAGGGCGCTGTAGTTGGCGTAATAGTTGAGTTTGGTTGGCGCCGATTCTGCAAACATCGCATCGCGTTCGACTTGCCGGGCCAGCCAGGTGGCGCCGGCGAACTGATTGGCGTTCGCCACGTGGTCGTAATGATAATGCGAGATAGCCAGATAGGTGATGTCGGCTGGACTATAACCGGCTTCAGCCATCTGCGCCTTCAGGGGCTTGGTCACAGTTGCGTAGCCTTGGCCGATCGGAATTCCGGGGGTCTTAAGCGCAATGTCCGGTATTACTCCCACGTCCCATGCGAGCGTGCCTTTCGGATGCGCCACCAGAAAGCATGGGGCGGACATGATGTTGGTTACGATCTCGTCCCGCTGCAGGCGGAAACGCTCCGGGTCGACAATGTTTAAGACGCCGCAATCGAATATATAGAGTCTTACCGATTTGGGCGGCTGTGCGTGGCGTTGTTGAGCCGTTCCCGGGATCAGGATGGCCATTGAAATCGCGGCTAATAAAGCACAGCGTCTCGAATGCTGAATCGTCATTTAGGGAGCGCTCCTTCCAAACGAGTTTATACCGTTCCAGTTCGTCCCCGCTGTGGAAAACATGCTATTCTGACGCACTTATGAAGCAAAGCACCGACCGTATTCTCACCACCCACGTAGGCAGCCTGCCCCGCCCGCAGGAAGTCGTCGATGTGCTTTTTGCGCAGGATAAAGGCGAAGGCTTTGACGCCACAAAATTCGAAAACGTCATCGCCCGAGGCGTTCGTGACGCCGTGGACCATCAAGCCGAATCCCGCGTGGATGTCATGAGCGATGGCGAGATGAGCAAGATCAGCTACGCGACATACATCCGCCACCGGATCACCGGATTTGAGCCAGGCGAGGTTCCACGTGCCACGCCGCAGGATCTGGATGAGTATCCGGAATTCCGCGACCGCCTGGTCAAGATGGGCGCGTCGCCAAAGTATCTTCGGCCGATATGCAAGGCCCCGATCAAGACTAAAGACCTCGGGCCGGTGCAGCGCGATATCGCCCGCATGAAGGACGCTCTCGCGCGCTCGACCGCGGTGGAAGGATTCTTGAACGCCGCGTCGCCTGGATTGATCGCCGTCTTCCAGCCCAACGAATATTACCCGTCGCATGAGGCGTACCTGGAAGCGCTCGCCGAAGCCATGCGTCCCGAGTATGAGGCCATCGTCAATTCCGGGCTGCTTCTGCAACTGGATTGTCCCGACCTGGCGATGGGACGTCACATCAAGTTTCGAGGCGTCGACGATGACGAGTTTCTGCGCAACGCCGCCCTGCAGGTGGAGGCGCTGAATCACGCGCTACTGAACATACGCGCGGATCGCGTGCGTCTGCACGTGTGCTGGGGTAATTATGAAGGCCCTCACACGCATGACATCCCTTTGGCCAAGATTCTCCCCATTGTTCTCAAAGCCAAGCCGCAAGCGCTGGTGCTGGAAGCTGCCAACCCGCGCCACGAGCACGATTGGGAGCTCTGGGAAACTCAGAAACTGCCGCAGGATAAAGTTCTGGTGCCGGGCGTCATCAGCTCCACCGTTAACTATATCGAGCACCCTGAAGTTGTTTCGCAGCGCATTCTCCGCTATGCCAACGTGGTTGGCCGCGACCGCGTGATTGCCGGCAGCGACTGCGGATTCGGCACCTTCGCGGGCTTCGGCCCCATTTATCCGCCCTTCTGCTGGATGAAGCTGCGCTCTCTGGCCGAAGGCGCCGAGATCGCGTCCAAGAAACTGTGGGGACGCGCCGGATCGGCGAACTGATGCCGCCGGAAATTCCGGTTGGTGATTTCAAGCTGGTCCGCTCCTCCACAAAGTTGTAAAGGCCGCCGGATCGTGCTGCGTTGCCGTATTCGCCGGTCCGGCGCCGACTGCCTGGTAAGTTTGGGCGGCGGCAGCCCCATCGACATGTGCAAGGTGCCGCTTATTCGATTCTCAACCGGATCGGATCTCACTACCGCGCATCAGCTTATCGAAGGGGTTAAACCCGGAGCGCATACCGGACGGGAGCTGATCCATATTGCGATCCCGACCACATGGCCCAAGTCGCAGCTCAGCGCTTTGGACCCATCGCCGAAGAATTCGGAGTGTTTCGATTCCATGAATCTCCAGGCGGCCGCTCTCGATCGCGACCGCGCAGCGCGCAAGCCCTAGAGCAATCACAGGTAATGGATAGGCCGCTCAGCCGTGAAGAAGTCGTTACACTGCTGGAAGCGGCATATTAAAGGTCGAAACCTTTCCAATCCTGCCAGCATCTGAAGCCCATGAGCACAGCATCCCAATCTCAACCTAACATCGCCAAGCTGGATCATGAGTTGAACCAGGCGATCCTTTCAGGTGATATCCTGAACGCTTTCGAAAAATTTTACGCCCATGACTGTGTCATGCGGGAAAACGACTCTGAGCCTTTCGTGGGGAAGGAAGTGAACCGGAAGCGGGAACAGGAGTTCATAAATTCCGTGGAACAGTTCCATGGAGCGAAGCTGCTGAGCGAAGCGGTGAATGGCGACGCTTCCTTTTCCGAGTGGGAGTACGACGTCACCTTCAAGGGCGGCGGCGGCCGGGTCAAGATGCAGCAAGTCTCATCCCGCCGATGGAAAAACGGCCAAGTAGTGCACGAGCGCTTCTACTACAAAGCCACCCACTAGTAGGTTGCATGTGGTGCAGGTCTCCGACCTGCCAATTACTTCGGCGTCAAACTCGTCGCGAGTGTGGCGATACACGCGCTTGATTTGGCACGCAAGTACAATCACACTCATCTGGTGGCCCGTCTGAGGCAAGTAGAGCGGAAGCCTCGCTCGCCGGCAGATAGCTCCCCGACTACTTAGAGTGATCGCAAGAAATTACCACACGTCTGGTATGGCCAAATCGGTCGGCTCCGAATAATCTATAAACGGAGCAGTGAGGCCCATATGCCTCTGAAGACGTTGTGGGTGGCCACGCTAACGGGTTTGCTTTCCCTTCAACCGTTGAAGGCGCAGGCCCAACCAACTCCCTCCGGTACCCCGACCTTTCGCGTGACGACGCGCCTGGTGTTTCTGGATGTGACCGTGTTGGATCGCAAGGGACGGCCGGTGGTGAAGGGATTGGCTAAAGATGACTTCACCATTACCGAAAACAAGAGGCAGCAGCGTATCTTCTCATTTGAGGCGCCCGATTCGCATGTGGATGTGAATCCCGCGGGCGAGAACCCATCGGGTAAGGCGCCTGCAACCGTTCTCGTGCTGGACCTCTTGAATTCCAAATTCGAGGACTTCGCCTATATACGCTTTCAGGTGCGGAAGTATCTGGCGGCGCAGCCTGCACAACTGAGTTCACCTGCTGAACTTCTGATGGTGGGCAACAGGTCGCTCGAAATGGTGCAAGGTTATACCCGGAACAAGGCGGACCTGTTAAACGCGTTGGATCATGTGCCGGCCGTGCTGCCTTACAAAGTGATGAACGGGGCCTTCTGGCCGGAGCGGTTTGTGCAATCGATCGACGCGCTGCAGCAAATCGCGCTGCAGAACAAAGGCATAACGGGTCGAAAGAACATTGTGTGGGTTGGCCATGGCGGGCCCAGTTTGATTACTGCGCGCCTAACCGGCTCGATAGTGGACAACCTGAACCGGTATGTACATGACACCACCAACATGCTGGTGGACGCGCGGATGTCCTTGTTTGTTATTTATCCGGGACTGCGTGTCGAGGCCGTTGGCTTTAACTTGAGCAAGATCTCCGCGGACGATAATATCGGCGACGACGATCCCTTTTCGGGGGATATCAACTTTGGCGTATTCGTGAATGAGACCGGAGGCAATCTCTTTTACAATCGGAACGACATTGACAACGAGATCAAGCGCTCGCAGGAACTGGGTTCGGAGTACTATACGCTGACTTACGAGTCTGACGCGGGTAATGCCGACGGCAAGTTCCGCCGGGTTCGTGTCACCCTGCGCGATCCGTCTCTGCGAGCGCTCACGAAGGCCGGGTACTTTGCGCCCGACGAAGGTACGCCGGCCCATCCTCGCAACAAGAACATGATCGACATCGCCGAGGCGGCACAGTCGACCATTCCGTTTCTGGCACTCCCGCTGACGATAGAAGGCCTCGTGCGTCATCCGGACACGGGCCGGGTAGAGTTTACCGTCGTGCTGAAATCCGGAAACATGGTCTGGCAACCGACCGACAATGGAGCGAGCACGACTGAACTGATGCTGGCTGCGGCGAGCCGGACTGAACGCGGAGATGTTTTAGCCTCGAAGGTGGAATCTTTGACGGTGTCCGTAGACACTCAGGATGCCACACGGCTAGCCGACGTGATAACGAGAATGCCCATGAGACTGCGCGTTCCGCCTAAGACGCAGAGAGTGCGCGTGGTGGTGCAGAGTGCGGAGAATGGACGGATCGGCGCCGTGGAACTGGACCGCAAAACGTTGGATGCGGCGCCACAGTCGCCCACGCCCGAGCCGCAGTTGATCTCGCGCCCGCTGGAAAACCACCCGGTCAGTTCTGGACGGTGATCAACGTTCCAGCTTGAGTGGTCTGGCCGCCATAAGTGGCGGTGATCGATTGGTCGCCGTTTGCGAGATTGGATGGCACCACCACGTTGAATTGATACTGGCCTGCGGCGACCAGGCCCGCGAATTGCACGGTCGCCGCGATTCCTCCTATTTTGATCACGGGCAGCGGCGACAAACTCCCAGTTTGGGCCGTCGATCCGCTCACGACCGGCGTCGATGTTGGCCCAAACCCGTTTCCATACAGAACCACGGTTTCGCCCGGCTGGGCGGGCGTGGTGACTCCGGCGTATAAAGATGCCGGTCCGAGAAAAGTTCCGTTCACGTGCGTGGCTGCGGCGTAGGGCCCACCATTGAAGACAAAAAATGACGGCGAGAGCGGTTGGGCCTGAGCGGTAAACGCCCCGGTTGCGGCTCCATTGTTGGTGACCACCACCTGCACCGCGCCGTTCATCGCATCGGGCGGCGTGAGCACATTGATCTGCGTCGGACTGATGTAGTAGACATACGCGTTCTTGCCGTTCACCGTCGCGCTGACTTGATCCAGCTCGGTCGGCATTTGAGTGCCCATGAAGTCCGAGCCTTGCCAGATGCGCGAATCACCCGAGGGCGCGAGATTAACGCCCTTGATCTCCACCCAGGTATTGGGCGCGATGGCCGGACTCTCGCCCTCGGCATTGGCGACCTCTGCAATCACTGGACCGGAAGCCGAGATTCGATTACCGACAAAATACGCGGTGACATACAAATCGTTCATCAGAATATCGGTGCCCAAGAAACCATTGCCAAAGGAAAAGCTCCACTCGAAGCCGGGGGCTGGAGGCGTGCCGCACGGGTCCGTAATCATTGCCGCTCCACAGGTCCAATATAGATAGGGCTGTATGTTGTGGAACGGGCCGGCAGCAACGTCGGGCGTAGCGGCCACGGGCGTGCCCGCGCTCAAACCCAACTGGTCATAGAACAATTCCGCCATTGGGTTGCCGGCGTCCGCGCATTTATATCCGGTGCAGCTCTGGTCAATCGGGGGCAATTCCCAGCTTGTCTGACCGAGGTAGCCGGAGCCATTGTAGGAATTCATGTTGGCGATGAATTGATTGGCTGAAGCCAACGTCATCGCGCCATCCTGATTGACACATAACGCCGGGCTGGTCGGATTGTTGCAAGGCGGAAGACCGAAGGTGCTAGTGGCCGCCAGGTTGGCGTCCGCCAGCCAAGTGACGTTCGTCACAGGATCATAGACGGTTTGTCCGCCTGGATTGACTTCCAGCCCATTGCCCGTGGCGGGCGGCGTTCCAGATATTTTGCCTGGGATCATCGGCAGTGTATACAGAAAATTGTCCACGGTATTGGCGCCCTGGAATCCGCTGTTGAACGATAGCGTGGCATTGCCGCCCTGGCCAGGGCTTTGCGACCAATATAGATAAGGTTGGAAATTGCTGAAGGGACCGGCCGTGTTGTGGGGGATGGGAACCGCGGTATTGGGCGGCTTCAGCCCCCACGCATTGTAGTACAGCGAACCCAGCGCGCCAAGCGAGCAATCGAACCCGAACGAATTGTTTTGCGGCCCCGTCTTCCCGCAGCCCTTGTCGGTTGTCGGTGTGGTCGGCAGCTGCCAGTTGGTGTGCCCCAGATAGTTGGTGGCGTTCATGGCACTCACCCACGCGGCCGCGCTCTGGTAGCTCATCGAGCCGCTTGGGTTTACACACGGTTGCAGGCCAGAAGTGCTGCATACCGGAAGGCCGAATCGATTGGTGGCCGGCAAATTGGCGTCGGCGAGCCAGCTGATGTTATTTACGGTGTCATAAACTGTAATGCCGTCCGCGCTCAGGACCAACGTCGAGCCCGCCTGCAATGTCGACAACCCGCAGGCGACAAGCGCAGCCGCGCCCATCATGCTCCGCAACATGATTCACCTCCGATTCTCATGTGTCTACATTTTAAGTGCTCGGCGGCACCTGCGGAACGATGATCTTGAAGTTGACTCATGTCACAATCTACCTATGCGTAAAAGCTCGATCATCCGTCTTAGCGCGGCGGTGCTGCTGCTGGCCGGCTTATGGGTGGCCTACACCCAAGGCCCGCCCCCGGCAAAATTGGATCTAATCAAGGTGAAAGACGATCTCTATGTCATCCACAACGATATCGTTCCCGGCAACTCCACGGCTCTGATTACCAGTGAAGGCGTCCTTCTGGTCGACGATAAATTCGACGTCGACCACAACGGCATCCTGGAGCAGTTGAAAAAGGTGACCGACCAGCCGATCAAGTACGTCGTCAATACGCATCATCACGCCGACCACAGCGGCGGAAACGCGAAGATGCAAGACATGAATGCCATCGTGGTGGCAACCGAGGAGGCTCGCCAGAACATGGTGGACGGCAAGCAGCCGGGTCTGCCGGGCATCGCGATCCAGCATCACGCGCACATCTATCTGGGCGGCAAGAACGTGGAGATGTATCACTTCGGGCGCGCTCACACCAATGGCGACATGGTGGTCTTGTTTCCGGCCGATCGTACGCTGGCGGCGGGCGACATGTTCACCTTCGGCGAAGCCACTCCCCAACTAATCGACTACGCGGGCGGGGGCAGCGGCAAAGAATGGCCCAAAACGCTCGAATCCGCGCTGGAACTTCGACTTTGACGCCGTGGTTCCAGGCCACGGCGTAGTCACAACGAAACAGGAAATGGCCAAATTCCGCGACAGCACGCTGAAGTTGCGAAACCGCGTTCACGACATGCTGGTCCAGAAAAAGTCGCGCGACGACGTCTCTAAAATGTTGCAAACCGAGTTCCACTGGGCACAGCTGCACCTGGATCGTGGTCTCGACGGCTTGATGGGCGAAATGAAGTAAACGCGGCATGACCATCGCGCCGCATCCGAATCGGCAAATAGCCTTGGCGCCTCAGACCTGCGGTGGCAGCACGGAAGTAGCGAGCCTGTTACTGAAAGCGTCTGTACGCCGCCGGCTTTTGGCTCGGTTTTCCGGCAGGATGGGATATATAATATTAACCAGGCTCCTATGGACTTCTACGGTCCAGCCATCAAGACGGACGCACGTTCCAACCCAGCCAGCTGGACATCATTTCCATCGATCAAACGTTCCTTCAACCGAAGGCTTTCTTGCATGTTAAAGGAGGTAATCCTGAAATGGCAGATACAGCAGATATGAAAAAAACCGACGATACGCCGAAGGCGGTCTCGAGACGAAAGTTTATTCAAGGGGTTATCGCCGGGGGAGCAGGCGTCTCCTCAGCGACCTACCTCTTTCGCGCGTCCAGCTTGGCATCGGCTGCCGGTGCGGGCGAGCGCCTGATTACCCTGAACGTTAACGGCCAGCAGCGGCGTGTGGACGTTATGAAGCAGGAGACGCTGGCGATGACGCTGCGCTACAAGCTGGGTCTCACCGGCACCAAGATCGGATGCGATCGAGCCGAATGCGGGGCCTGTACGGTGCTCATCGACGATGTACCGCGCTACTCGTGCTCGACGCTCACGCACACGGTGCGCAACTCAAAAGTTGTGACGGTCGAAGGGCTGCAGGCCGCCGACGGAAAACTGCACCCGGTGCAGCAGGGCATCCTTGATGAACAGGGATTCCAATGCGCCTTCTGCATGTCGGGGTTCATTATGGCTACGGTGGGATACCTCAAGACCAACCCGAATCCCACGCGCGCCGAGTTGGCGCACGGCATTTCAGGGAACCTATGCCGGTGCCAGGACTATGACAAGATTCTGACCGCGTTTATGCGCGGCGCGGGGATCGCAAGGGAGGCCAACCATGCCTAGCAGAATTCCTGACTCTACGAAGTCAACAGAGCCTCAGTATGGAGGCAATCACAAACTGATCGGCAAGAATTATCAGACTCTCGACTTATACGCCAAGGTAACCGGCAGATCGAAGTATGCCGAAGACTACCGTGCCGAGGGCATGCTGTTCTGCAAGCTTTTGCTCAGCCCAGTGCCGCACGGGCGCGTCAAGCATCTGGATTTGAGCGCAGCTCTCGCGATGCCCGGCGTAAAGGGAATTCTCACTGAGGACGATCTTCCGGCGCCGGCCGACAGCCTCACCGACAACGGTACGGTGATCAAGGCCAACAAACTGGGCGAACGCGGGCTTACCAACGAGCCGTTATATCAGGGCGAACCGATTCTCGCTGTGGCCGCCGTGGATGAACTCACCGCCGCCGAAGCAATTGAAAAGATCAAGATCGAATTCGAGCGGCTTCCTTTCGCGATCGATCCGCTCGAGACCTTGCGCCCGGGTGGACCAAACGCAAGAGTGGGAGGCAATACGTGGTACCGTCCACCTGCGCCCCCGCAGAAGCCTGGTGAGCGTCCCGCTGCTCCACCGCCGATTGAGGTTAGGGAAGTGAAGTGGACCGAGGCCGACTTCGCGGAAGCCAAAGAGGGCCGCATGCCGATGGGCCACGTTCCCGACGATCCAGCCAATTCCTGGTCGTATGGCGACGTGGATGGCGGGTTCAAGAACGCAGCCCTGGTTCTGGATGAAACATTCGTTACGCCCGACACTAGCCACCAATGCCTGGAACCTCGTACCACCATGGCTTATTGGCAAAACGGCAAAGTTCATGTCTTCACTGGCACGCAGAGCATGATACAAACGGTGCCGGCCATTGCTCGTTGGATGAACATGGATCCCAGCAACGTCGTCCTGGTCAGCGAATATACCGGCGGCGGGTTCGGCAGCAAGGGAACGGCGGCAATATCGCTCATCATTCCGGCATTGCTTTCCAAGAAATGCAACGCCCCGGTCATGATGCGGATTACCCGCGAAGAGGAACATTTTATCGGACGGGCCCGGCCCAGCTTGACGGGCCGGATGAAAGTCGGCTTCTCGAAGGATGGCCGCATCCTCGCCGTCGACATGTTCTCGATCATCAACAATGGACCCTACGATGCCGTTGGCGATGCGCCCACCTCCGGCCGAATCGTCTCGCTCTTATATCAGCCGCAGGCCATGCGGTTCCGTGGCCTTACGATGCTGACCAACACTCCGCCACGCGGTGCCCAGAGCGCGCCGGGAGGCATGCAGGGAATCACGCTGATGGAACCGATCCTGGCCAAGGCTGCACGCAAGCTCGGGCTCGATCAAATAGCTATCCGCCGCATCAACGCTCCCGAAGGCAAGGCGCCTTTCGGACCGGCAAACCGGCAAGGGAAGCGGGCTTATGCCACCAGCTCGTTCATCAAGCAGGCGCTCGATCAAGGCGCCGAGAAGTTCAACTGGAACGAGAGGGTCGCGCGCAATCCCAAACGCATAGGCACCAAGGTGCGTGGCGTGGGTGTCTCCATGAGTTGCTATTCCGGCGGCTCTGTAGGATTTGACGGGCTCACGTTAATCAAGCCCGACGGGCGCGTCTGCTTCCAATCCGGCATCGGTAATCTTGGAACCGAGTCGGTCATCGACGTCCACCGCGTGACCGCTGAGATACTTGGCGTGCCCTGGGACAAGTGCGACGTCTGCTGGGGCAGCAACACGAAAAACGTAGCTTGGAGCTGTGTATCCGGCGGGAGCCAAACCACTCACGCCATGACCCGCGCCGCGCACGCAGTCGCTATGGAGGCCAAGCGGCGCCTCCAGGAGATCGCCGCGAAAAGCTTGGGCGGCAAGCCCGAGGATTACGAAGTCGCCAACGAGCGCGTCTTCCGCAAAGGTGGGGGCGCGGGCATGACTTTAGCGCAAGCCGCGCAGAAGGCCATTCAGATGGGTGGCATTTATGATGGTCACGAAACCAATCCCGACGTGAACCGTTACACCAAGGCGTCGGCCAAAGCGCTGGCAGGCCAGGGGCTCGTGGTGTCTGCGCGCGATACCTATCCACGCGACGGCAACACGTATTCCTACGTTGCCACCTTCGCTGAAGTCGAGGTCGACGTGGAAACGGGCAAGTATCATCTGGTGGATTTCCTGGCGTACGCAGACGTCGGCAGCGTGCTCCATCCCAGGGCGCTCGGTGGCCAGGTGATGGGCCGCTCAATTCTGGGTATCGGCCATGCGATCGGACAGAAATGGGTAATGGATCCGGAGCAAGGAGCCATGCTCTCGCGAAGGTTCCATCACAGCAAGCCGCCCACCATTCTCGACATCCCGGCCAAGATGGAGTGGGCCGCGCTGGATATTCCGGATCCGGAAACGCCGGTTGGCTCGCGCGGCATCGGCGAACCTCCGGTGGGTGGCGGATGCTCGGCGATATTGAACGCTCTTGCCGATGCCGTAGGCGACGAAGTTTTCAGGCGAGCGCCCGTCAATGCAGATACGATTCTGGCGTCGCTGGAAGCGGGACATCCCACTCAGCATCCGCTGATGGCCCATATTTGATAGAGATGAGAAAAGGAGAAGAGCCATGGCTGTAATTCGAGATATCATGCCCGCTTTTGATCTGCTTCAGCCGACCTCGGCCGCTGATGCTCAGAACCTTCTCGCGCAACATGGACGGGATGCCTGGGTGCTGGCCGGAGGGC
>DATHOT010000074.1:0-10504 GCA_035484655.1 Bryobacteraceae bacterium | reverse complement strand
GCGGATCTAAAGCTGGGCAATACCGAACTGGGGCTGGTGTTCTCCGCCTTCGCATTTCCGTACGCGCTCTTCCAGCTGATCGGCGGCTGGATTGGCGACCGTTTCGGCGCATGGCTGGTCTTGACCGCCTGCCTCATCATGGTCGCGTTGTCTACCGCTTTAACAGGCGCGGCCGGAGGTCTGGCGTCACTGTTTGCGATTCGTCTCGCCGTCGGATTCGGCGAAGGAGCTGCATTCCCTACTGCAACGCGGGCCATGGCAAGCTGGACGCCGGCGGGAAGTTGGGGTTTCGCGCAAGGCATCGTGCACGCCGCCGCTCGGATCGGCAACGCGGTGACTCCACCGCTCGTTACCGCGCTGCTCGCATTCGGATCCTGGCGCGCGGTCTTCGTGATTCTAGGCGTGGCGAGTCTGGTATGGCCCGCAATCTGGATGTGGTTTTTTCGCGATGACCCGCGCGAGCATCCTGCCATTACGGCCGAGCAGCTGGCTACGCTGCCCACCCGCGCAACGGGCGGCAGTTCCCGCAATGTGCCCTGGCTGCGGCTCGCCCGCCGGATGCTCCCGGTTACCATGGTCGATTTCTGCTACGGCTGGACCCTTTGGCTCTTTCTAAGCTGGATTCCGTCGTTCTTCTTCCAAAACTACCGGCTCAACTTGCAGGCCTCGGCATTGTTTTCCACCGGTGTGTTTCTGGCCGGAGTGGTGGGCGATACCCTGGGCGGCGTGGCCAGCGATGCTTTGCTTCGCAAGACCGGCAGCTTGGTCGCCGCGCGCCGCTATGTGATAGTCACGGGCTTTCTGGGAGCGTTCGTTTTTCTTTTGCCGGTGGTTTTTATCCACGAAGTGAACGTGGCGGCAATCTGTCTTTCACTGGCCTTCTTCTTCCTGGAGCTGATCGTCGGTCCGATCTGGTCTATCCCTATGGATATCGCGCCGCGCTACGCCGGCTCGGCCAGTGGCATCATGAACTTCGGCTTCGGAGTCGCTGGCATAATCTCGGTTTTCACCTTCGGCTACCTGGTCGACCGCACTGGCGGTTGGGTGTTCCCCTTCGTTGCCTCACTCGTGCTCTTGCCGATTGGTGCTATGCTGGCGCTCCGCCTGAGGCCTGACAAACCTCTCCTCGCAATGGAGTAGAATCAACATCCATGCCCCTCCGAATTACACTCGTTTGCATCCTTACCGGTCTCGGTCTAATGGCACAAACGCCCAGCGATGTGAAAGTGGACACACCTCAGGCGCGGGCCGTCGTTGCTACGCTGCAGCCGCACCAGACCAACCCGGCTCATGAGCATCCGACGAACAGTGTTCTTGTTTTTCTGGGTCCCGGTCGATTAACGCTGACTAGCCCGGCCGGTAAAGTCGAAAAGATCGCGTTCAAGGCCGGCGACGTGCGCTGGAGTCCGGCCGGTCCTGGCAATATAAGCGAGAACACCGGCGACCACCCGGTCCAGATCGTCGAAATCGAGTTAAAGAACACGCCGCCGCGCCCGCCCATGCCCACCACTCCACTCGACCCCACCGTCACCGATGCGAAACATTACAAAGTCGAGCTCGAAAACGAGCAGGTGCGTGTGCTACGCGTCCGCTACGGAGCGCACGAAGGCGGAGCCAAGCACGAGCACATCTTGAACCGCGTGGTTGTGAACGTCACCGACCAAGGCAATGGCAAAGCCGGCGAAGTGCACATGTCGGGCGCCATGACCCACAGCGAAGAGAACTCGCTCGATCAGCCGGTGGAACGGATCGCTGTCGAACTGAAGTAACCGCCCTAAGAGCAGTCGCTCAGCGCAGCATGCAACGATTGGACTATATTTACAACCGAGGGTAGCTCTACTCGTAACCAGCCTGGAGGTAACCAGCAGATGAAGAAGGCCAGCACAACGCGGCGGAGCGTTCTTGGCGGATTAGGCGCCGGCCTGGCAGGAGCGTCGCTGCTCAAGCCGCAACAGGATCCGTTTCGCGATCATTCCCGTATCCCCGCCATGGAAGAGCTCAAAACTGCTGTAGAATTCGAACCAGTGGCGTTCGCCAAGTTGCCGCGGGTGACTTACACATACACGGCTTATGGCTCGGAGGGCGAATACACGTTGCGCCGGAACCGGGAAGCATTCGACTGGGTTGAACTTGTGCCCCGTGGGGTTGCGGACGTCAGCTCAGTCAAAACAGCCACCGAAGTTATCGGCACGCCGCTGAACTTTCCGATGATGGTGTCCCCGAGCGCCGCGCACGGCGCACTACATCCTGATGGGGAAATGGGCACGCACAAAGGCGCCACTTCGGCGGCCAACACGCCCATGATCATAAGCGCCAATGCGTCTTTTTCGGTCGATAAGATCGGGGCGGCCGCGACCAGTCCAATCTGGTGGCAGCTTTATCCGCAGGAAGACATGGATTCGACCAAAGAGCTGCTCGATAAAGCGCTGGCAGCGGGGGCCAAGGCGATCGTAATGACGGTCGATCAGCAGGCGTCTTACTACGAGCATTCGCTACATGACCGGCACTTGAACGGCGGACCCCTCGGCGGTGGCGGTGGAGGACGCGGAGGCGCACGCGGACGCGGCGCGGCTCCGGCAGCCAGCAATCCCTATCGCGTGCCCCCAGGAAGGCTCTGGTACAACTGGCAATATGCCGATCAGGTGCGCAAAATGCTCACTGTGCCTCTGGCGGTAAAAGGCGTCCTGACAGGCGAAGATGCGAAGGCTTTCGTCGAGCATGGTTTTGATGCTGTCTATGTTTCCAATCACGGTGGCCGCTCGCTCGATTATGACCCCTCCACGCTGGAGGTCCTGACGGAAATCGTGGATGCCGTGCCGGCCAGAATTCCAGTATTATTTGACAGCGGAATCCGCAGCGGCTCGGATATTTTGAAATCACTGGCGCTGGGAGCGAAGGCGGTCTGTCTCGGCCGAGTCATCCGCTGGGGTCTGGCGGCCTACGGACCACCCGGCGTTCAACGGATTCTCGAAATCCTGCAGTCGGAACTTGTGACGGCCATGGCCCAGACCGGCTGTCCAGATCTGGCATCGATTGACCGCACTCTAGTGAGGACTCATTTCCGATGAAGAAAAACATGGTGACAAGACGCAAAGCTCTCGCCGGTTTCGGATCTCTGGTAGCGGCTTCTCCGTTGGCCGCCGATCATCCGCCCCAGTTGGCCGGCGAGCCACCCGGCCGTATCGCCCCGAGCGTGGATCTCGTCAATGTGCTCGAATTTGAAAACATGGCCGAGCGCAAACTGGCGCCCGACGTTTTCGCGGGCATCGCCGGCAGCGACCGTTCCTTCTTCGATCGGATCACGTTCCGGCCTCGCATGATGGTGCCCACAACGCACCTCGATCTGACGATCTCGCTTTTCGGGGAAAAGATGTTCGCGCCCATCCTGGTTGGACCGATGGCGCGCCTTCAGAACTATCATGCGGATGCCGAAGCTGGAATGGCGCGTGCCGCTTCGGCGGCCAAATCGTGGATGGTAGTCAGCTGCGAATCCAGTCTGCCGGTGGAGAAGATCGCCGCGGAATCGAAAACGGCGCTTTGGTATCAGGTGTTCCCCGAAGAGGATGTGCCGGCGGTCCGGGCCAAGATGGATCGGGCGGTGAAGGCGGGTTGTAAGGCGATCTGTCTAACGGTTGGCGCGCCGTTTCCCAACGCAAAAGTTCGGCCGGTCGTGAACTGGACTGTTATCGATCGGATGCGCAAAGGCGTCGGCGTACCGGTGCTGATCAAAGGCATCATGACGCCGCAGGAGGCCGGCGCGGCGGTGAAGCAGGGCATCGACGGAATCGTGGTATCGAATTACGGCGGATTGTTGGCTCCCGTGATGGCGTCATCAATAGAGATGCTACCGTCGATCGTCGACGCGGTAGGTGGAAAGGCGCCAGTTCTGATAGATGGGAGCTTCCGCCGAGGTTCGGATATCTTCAAGGCGCTGGCCTACGGGGCGACGGCCGTGATGCTGGGCCGGCCCGTGGTTTGGGGGCTGGCCGCGTATGGACCCGAAGGGGCTCAGCAGGTGCTGGAAATGTTGCAGACCGAAGTAGCGCGCGATATGGCGCATTGCGGCCGCCCTACGATCAAGGATATCGACCGCGCTGTAGTGAAGCTACACGAAGTGTAGCTGGCAGGCTGGAGACCTGCCGCACTACACTTTAGAAAGAAGCTCCCTATAGGCTCGTTCTGAGCGTGCCTTTCTTGGCGCTCCTAATGATATTTTCGGCCGCACGGAACGCGAGCGCCTGGATCGTCAGCGTCGGGTGATTACGGCCGCCCGTGACGAAAACACTTCCGTCCACGATGAACAAGTTGGGTACATCGTGCGCTTTGTGATACTTGTCCACTACGGACGTCTTGGGATCGTTCCCCATCCGGCAGGTTCCGCGGTTGTGCGCGCCGCCCCGGCTGTCGCCGACCGGCTGGGCCCAGACCTTCTTCGCTCCGGCAGCTTCCAGAACCTCAACGGACTTTTGCCGGAAGAACTCCATGTTCTTCTTGTCGTCGGGATGAGACGATAACGTGATGCGCATGGCCGGCAGACCCCACTCGTCCTTCACGTCGGGATCGAGATCGACACGATTGCTCTCGAGCGGCATCTGCGTGACGAAACAGCTGATCGTCATCCTGTGATTCGCTTCTTCCTGAAGCGCCTTCTTGTATCCCGCGCCCCAGCGCGGAGCATCCGGCGACAATCCGCCCAAGCCAAGCTCGAAGGGAGTTAGATAGCCGCGGGCGGTCATGCGCCCGCCGCCGTAGAAGCCGCGCTTCGGGTCCGAAGGAACGTAGTCTACGATGGCCGCGCCGGAGATGACGCCCTTGTACTCGTTCAGAGGATGCTCGAAGAGCGCGCTGGCACCGGCGCCATTGCCGAACATCGCGTACTTCCCGACAACTCCGTTCGAGTTCGCCAGCCCGTTTGGAAAACGCGCCGATTTCGACATGAGCAGCAGGCGGGCCGACTCGCCGGCATTGGCGGAGAGAATCACAGCTTTCGCCTTTTGACGCACTTCGCGTTTTTGGGCGTCGAAATAAATGACCCCGGTCACTCGACCCGCGTTGTCGACCGAGATCTCACGAACGTAGCTCTTCACTCGAATTTCACAGCGACCGGTCTTTTCGGCGAGCGGCAGCATGGTGACCGCGGAGCTAGACCGCGCGCGCACCTGACAGCCGTAGCCGGAACAGATTCCGCAGTTGACGCAAGCTTCGCGTCCCATATAGGGTTTTGTAATGATCGCAAGAGGCCCTGGAACGGAGGTCAATCCCAGTTTGGCGGCGGCGGAATTGAGTAGCGCGCCCGAGCTCTTCAGCGGCACGGGCGGCACCGGATAGTCTTTCGTCATCGGCGCGAGGAATGGTGAATTAACGCGCAGGCCGGATATGCCCATTTCCCATTCCGCCTGGGTGTAATAAGGTTCAAGTTCGTCGTAAGTGACCGGCCAGTCCGCCATGCCGGTGCCGGAAGGAATGGTCTGATCGTAAGATGCTTCGTTGAATTCATACGGCAGATGGCGCCAGCTGCTGCTACCGTACGTGACCGTACCGCCGCCCACTACACAACCATAGCTGTGTGTGCCTGCGACAGCCTTCTCCTTGTCGTTGCGGCGGAAGGTATTGCGCTGACGCGCGGGGTCGCTCATCAGCCGGTCGTCGTCGCTCAGGTTGAGATTCAGCCATTCGTCCTTGTTATATTCGTGTTCCCGGCCGTACTTTCCCCACCCACCCTGCTCCAGGACCACCACAGAAAAGCCAGCCGTCGACAGCTGCTTGGCCATGATGCCTCCGCCGGCTCCTGAACCGATGACAACGAAATCGACCTCAGTTGATGTCGGATACTGTTTCATAGTATTTTCTCCTTCACCCTTTCTTGGCGGATAGAGCCTGCGCGTCATAGTAACCGAACGGAGGCTTGAAGTTCAGGGAATCGTCGTAGCCGATGAGCTTCCAGCCGGCCTTGTCGTAGTTGCCCCCATGCACCGGGCGAGATAGGAATCCGATGATCGTGTGCCTGCGGACCGTGTTGAAGAAGGGCGTCTTCTCAATCTCGGTGAGCACCTTGAGCTGCTGTTCGGGATTGAGCGCCGAGAATTTCCCGGCATCCGGGTAGAACTGCTGCGCCTTGGCTTGAAGATCCTGCAACCCTTGCAGATAGGCGGGCTGGCGGGCCTTATCGAAAGTGGACAGAGCGCGGTCGATGAAGTAGACGCAGTGGGCCTCGCGGGCGCCAGGAGTCTCGTCAGTGGGAATAATCTGGGCCGTCATGGCCTCGACCTCCGCCGCCTGCGCTTCGGTGAAGAAGGCGAGCTTCGGCAGCCCACCCGATTGAGTTGCCTGTCGCACGTGTTCTTGGGCGGCCAGGATGCCGGGGTAATTGGCTGTCACCCATGCCGCATTCAGGCCTGCCATGGAATTAACAAGAAATGATCGTCGTGATCTTCCTTTGGTGCTCATGCTCTCTCCCTTTCCTGCGTTCAGGAAGTTCAGCGCGGCACCCGCCGCAGCCTGCGCCTCCTCTGAAAGCTCTGATGCCTAGGATACCTCTTTATACAACACAACGCGTCACCCGCCTGTGTACATTGCCGGGCTCTTACAACTTGAACCGGCAGACGACTCCAACGTCGTCGCAGTACCACATCGTTCCTTGCCAAATGCTCATGCCGTGCGGCAACGGATCGGAATCGGCGAGTTGAATCTTCTCGACAATTTCACCGGTCTCCGGATCGTGCTTGTGGAACGCGTTCCAATTGGAATCCGTGACCCAGAGGTACTTGCCCTCCCAGCCGATTCCGTGCGGGCGATTGCCGGCCGTGTCGAATCGCTTCTGAATGACCCACGTTTTCGGATCCAGGCAGAAAACCATGCGCGCCGGAGGCACCGCCATCCAGAGCTTGCCGTCGCGAACCTCCTGGCCGTGAGCGCCGGTTCCCAAAGCACGGCTGCCGAGCAATTGACCAGCCTGGAATCCTCCCACTTTGGTGGGGTCGGCGTTTTGCTCCGGCTTCTTCGGCGGCGCCGGCTGACGCTTCGGCGCCAGTGGACTGCTGCGCGCCGGCGGATCTCCAGCCATCTGGTAGATCACCCCGGCTCCCGGCGTGAAATGCCGCTCCAGCGTCTGTCCTGTCATGGCGTCGCAACGAACGATTTCGCGGCTATAGGTGGAACCAATCCACAGCGTGCCGTCGTCGAACGTGATGCCGCTCGAGCGATCGGTCTCGGTTGCGAAAGAGCGAAGAATCTTGCCGTCTTCGTAACTGACCAGGTAGGCCTTGCTGCCCTCGCCCTGATCGATCATCCACAAGCCGTCCTTGGTAGCTTGTAAACCATTCGGTTTTGAGCCGGGTGGTGACTTGAAAGCGATCTCAACTTTTCCCGCCCGGCGGGTCTTCACCGCGCCCAGCGTCGGCGCCGCGGAAATCGCCGGCGCGGCGGCTCCCAGCACCAGAAAACTTCGTCGATTTAGCATGCGATCCTCCTTGAATGAGTCCCGGCACACTGGCTAGCTATCGATTATACGTCCACTCATGATTCCACGCCGCGGACATGGAACCGTTCAGGGAGCGATCGACCGCCCAGGCGATCGAAAACACGAACACCCAGAAACTGCCTACGGCTTTTTTACCTTCACCACGAAATACGAGACCCCGTTGGTTTCCTTAAACCAATGCGGCACACCGGCGGGAATCGTAATGACGTCTCCTTTTGTCAAATGATAGGTTTCGCCGCCGTCGATCGCCGATCCGGTCATTTGGCCTGCTCTGGTCTGTTTCGGATTTACTAAGGTGCCGCCCGCGATGAACGTTGCATCTCCATCGACTACGTAGAAGACGTCTCTCTCCTTCACGTGAACTTCGATGTTCCCTGCCTTGTCGCGGTGCGTGCCTTGTACTTCAAAATCCGAGCCCGGAATCATGGTGCCGCTCTTCGTCATCATGAAGGGTGCTGCCTTGTCACGCGGCACGTAAGCTACTGCTCCGTCGTCCGCGAGTAGCGCGGCGGCCGGCGCCAGAGTCATGGTCAAAATCATCAGGAAGTTCATATCGCTCCTTGTTTAGTTGGTCTGATCGTAAGTCGTACTTCGGCAATGCTAGCATTTCTGCCGAACACTAACGCATGTTCTTCATGTACTTCATCCACGGATACCATTCCTTCCAATGCGACCTTAGCCCGTCGCCGTCCACGCGTTTGAATTCAATCCGATAGTAATGCAACGGGACGTCGCCTTTGTTCAGGATCGAATGGGGGGCCTGCGGTCCAACGGTGGTGCACGTCGGCACGCTCATGTTGAAAACGCTAGGTGCGGGACCATGCCCGGCGCCTTGCCCATTTAGCGGGCTATTCGGATCGAGCTTCGTGTCGACAATTTCCCGCGGATCGGGGACGGTATCAAACGCGAGCACCGACGCGTAAGGATGACCGTGCGTGGGTGTGGTTTCGCCCGGCCGCACAGTAACTTCTAGGAGCCGCACATGGCCGTCTTCGTACAGCATCTGATAGTCATCGGGCGCAGCGAGCACTGCATCGTAAAGGCGTGAATAGGGCCATTGCTCCGAAAGGTGTGGACCTAAAGCCGGACCAGGTGTGAGGTTTCGCACCGGCTTCACAGGTTTCAACAGCCACGGGTACCACTGCTTCCAATTACTGCGTAGACCTTCAGCATCCAGCCTCCGGAACTCGAGCCTATAGAAATGGACCGGCACAGCGTTGTGGTTCAATGGCCGGTGCGGACCTTCGGGCGGCGCAGTCGTGCAGCGCGGGAATTCGTATCCAGCGGGCGGCCCACCGTCGCTCCATCCCTTACCCGACCATGGGCTGTTGGGTTCGAGGTGCGAATCGTCGAGCGCGATGCCGGCGCCTCGAGCAGGCCCGGCGATTCCCGGCCCACCCATGCCAGTATCACGCGCGAATACCGATGGGTAAGGATGCCCGTGCATTTTGACGTCGAGTTCCGGCGGGTTCGCCACTTCCAGAAACATTACGTGCTCGTTCTCAAACAGCACGCGGTGAACGTCGGGATCTGCGATCTCGGCGTCATAGGCAGCCGGGTATGGATAGCCTCCCCACGGAGTACGCGGATATTGTGATGGTGGCTGGCTTTGGGCAGGTGTGAGGCAAGCAATCCCACAGATTACTAACGTTGTTGAGTAGAACTTTCCCGGCGCGCTGATCATTCGCAGAGTTTCACCAGCAAATAGCCTAGCTTGTTCGTACCAGGATCCATAAAGTGTGCTGTGTTACGCGGAATTATCACCATGTCGCCTGGGCCGATGGTGAAGCTACGCGCTCCGGTGACCCCCGTGCCCCGGATCTCCCCCGGCGGATCCTCTTTGCCGTTGACAAGAGTGCCATCGATTTGCGCGCGCGCAGTTCCCAAACGCATGAAGTAGAGGTCGTCGCAGGTTTGATGCACTTCCCAGGGGCCCGGCGCACCCTTATAGACAACATGATTGATCAAGGTCACGCCGGCGGAATGGAGTAGGACATTCTTGTCGGCGCTGGCAAGCGTGGCGTCGATTTTTGCTTTGTGCTCCACGGCTGCCATGGGGTGAGGCGTTCCAGCGGCTCCGATGCCTATTCCCAAACGGCGCTGGACCGGAAAAACCCTTACCGCCACGTATTCGAAGCCACCGGCGCTGGGAGTAATTTGATATGCCCTGCCGCGGGGAACGTTGACCACATCCCCCGCGGCCACGTCATAGCGTTGTTGGCCGGCGGCGCTGCCAACATCCGCTCCTAGAGACACGCTGGCAACACCCTGGCGTACAAACCAGAACTCGTCGGCATCGGGGTGTTTCTGCCAGGCGCCGGGCTTTCCGGAGGCAACGCGAAATACGACCGAGAAATTGGGCTTGGCGAGAACCTCGAGCGACGGTCCGGCACGCGCGAACATCTTGTCGACCTCGTCGCTTTTCACAATGTCTCGGATTTGGCAGCACGCCGGCCAGGATGCCAGCAACAGAATGGTGTGTGAGAAGCGCATTCTACCGGCAAGTATATACCCCTTCGTTCGAGACGCGAACGGGCTCTGTGCCCGCTCGCGCGGCATCTACCTAATGCGGATAGATCCTGCCTTTAATTTTTCTTGAATCTGAATTGTGTGTTCATTCTGTTTACATATCCGTGCCGCAGCGAAGTGCAGCAGAAAGGAGGGGCTTCGAGCTTTACATCTGGCCGTCTGGACCGGGATGGTAGGGGATCTTCACAACCGATATACTGCGTCTGCAAACGCTCTCGTACGATAACCAGGTGTACATATTTGTCGTTCTCTTATCCGAGTGAGCTGATGGGAAATGTTCGCATATTGTTCTGTATCGTGGGTGACCGTCGGCAACATCGTTCGACTACCAGCAGCTCTTCAGCTGGCCGGTGATGATCAGGAATGATTGCTTGCCTTGACCGCGCAACCATCTGCGAAGGGCCCCCTCGGCTGCAGGCTGATCGCGGCGAGACTCAGCAGGACGCTCGCGACCGCCAACTATCGAGGATGCATTTGTCACGGGTTATCGCGCGG
>DATHOT010000073.1:0-10283 GCA_035484655.1 Bryobacteraceae bacterium | reverse complement strand
ATCGTCAACGCCGAAAAGTTGGAGCGTTTCGCGTCCATCCCGACTGAAGAGCGGCGTCTGGCTGAGAGCCTGTTATTCAACACGCCGCCCGCCGAGGTTCCGCCGGATCACCCGAACGCGGACGACCTAAAGACCGCGCCCGAAGACTGGCGGCGTCAGACGCGCGAGCAGAAGATCGCGATCAATCAGTTCCACATCGCGGCCATCACCGACCATTTCCGCAAGACCGGCAAGCGGGAAAAGAAGAAGGCCGCCGATCTGCCGCTCGACGAGCGCCTGGCTAACTACATCATCGAAGGCACCAAGGACGGGCTCGTTTCCGATCTCGACCGCAAGCGAGCCGAAGGCGCGGGCCCGCTCGAAATCATCAATGGCCCATTGATGGCCGGGATGTCGGAAGTCGGACGCCTGTTCAACAACAATGAGCTGATCGTCGCCGAAGTGTTGCAGTCGGCTGAAGCCATGAAGACCGGTGTCAATCACCTGGAGCAGTTTATGGAGAAGGCCGAAACGTCCACGCGCGGCAAGATCATCCTGGCCACCGTCAAAGGCGATGTGCACGATATCGGCAAAAACCTAGTCGAGATTATCCTCAGCAATAACGGTTATAAGGTGATCAACCTGGGTATCAAGGTCCCCCCCGAAGATCTGATTGCGGCCTATGAACAGCATCATCCCGACGCCATCGGACTCTCGGGGCTGCTGGTAAAAAGCGCCCATCAAATGGTGGTCACCGGCAACGATCTGCGCGATAGGGGCGTGAATGTTCCGCTGCTGGTCGGCGGCGCTGCGTTGTCGGAAAAGTTCACGAAGACCAAGATTGCGCCGAGCTATGCGTCTCCGACGTTTTACGCCAAGGACGCCATGACCGGCCTGCGCCTTCTGAACGAAATCATGGACCCGGCCACGCGCGAGCAGGTGCTTGCTTCGCATATCTTCTCTGAAGGCGACGCGACCGCCTTCGCCCCTAGCGAGCCACAACCCGCAACTCAACAAACCCGCAGCTCGAAAGTTCGAACCGATATTCCAATTCCGGCTGCGCCTTATCTCGACCGCCGGGTGCGCGATGTCCCCAATCTGGCCGAGGTCTGGAGTTACATCAATCCCTTCATGCTCTACGGCCGGCATCTCGGATTCAAGGGCAATTTCGAAAAGCTGCTGGCCGAGCGCGACCCCAAGGCGCTGAAGTTGTTCCACGACGTCGAGCAAGTGAAAACGGAAGCCGCTCACTTCATGAAGGTGAAAGCCGTCTGGCAGTTCTTCGAAGCCGAGCGCGACGGCAACGCCATTCAGTTGTTTGAGCCCGGCGCGGCCAGTCCGATACACAAATTCAACTTCGGCCGCCAGCCGCGACCCGATGGGCTATCGCTTAGCGACTACATCCTGGATGCCGAGGAAGCCCGGCGCGATCATCTGGCGCTGTTCGTAGTTACCGCCGGCGCGCAAATCCGTGAAGAGTCCGAGCGTGCCAAGCAGGCCGGCGAGTTTTTCAAGGCACACGCATTGCAGGCACTGGCTATCGAGACCGCCGAAGGTTGTGCCGAGTGGCTGCATCGCCGCATCCGAGAAGATTGGGGCTTCCCCGATCCTCCGACCTTAACCATGCAGGAGCGCTTCACCTCGCGCTATCGCGGGAAGCGCTACAGCTTCGGCTACCCGGCCTGCCCGAATTTGGACGACCAGCAGGGTATCTGGAAATTGCTGCGCCCCGACGATATCGGCGTCCAACTAACCGAGGGAATGATGATGGAGCCCGAAGCCAGCGTCAGCGCCCTGATCTTCCACCATCCGGATTGCGCCTATTTCACCGCGAGTGAAGTCGCCGAACCAGCGTTGGTTTCTTAGCACTACAGACTTATCGATCCGTGGCCGATCAATGGCTTAGAAGTATTGTGCCCGCATGATTATCACCCGCACTCCACTCCGGATCTCGATCGGCGGCGGCGGCACCGATCTCCCGTCTTATTACCAGCAGTTCGGTGGATTCGTGATCGCGGCTGCCATCAACAAGCACATCTACGTGGGAGTCAACGAGACCTTCAGCGGAGGATATTTCCTGAAATATTCCTCCCTCGAGAACGCTCCCACCATTGATGAAATCCGGCACTCCCTGATTCGTGAAGTGCTGCGCTTGCACGACGTGCCGGCGCCCGTCGAGATCGTCAGCATGGCCGACATTCCGGCTGGAACAGGTTTGGGATCGTCGGGCGCTTTCACGGTAGGTTTGCTGCGCGCCGTGCACGCCATGAAGCGCAAATATGTAGACCCCGCGGTGGTCGCCGAAGAAGCTTGCAAGATCGAGATCGAGACCTTGCAGCAAGCGGTCGGAAAGCAGGATCAGTACATCGCCGCTTATGGCGGTTTGGCCTGTTTCGAGTTTCTCCAGAATGGCGAGGTGCGAGTCAATCCGCTCAACATCAGCAACGGCACGCTCTATGATCTGGAGGAGCACCTGGTGATGTTTTTCACCGGCTATTCGCGTAACGCCTCAGTCGTTTTGGACGACCAGAAAGTCCGGTCCGAAATGGGCGATCAGGCCATGCTAGATAATCTCCATTTCATAAAGCAACTGGGCCTATGCATCAAGCTGGCGCTGGAGCAAGGCGACACGCGCCGCTTCGGCGAGCTGATGCACGAACACTGGCTACGGAAGAAAAAGCGTTCTCCCGGCACTTCCAACGACGGTATCAACCGCTGGTACGAGGTCGGCCGCGAAAACGGCGCGATCGGCGGCAAGCTGGTAGGCGCGGGCGGCGGCGGTTTTCTGCTGTTCTATGCCGAGGATCGCGATCTGCTTCGGCGCGCCATGCAGCGCGAAGGGCTGCGCGAAGTCCGCTTCGCTTTCGACCATGAAGGCTCCAAACTACTCGCCCGGGACTAGTTGCCACTCGTGGCGCACGCACTCTTGCGTGCCGCGTTCACACTCATGTGAACGCCCGGTGATTTTGCCATGCAATGCGTGATCCTGGCCGGCGGTCTCGGCACTCGCATGCGCCCCCTCACCGATACTTGTCCCAAGACCTTGTTACCGGTATGCGGCCGTCCTTTCGCCTATCATCAGTTGCATTGGCTGGCCGCGCAAGGCATCGACGATGTGATCTATTGCATCGGACACCAGGGCCAGATGATCCGCCGCTATTGGGAGTCGGAGCCGAAGCCGGTACGTTCCATCCGCTACGTGGACGAAGGCGAAAAGCTTCGCGGCACGGGCGGCGCACTTCGCCTGGCGCACCAGCAAGGGGTTCTCGATGAGTCGTTCCTGGTTATTTATGGCGATTCCTTCCTGCCGGTCGAGTTCGCTCCCGTCTGGCAAGCTTTTCACGACAGCCGGATGCCCGCCTTGATGACCGTTCTTCGCAACCAGGGCCGCTGGGACCGCAGCAATGTCATCTTCGAAAACGGCCGCCTGCTCCTCTACGACAAGCAGACTGATCCACGGATGCAGCATATCGACTACGGCCTGTCCGCCTTCCACCGCGAGCTGTTCAACCACCTTCCCGAGGTCTTCGACCTGGCTGTGCTGTTGCACGATTTGAGTCTTCAAGGCGAGCTGGCCGGCTTCGAAGTCAAGCAGCGTTTTTACGAGATTGGATCGCCCGACGGCCTGCGGGACCTCGAACAGTACTTAGAGCGCCGCGAAACGCCCGCACCTTCTCGCTAAAGTTAGCAATCGAAATGACGACTTAAGTGTATGGGGACCCCCCTTCCGCCCTTACTTGACGTGTCAACTGCCCAAGTCAAGCCCAGCCCGGAATCGGTCCTTCCCCTGCTCGGCTCGTCGGTTGCAAACGAGGTCGAATTGTGGGTGCCTGAAGGCGACGTCGCGGACCCGGAGATTTCCATCGTCATTCCTGCGCTCAACGAAGAGAGCACGATTTCCGAATTCGTCGCTTGGTGCAGGCAAGGGATCGAGAAAACCGGCCTGCGCGGAGAAATTCTGATAGTCGATAGTTCCAATGATGCTACTCCCGAGAAAGCGTGGTCGGCGGGCGCCCGCGTTTTGAAGACGCCTCGGCGAGGACTGGGCCGCGCCTACATCGACGCAGTCCCGTTCATACGGGGCAAGTACGTATTGCTGGGCGATGCCGATCTGACTTATGATTTCCGCGAAATCCTCCCCTTCCTGGAAAAATTCCGCCAGGGTTACTCGTTCATCATGGGGTCGCGCTTCAAGGGCAAGATCGAAGAAGGTGCGATGCCCGCACTGCACCGCTATTTTGGAACGCCGCTCACCACCTGGATCCTCAATCGTATCTACTCCAGCGCTTTTTCGGACATCAATTGCGGCATGCGTGGGATCACTCGGGATTCCCTGGTCGCCATGGATATCCAGTCGGAATCCTGGGAATACGCCTCCGAGATGGTGCTGAAGTCGGTCCAGATGGAACTGCAGACCGCCGAAGTGCCGGTACACTTCCTTAAGGATCAGAGGGGACGAGTGAGTCACCACAAACGATCCGGATGGCTATCGCCTTGGATCGCCGGCTGGATCAATCTGCGCAGCATGCTGGTGAACGGCGCCGAATCGTTCGTTCTGAGGCCCGGACTGTTCTTGGTGGCCGTCGGGCTATTGCTCACGTTGCCGCTGAGCTTGGGGCCGGTCTCGCTAGGACGCTACGTTTTCTCGCTCCATTGGATGTTGGTGGGTGTCACGTTGAGCTTTGTTGGGCTACAAAGCTTCTACCTGGGGTGCCTGTCGCAGCTGTTCCATGATTACAGTGGCCGAGCCCGCACCCGCTGGCTTCGCGTCTTCAGCTACAACCGCTCGGTCCTTGCCAGCGTGCTTCTGGCTCTCCTGGGAATCGCTTGCCTGGTTCCATTGATCGCCGAGTATCTCAGCTACGGCTTTAGCCTTTCCGGAGAAATCGGCATCCGGAACCACCTGGCTATCCTGGGCCTACTTTGGCTCATCGCCGCCTTCAGCAACTTCACTTTTACATTGGTGCTTCACGCGGCCAATCTTTCCACCAAAAAACTGCGACGGCCGCAAGCATGATGGGAATGTACCAGTGGCTTGCTTCCCGGCCATTGCTCGCCTGCTCGGCGGTTTGCCTACTTGTTCTCACGGCCCGAGCCGCCTTGCTGCCCTGGCTGCACGTCCCGATGCCAGGGGTGCACGATGAATTCAGCTATCTGCTAGCCGCCGACACTTTTGCCTCTGGCCGCCTGGCGAATCCGCCCCATCCGTTCTGGGAACACTTCGAATCGTTTCACATTCTGCAACAGCCTACGTATGCATCTAAATATCAGCCTTTGCAAGGTCTGGTCCTGGCTTTTGGCGAAAAGCTATTTGGCCAGCCCTGGATAGGTGTTTGGATGAGCATGGGGCTAATGTGCGCAGCCATTTGCTGGATGCTGCAAGGCTGGATCTCGCCGCGACTGGCGCTGTTGGGTGCCTTGCTGGTCGCGCTGCACATCGGGATTCTCAGCTATTGGATGAATTCATATTGGGGAGGCGCCGTGCCCTCGATTGGCGGCGCGCTCATGCTGGGTGCGCTCCCCAGGATCGCGTTTCGTGAGAATTTCGGTCATGCGGTCACGTGGGCTGTTGGTTTGGTGGTTCTCCTGAATTCGCGCCCTTACGATGGGTTCGTTCTTGGATTGATTACAGCGGCGGCTCTTGCTGGAGCGCTGCGGAAGAACGGAATGCCGTTCCGGAGCACCGCGTTGCGCGTGGCCTTGCCGGCTGGAGCAGTCTTGGCAATAGCCGCCGGTTTCATGGCGTATTACAACTATCGAGTCGCCGGCAACGCACTGGAGTTGCCCTATCAGGCGCATGAACGCCAATATGCGGTAGCCTCCATGTTGGCCTGGAACTCGATGCGACCCGAGCCGGTCTATCATCACGCAGTGATGAGGGAGTTCTGGGCGGTAGCGCACGTTGAAGAGGCCACGGCGGCCAAGGCCAATTTGCTGACGGCATTCCTGATCAAGCTCTCAAGGATCTATGACTTCGTGTTTGGACTTTACCCGCTTCTTGTTCCACTGCTCATCTGGCCCTATGCGATCGGGACCGCCGAAGAACGCCTCACGGTCGCGCTGCTGGGCTGCTATCTGCTGGCATTGGCCCCCATCACCGGCTTTGAGCCGCATTACGCTTCGGCCATTGTCGGATTACTGGTCCTGCGATTCTTGCAATCGCTCGACCGGTTACGCGGCTGGCAACCAACGGGGAAGCGACTGGGCCTTGCGCTGGGTGTTCTCTTCGTGCTCGTGATTCCTTTCCAGTTTGGGAGAGACCTCTGGTTTCTGTGGACTGGCGGCGAACATCCTCCCCGTTTAGCTGTGGCCCGCCAGCACGTGGTCCAGATGCTCGAGAGCCAGCCAGGCCAACACGTGGTTCTTGTCCGTTATGCGCCCCGCCACAACATCCTCGAAGAGTGGGTCTACAACCGGGCCGACATCGACGCTCAGCCCATCATCTGGGCGCGGGAGATGGGGCCGGAACAGGATCGTCCTTTCACTCAATACTTTCGAGACCGCCACATCTGGCTGCTGGAGGCCGATCAATCGCCTCCCAAGCTAACGCCTTATAATGCCGCGGCACGGACCGCTTCCTCTGACGCCCCTCAAGCTTTGGCTCTGCCCGGCCGATTCTTCTAGGGGACCCGTGTGATTCTCGAAAACGAAAAGACCTCTCCCGTGCAACACGATTGGAATCACCACTGGGAAGTTTACACCGAAGCTACAGAACACAACCCTGGCCAGCGGTACCGCCGGCGGATCGTCCGCGAATTCCTGGAGCGCTTTGGTTGTTCCGGTAGCGCTCGTATTCTTGATATTGGAAGCGGGCAAGGCGACCTCGCTCTCGATCTTCAGCACGCCTTCCCGCAAGCAGAAATCGCGGGACTCGAACTCAGCGACACCGGAGTGCGAATCTCCACCGTAAAAGCCCCTACAGCGCGATTCTTCCAGCGTGATCTGCTTCAGAATTTGGGCCACCCTGGCCCTCTGTCCAGGTGGGCGCAATACGCGGTGTGTGCTGAGGTATTGGAGCACCTGGACGACCCCGGCCGGTTCCTGGACAACACTGCCGCCTATCTCGCCGCAGGTTGCACTCTGGTAGTGACTGTGCCAGGCGGGCCGCAATCGGAATTCGATCGGTACATCGGTCATCGCAGGCACTACGCACCGCGGATGCTTTCCGACTTACTTGAGAGCAGAGGATACCGGGTGGTGTTCGCAACTACTGCCGGTTTTCCTTTCTTTAATCTCTATCGCCTACTCGTTATCCTGCGAGGCCGCCGGCTCATCAATGACGTCAGCACCGCCTCGCCGGGCGGGACGTCTTCCCTGGCGCGCGCGGCAATGGCGATTTTTCATCGGCTATTCGCCCTCAATGTGATCGGGACCAGGTTAGGTTGGCAGACCATCGCCGTTGCAAGATGGGAAGAAAATGCCGGTGGGGGCGGAGGCGGACGCGAGTGAAAATTGGAATATTAGGCGGCGGGCTGGCGGGGATCACCGTCGCAGCCCACCTTGAGCAGGATTGCGAAGTACTGGAAAAAGACAGCCGCGGCGGCGGGCACTGCCAAACCGTCCAGGAGCAGGGTTTCACCTACGACGCCGGGGGTCCGCACATCATCTTCTCGCGCAACCAGGAGATGGTGGACTACATGGTGTCGCTGCTGGGCGACAACGTCCACCGCGCGCGCCGCAACAACAAGATCTTCTACCAAGGCCGCTACGTCAAATACCCCTTTGAAAATGGCCTGTACGATCTCGAACCACAGGACCGTTTCGAGTGTCTCTACCACTACATCAAGAACGATTACCCGCCTCCCCAGACCAACTTCAAGGAATGGATCTATCATCACTTCGGCAAAGGTCTAGCTGAAAAGTATCTGATCCCCTACAACGAGAAGATCTGGAACGTTCCGGCCGAGCAACTTGGCCTCGAGTGGGTGGAAGGCCGCGTTCCCAAGCCGCCGCTGGAGGACGTGATCAAGGCCGCCGTCGGCGTGGAATCGGAAGGCTACACCCATCAGCTTTATTACAACTACCCCGCCCAGGGCGGAATCGAGTCGCTCCCACGCGCCCTCGCACAACGCGTCCGCAAGATAGTTCCGGATTTTACCGTGGAAAGCATCTGGAAGGAGGGCGGCCAGTGGTGCGTCAGTAACGACTGGATCACGCGCAGATACGATCGGTTAGTCTCCACCATTCCCATCCAAGAACTGTCCTACGCGCTGGTCGACACGCCTCGGGAAATCAGGGCGGCCGTTGACTCTTTACGCTACAACTCACTCGTGACCATCGCCGTCGGGCTCGATTCGGCGCGCCTGCCGGACTACACCGCGATTTATGTTCCCGACCCGGAGATCCGCTTCCACCGTCTGTCGTTTCCGGCCACGTTCAGCCCGCACAACGCCCCGCCCGGCAAGTCGATCATCGAAGCCGAAATCACAACCAATCCGGGTGATGGAACGCATGAAATGTCGGACGACGAGATTCTGGCCGACGTGATCGGCGATCTCGAAGGCATGGAACTGATACGGCACAGCGAAGTCTGCTACGGCCGCGTGCTCCGGACCAAATACGGCTACGTCGTCCAGGACGACAACCATCGCACGCACCTCAAAAAAGCCAAGGAATATTTCGAAGGCATCGGCATTCCGTTGTGCGGCCGCGTGGCCGAGTTCGAATACATCAACATGGATGTCTGCATCGACCGGGGCCGCAAACTAGCGGAGCGTTTGAACAGGGAATTGTCTCAAGTCGCACAGCCTGCGGAAATCGCGGTATGAAGACCTCCAATCGGCCCCACTTCGAAATCGCGAACGCCATGATCTCCGTTGCGATGATTTCGATGAACGAAGAAAAGGCCGTCGCGGGCGTGATCTCAGACATCCGCTCCGCACTCGGTGGGCGCAATCATGAGATCGTCATCGTCGACAGCAGCCGCGACGCCACGCCCGAGATTGCAGAACGCCTGGGCGCCCGCGTGCTCCGGCAGTTCCCGCCCCAAGGCTACGGCCGCGCCATGGCTCGCGTCTTGAAGGAATCGCGGGGCGATGTCGTCGTCACCATGGATTGCGACGGGACATATCCCGCAGGACAAATCGCCAGCATAGCCGACATGGTACTCGATGGAGAATGCGATCTAGTGAACGCCTCGCGCCTCGAACGAAGACCCAGCGCGATGCCATGGGCCAATTACTTCGCGAACTGGCTATTCGCGATAACCGGCCGGATCTTAGTAGGCGTAAGGTCCACCGACCTGCACTCCGGGATGCGCGCTTACAGCCGCAAACTCATTGAGAGCGTGGACGTGGACCCCAACGGCCCGGCACTACCGGTCGAGCTGCTGCTCAAGCCCGCATTGATGGGGTTCGGGATCCGCGAAATCTTTATCCCCTATGGAGAACGGATCGGCGAGACCACTCTGCACCGTTGGTCCTCCACAATATGGACTTTCCGCCGCATTTTCCGCCTGGCTATAACCCGTATGACTCTGGTACCAAACCAGAAACTGGAAACCAGAAACTAGCAGCCAAGCCTATTTAAAACCCTGTTAGCTGTCGATTTCTAGATCAGGAGTTAGTCCAACCTCTTGACCAGTCTTACCGAGCTTTTGCAGGCCGTCCACGAGAGTCCTGTTCCTGCGCCAGTGGAAGAAACCGGCGCCGGATTCGCGGCAACGTTCATCGCCGAGTCCATCGCCATCCTCCAGCAGATCGACATCGCCGAGGTGGAGCACATGGCCGCGGGCTTGGCCCATGTCAGGGAATTGGGCGGGCGGCTGTTCATTTTGGGCGTCGGCGGCTCGGCCGGACACGCCAGTCACGCCGTCAACGACTTTCGCAAGCTGTGCGGCTTTGAAGCTTACGCGCCCACCGACAACGTTGCGGAACTCACCGCGCGCGCTAACGACGAAGGCTGGGAGACGTGCTTCTCGGCCTGGCTCCAGGGATCGCGCATCAGCTCTCGCGACGCGGTGCTGGTCTTTTCCGTGGGCGGGGGCAATCGCGAAAAGAACGTTTCGGTGAACATCGTACGGGCGCTTGAGACCGCGGCCGGCGCGGGCGCACACATCTTCGGTATCGTGGGCCGCGACGGCGGATTCACTCGCGAGGCCGCTGGATTCTGCATTCTGGTTCCAGTCATCGCCGCCGACCGGATTACGCCCCACACTGAGGGGCTGTGCGCCGTCCTCTGGCACCTTTTGGTGAGCCATCCGCTGCTGCAGCGCACCGCTACCAAGTGGGAGTCGGTAAAGTGAACGGCGCCAGGTTCTTTATCGCTGGAGGCGCCGGCTTCATCGGCAGCCATTTCACAGACCG
>DATHOT010000072.1:0-59931 GCA_035484655.1 Bryobacteraceae bacterium | reverse complement strand
ATTCACGTCGGCGGCGTCGATCTCGGTGGCGCGGAATTCCCCGGTGGTGATATCGGCGTGCGCCAATCCGGCCCGCGACCCGTTTCGAAAAACCGAGGCCAGGTAATTATTTTCGTGCGACCGCAGCAGCGATGCTTCGGTAGCCGTACCCGGCGTGACCACGCGCGTCACCTCGCGCTTCACCAGCTTTTTGCCGAGCCCGGCCTCTTCCATCTGATCGCAGATGGCGACACGGTAGCCTTTTTGGATCAGCCGCGAGAGATAGCCTTCGGCGGCGTGGTAGGGAACTCCGCACATCGGAATCGGCTGGCCCTTTTCCTTGTTGCGCGCAGTCAGGGTGATTTCGAGCTCGCGCGCCGCGGTGATGGCGTCTTCGTAGAATAATTCGTAAAAATCGCCCAGGCGGAACATCAGCAGGACATTAGGAACCTGCTGTTTGACCGCGTGATACTGCCGCATCAGCGGCGTGGAGGGGGAGGTGGCTTGAGAAGGATCCTCGCTGCCATCAGGCATAGATGCCGCGGGTCTGGAGCGCGAAAGCGACGCGGTCGATGGCCAGCATGTACGCAGCCAGCCGGTTGTGCACACTGTGCTTGTCTGCATAGCCGACCACGTCCCGGAAGCTGTTCACCATGATTTCTTCCAGGCGGCCGTTGACCAGTTGCTCGTTCCAGAAATATCCCTGCCGGTCCTGCACCCATTCGAAATAGGAGACGGTGACGCCGCCGGCGTTGGCGAGAATGTCCGGGATCACGAAGATTTTCTTGTCGGCTAAAATCGCGTCGGCTTCTGAAGTGGTGGGACCGTTGGCGCCTTCGCAAATGATCTTGGCTTTCAGCCGATCGGCGTTGGCGGAGGTGATGACGTTCTCCCTGGCGGCGGGCAGCAGCACTTCGCAATCCATATAAAGCGCCTCCTCCCGGTCAACGTCTTCGGCTTCCGAAAAACCGGTGATGGAACCCGTATCATGACGGTGCTTCATCAAGGCTTCGATGTTGAGGCCGTGCGCGTTGTAGACTGCGCCATCGTATTCGATGACACAGATGATCTTGAATCCGGCTCGCGCCATCAGCTTAGCCGCCATGCCGCCTACGTTGCCGAAGCCCTGCACGATTACGCGGGTATGAGCAGGATCGAGACCGAAGCGGCGCAGCGCCTGAATGGTGACGATCATGCAGCCGCGCCCGGTGGCTTCCGTGCGTCCGCGCGATCCGCCCAGATCGAGAGGCTTGCCCGTAACGACCGCGGTGCACGTCTGGCGCTTGTGCATCGAGTAAGTATCCATGATCCACGCCATAGTCTGCGGGTTGGTGTTAACGTCCGGAGCCGGGACATCGCGTTCCGGACCGATGATGTCCATGATCTCGGCGGTATAGCGCCGCGTAATGCGTTCCAGTTCGCCAGGGGAAAGGACGTCGGGATCGCAAATAACTCCGCCTTTGCCGCCGCCAAATGGAATGTTTACCACCGAACACTTCCAGGTCATCCAGGCCGCCAGAGCCCGGACTTCATCCAGAGTGACATCCGGTGCGAAGCGAATTCCACCTTTCGAAGGTCCGCGGACGATGGAGTGCTGCACCCGGTAGCCAGTGAAAACCTCTAGACGACCGTCATCCAGCATCACCGGAATGGCGACCTTCAGTTCCAATGCCGATGTTCGCAGCACTTTGCAAAGGCCCTCATCCAGGCCCAGCCGCGCGGCAGCTTCATCGAAGCGCGCGGCGGCGGACAGCCACGGATTGATTTCATTGTCGACGGACTGGGTCGCTTCGAGAATCATGCGGTGTGCCTCCGACTACATTGTAGCTTCGAAATTGCCGATAGAGTATCGACATCTAATATATCGGCTGATGAGAAGCCGATAGAATAGTACTAGCCTCTCAATGCTTTTCCGCCTGCATTTTTTCCCCGGATTGTTCTTGTTGCTGATAGGTCTGGGGATGCAGTACCAGGTCGTCCGTTGGCTCATGGGGCGTTATCCCGAGCGCAGGATCGCGCTAGCTTTGGCGACCTTGGCCTCCAGCATATTGTTGGTGCTGGGATACGTTCTGGAATTCCAGCGCGTGCAGTGGCATTTTCCGGTGTGGTGGTCCACCTGGCTCGAGTGCGCTTCGCTGGTGGAAACCATGTGCCTGATCGGACTCTATTTCGCTCTGCTCACCTGGCGTGAAGTCCCGGCTTTTCATCCTTCCCGCCGCGCGTTCTTCCAAGCCGCCGCCGCGGGCATGTGTATCACACCGGTCGCAGGTACCGTGTTTGGAATCGTGAGGCGCAACCAGTTCCGGGTCAGCGAGATCAAGGTTCCCATTTCCAATCTGCCTAAAAATCTGGAAGGCCTGCGGATCGTTCAGGTGACCGATATCCATCTCAGCCCTTTTTTGAGCGAAGCGGAGTTTGCCCGCGCCATAGATATGGCGAACGAAACCCGCGCGCATCTGGCGCTCGTGACTGGGGATCTCATTACCCGCCGGGGCGATCCCGTGGATGCCTGTTTGCGCCAGCTCGCGCGGCTACGCGCCGACTCCGGGGTGCTCGGCTGCCTGGGCAATCACGAGGTCTATGCCGGATGTGAAAAATATGTCGCGGCCCAAGGTCGGCGCATCGGAATCGAATTCCTGCGCCGGCAAGCCAAGGTACTTGAATTCGGCGGTGCTAAAATCAATTTCGCTGGCGTCGACTATCAGAAGATGCACTCCAGATACCTGGTGGGCGCCGAACAGATGATAGTGCCGGGGATGTTGAATGTGCTGCTTTCGCACAATCCCGACGTATTTCCCGTGGCGGCCGCGCAAGGCTACGATTTGACGATCGCCGGTCATACCCATGGCGGCCAAGTGGACGTCGAGATCTTGCACGAACATGTGAACGTGGCCCGCTCCTACACCAAGTATGTGCAAGGCCTTTACCAGGAAGGCAAGTCGTCGGTCTATGTATCGAATGGGATCGGAACCATTGGCGTGCCGGTGCGCCTGGGCGCGCCTCCTGAAGTTTCCCTCCTTCGCCTGTGCGCTATCTGATCCTGAGCGACATCCATGCCAACTGGGAGGCTCTCCAGGCCGTGCTGGCGCGCGCGCAATCCAAATACGACCGCATCGTGTGTTGCGGCGACGTGGTGGGCTACGGCGCAAATCCCGACGCGGTCACCGAATGGGTGCGGAATAACGTCACCTACATTGTGCGCGGAAATCACGACAAAGCCTGCGCGGGCCTGGAAGACCTGGAATGGTTCAACGCGATTGCCCGCGCGTCGGCGCTGTGGACCCAGGAGATCATGAAACCGGACAACATCGGATACCTGCGCGATCTCGCCAAGGGTCCCGAGCAGGTCAACGGCTTTCAGATTGTCCACGGCTCTCCGCTCGATGAGGACGAATACGTTGTCTCGGAGCAGGATGTAGCGCAGGTCGCGCCGTATCTCGATTCGTCAGTATCTTTTTTCGGGCATACCCATTTGCAGTGTGGCTTTCTGTGTCACCGCAATGGCATAAAGCGCCTCAAGGGCGTGGACCTGGAGTCAGATGCGGAGGTTCTCGATCTGGAAGCGGATGCCAGTTACCTGATTAATCCCGGCTCGGTGGGACAACCGCGCGATGGCGACCGGCGCGCCGCCTACGCTATCTATCAATCGGATGTTCGGATAGTCACGCTTTGCCGCGCCGAATACGATGTTGCTTCAGCCCAAAGAAAGATCCTGGAGGCGGGTTTGCCGGAGCTGCTCGCCTTGCGCCTGGAAGCTGGAATTTGAGGCCGGCGTTTCAAGGCACCGCAACGGCCTGCAGCGGACTGGTTTGCAGAACATTGCCGTTGCTGTCGAGGCGGTCCACCACGTAGTACAGGATGCGGTTTGGCAGACTCGGGATAGTAATCGTGCAACTCGCCCCATTTGCGCAAGCCTGGCGTGTCACAGCTTCATTGGTAAAGCTGAAAGGGTCATTGGGCGAACCGCTGGGAATCTCAGTCGAACAGTCCTGTCCATAGGGCGTGCACTGCAGTAGATCGCCGCCATTCTCGGCGTAGCCAAATCGCGCGCGGAGGTTGGTTGCGAAAGGTACGCCCTGGTAGGTTACGCCGATAGGGATGAAGTTGGTTCTATTTACGCCGGGTGCGTCGTCCGGGGGAAACGCGCCGATGCGAAGGGCCAGCCAATCGGTCCGTACTCCGTCCATCCAATACGCCGGACAGAAGAGGAACTGCGCATCCGGGGTCGTGCGGCAATTGCTGAATGGATAATGCAGCCCGATATGGCTGTGGACGAACCCGAATTTCCGGTAACTCGTTCCAGCCGAATCCGAACGGTCATTGCGAAACTGAATGACTTGGCCGGTGATCGGCCCGAAGCTGCTCAAGCACGGAACAGCATTTCCATAGTTGGCCGACGTACAAGTCGACTGGATATCGTGCTGGGAAGAACTCAGGTACAACTGCCCCACAGTCGATCCGAAAACGCATTCGTTCGCGTTGCGCGCCCAGCACACGGAGTGATCCACCATGTCAGCCGCGCTTCCAAAGGTGGCCGGACCGGATACGTCCTTGAACCAAAACCGGCCGGCGTAGCCTTGCAACCCCCAGCGCTTGTAATCCGGGTTGGGAGTGCAGCAATCGGCGGCGACCAGGTAAGTATGCGCCGTTCCACTCACCAGAGACAGGCTCATGCTGCCGAAACTGTTGCTGGCTTCCGGACCTCCAGGCGAAAACGGATTGATTGCTTTGAAGTCCACAAAAAACGGCAACGTCGAAGTTCCTTGGCCGTAGGTGGCGTTCTGGTAACTCTGTATTCCAATAGCCGGCTGTTTAATTCCCGCAAATGAGGGGGCCATGGTCGCGTTGTTGCCGAATGGCACATTTACGCTAGCCGCCGGGCTCAGGTTAGAAGTGCCGCAGAGCATGTCAAATCCCGGCCCGCAGGCAGCCATGGAAAAGTTGTAAGTGTTTGGCAAAGATCCCGGACCACCCACCGCATGAGCCTCGCCGCGAGATGGATTGTCATAGAGCCAGGTATTGGAATGATTCGATATATCGATTACCGAGGAGTTGCCGGCGCCATACGGCATGGTCATCAACAACCAGCCGTTCGAATGGACGCAAGCCGTACAGCTTGAGCTGTGTCCAACCCCCTGGGTTTCATCCTGGTTGTTAGCCCCGTAAGTCGGGTACACATAGCTGTAACCGGCCGTCCTCAAAACCCAAAACGTGATGTCGTTCAAGGCATTGTAAGACGGTGCAGTCAGAACTACAAACCTTTCTCCGCCGTGCACGTAATCTTGCAGGTAATCGCCTACCTGAATGTCCTGGAGCTTTGAATACGAAGCATTGGAAACTCCGAAGCCGGGAGTGATACACGGGAATTCGGCCGCTTCATGCTTGCCATCCGGAAAAGTATAAGTAGTATTTGGAGTGAACTGGCAGAACGGATCGTGCACGCGAATTTGAACGCAATTCACAGTACTGGAAAAACTTGCGTAGGGAGCTGCAAGACCGGTAGGGCAGGTATAGTAGTCCGTGCTCGCAGACAGGCTGGTATTGCTGTCCCAGGCTGGGGTCGAACCGAAGCCCGCGCGGTTGACTTGGGACACCAATGTCTTATGCGCATTCGGAAACACCAGGGTCGAGATTCCCGTGTCGACCAGCGGATCGAGAACGCAAAACTCGTACGTTCCCATGTGGAAATAAGGGCAGGCGTGAGCGCCACCCCAACGAATGCCTCCGCTACCCCATGTATTCCAGACGCCCTTCAGTACATAGGTTCCGTTGCCAGATCCATCATCGGCGAAAGCCGCCAAAATGCTCAGGTGGTTCTGTGCGGCCGAAAGCTGCGCAATGAGATATGATCCGGATACCCCTCCCAACTGCACATTGGTCATCCACCCCAGATCAAAACCTGTGTGAGCGGTCCCGACTGTCTGGCTCAGGTAATTCAAACCGCTTTGGTAACCACCGTTATTTCCGGCCGTACCCCTGACTTGGGTTGATATATCTTTGCCTCCGGCCAGTGGCGTCATGACGGTGTAAAGGAAACAATCATCGGAAGGAGTAGAGCCTGAATAAGCATTGCCGTAAAAGACGGGATAAGCCACATAGCCGGCGCATCCGGTGTAAGATTCGTTGTATGTCAGCTTCCAGGCCCGCTTTCCGTTTTGATCGGTAGTATAGAGCGCGTTCCCGTTCACATCGTCGAAGGCAGCTCCAAAAGCCTGACCCAGCGACACCCCCGAGATGGTATCGCCATTGCCGTTCACTCGGGTGCTTCCGGCTGGCTTGGTTAATATGCTGAGCAGCCGCGTCTCGCCGCGCGGCGAGCCGTCGGAGTTGCGGGGAATCCACAGAAAGATAGAGCTTCCTCCACCCGAGGCAAAGATCGCTCCGATATAACCTGTCACCGGCGGGCTAAGCACGCCTGCGGAGCATCCCACTGTGTAAATTCCGCAAGTCGCCCCGTCAGCGCTTTTGGAAACCGTCACACTGGCTTGGTTGAGCATCTCCGCGTCTCCGTTCGAACCCTGGTAGATCGGCGAGGAGAAGGAATAGTTCAGGCCGATCGCCACGTCTACGCTTGCCGAAGAAGAATTCGTCTTCCAGATCACCACTCCGGCATTTGCACCGGAGTACGCCACATTGGCCAGCGTTCCTAAATTCTCAACCGTGGTCAAGGTTGTGGATGAAGAAGGCGGCGCTGCCAAATGCGCATAGCTGCCGTTGATGAGAATCGGTGTTCCGGTCTTCCAGTCGAGATTGAAATAATTGGACGCAGTCGGGCTGGCTGTGCTCAGAGTCACGGTTGTACCGGAGACGCTGACCGTCCCCGCAGGCGGAATAATGAGATTGCGCTGGGGAATGATGCCCCAGCCCGCAAAAATCGGCGACGCATTGGCTTGAGGATAGATTCCCTGTTGAGCCGGCGCTCCGGTGGGACAGTTGGAAGAGGTTGTGACGTTTCCAACCAACGTTTGTCCACCATCGAACGATAATTGCATACTGAAGCCGGTCACTCCCCCAGTCGTTGCATTTCCACACCACAGAGTGATGCTCATATCGTCGATGGTGCACACACCTGCGAATCCGGAAAGAGTTTGGCCGGCGCCACAATTAAAACTAGAGAGTGGGACAAAGAGCTTATTGGTGGTTCCTCCCGTGGCTGTTGCGAAAACCGTGGGTGACGGTGCGTGATACGACACCTGCGTAGGGTTGGACCAGGTGCTTCCGCTTAACTGAATCGGAGTTCCAGCCCAGGCCCCTGCTACCGGCGCGGGGTAATACGTCGGGGCGATCCAGCCTGGCTTAGTAACCGGCCAGTACTCGACTCCGGTATTGGGATCGCAATATGAGTGGGAAAGTGGATCGCAAAAGGCCGTCGCCGGTGCGGTTCCGTTCCAATCGATTACCGGCTGATCCATGTTGCCGAACTTGGCCGGGTTGAAAGGCAAGATGTCGGGTGCGGTGTTGCCCCATTGGATGGGCCGGGTTTGAAAGGCACGGGACACCTCTGAATCGGCGCCGCAGGTCACTCCAATCCAGTAGGTGGCCGCCGCGGCGAGTGCATCGTTGCCTTTGTGGGCACCCAGAATGAAGACGTGCGCGCCGGGACTCACGATCGACCCGGTTCGCGCATCCGTGTTGCTGTTATCCACAAGATCAGGCACATTGGTGCTGAACGCGGCGCCGCGCGATGCACGGTAAGTACAGAATCCGGTTTGATCTGTTTGTACGGTGATCTTAGCCTGCGTTTGTGTGGCATCAATGGACAGGATGGATGTCGTCCCATATGCCGGCAGGGCCACGGAAAACAACAGGACGCAGCGCGTCGAATGCATCATGTGAATGCGCATAATGCCTACCAGGTGGCTAGGGCTGCGCGTCGCCACGAGTTCAGACTCACGCAAAGGTAATAGTACGACGAATCCGTAGCCCAGACGCCCGCCGCGCAAGCCGTGCTCGAAGTGGGGGGCACGGAGGTCCGCAGGCTCACGATGGTGGCATCCACGGTTACGACTGTCTTACCGGAAGATTCCGCGCTGGTCAGCCCGGTGCTCGCGACGATGCTCTTCGAGCTGAGCAGCGCGCGTTGATCCACGCCTCCGGCGGCGTCCCAAGTCCCGCTGGTCGCTGACCACGTGAATAAAGGGATGGCATCCGTGGGAAACGACGTGACCGCGCTTTGGGCCGTACATCCGGCGGTGCAGTTGGCTGTCAGGTTGTGTCCAACTGTCAAAGCGCCGGCGCTCGAGACGTACACGTAGGCCAGTCCCGTGCCGGCGGAGATTGAAACCGATCCGCCGCTCGCGAATGAATAAACCAAGCTTCCAAAGCGTACGATGCACGGGGTTGTCACCGAGCAGTTGGCGCCAATCGTAAGCACAGTCGCGCTGCTTCTGACGACTGCGAAATCGCCTAACTGGCTGGCCATGGACGCGCCCGAGCCGCTGCCGGAGCTCGATTCGAGCGTCCATCCGTTCAACGCCGTGCACCCGTACAGGTTAGCGCCGGCCGGTGCATTCAGCAAAAAGAACATCTGGCCTACGCTACAAACGGAGGGCAAGCTGGTTCCGGCCTTGAATGGCGTGGTCGAATTGGCGGTCGAGAAGTCAACGTCTCTGCTCTGAAAATGCAGATCCAATTGCGTGATCTGGGCGTTCAGCGCGCCGGCCGCGCCGATTAACAGTAGAGTTTGCTTAAATCGAAACATCGCGACTACAGTGTGGCATCACTCTGGAGCAGGTTCATCACG
Organism: Bryobacteraceae bacterium; assembly: GCA_035484655.1. Classification (GTDB taxonomy): domain Bacteria; phylum Acidobacteriota; class Terriglobia; order Bryobacterales; family Bryobacteraceae; genus Palsa-89. Next base: position 51,209 of record DATHOT010000072.1, on the reverse strand, counting down.
TCAGCGGCGTCGACAAGACCCCCAAGTCTCTCTTTTGGTTTGTGTTAGCCCCAAGAAATATTCTGGCGAGATTGGTCACTGGAATGTGGCTTGTTTCTCCACGCGGATCATTTGAACTTCAGACAATGCTATCAAGCCGGTATATACCATCTCCGCGGCAATTGGAACGAGCCTTTCAATATTCTCCGCCGTATCGACGATCGTGATCATGATGGGACGGTCACTGCCGACCAGATGACCCTTATGCATCTCCCCGGTTTCCCCGTAGCCTTCCAGCCCCTGAAAAACCGTGGCTCCGGCGATCTTCAACTCGCGGCACTTCGCGACGATCGCCTCATACAGCGGTTGGCCCTGATAGCGCTCGGACTCTGAAATATGAATGCGCAAAATCTTAGCGGTCTGAGCCTGGCGCACCGGGCACCTCCGCAGGTTTTTGACTTCGAACCAACCGCACGATATCGGCGTCGGAGATGACGATCAGACCATCCTCCAACATTCCTTCGATGGTTTCGGCGGCGGCAGTAATCTTTTCCGGGCTGTCGATCACCGATATCATGATCGGCATGTCGCGCGATACATGGAAAAAACTCTTCTTGTGCTGATGGCCCTTGGCGCCGTATCCCAGGATGCCGCGGTATACGGTTGCCCCGGCGATATCCATCATTCGAAGCTTCTTCACGATAGCGTCAAAGAGGGGCTCCTCATGCCACTTGTCCGCCTCTCCGATAAACACGCGGAGCAGCTTGGCCCGGCCCTCCATGCGCTGATGCGGAAGATGCGACTCCCCCTTCGGCAACTTGCGAGCGTGCTTGACGACGTTGGTATCCTGCACCTCAATGAGACCGTCGGAGACCATTTCATAAAGAGCCGGAAGGACTTCCTCCACTTTCTGCGATGTTTCGACGAATTCAATCCGAATGGGCAGGTGCTGCGCCAGAACCTCGATCTTGGGGGTGTGCAGTTGCTGGTGTGAGCCGAATCCGGAATACGCGCGAGTGGCTGTAGCGCCGCTGATCCCCTTGTGCATGAGAAAGGTCATGATCGAATCGTGCAGCGCCTGCATGTGATGCTGGGCGTCTTCGTTGATGAAGATCGTAACCTTCTTCGCCGGACCTTTTGTCAGCATGGTGGCCTCCTTTCACGCTACCAAGGTCTCTGGTGGAGTCATGCGTCGAGGTCGCCCACGGGTTCTCCGAAGGTAGATTCTTTCAGTTCGCGCCGCTGCTCGGGCAACAAGTGCCGAGGCATGAACCGCGCGTTTGCAATCGCCGTTGGAATTACCGCACTGCCAATCACGGTCGCGACCAAGTGAGAGTATTGACCCTGGTCGATGATACCGTGATTTAAACCGAATAGTGCGGAAATGGTCCCAAACGTCAGGCCAGTGGACATCATCAACGAGTAATAGATCCCATCATGGCCGCTGTAGCCGAAAGCCCGAACGGTCGGTAAGAGGCCGGCCAGTTTCGAGAACATTTTGGCGACGAATAGCGCCACAAATACGAGTGGAGCGGCCACCAGCACCGGCACCGATACAAAGCTTCCGGCGCGAATGAAATAAAACGGCGTCAACAAACCGAATGTGAGCGTACGGAGGCGGCGAATCAGGAGGTGATCCTTTCCAACCGTGCCCGCCAGGACCATACCGATGATGTAGGCGGGCAGAACGGCCTCGCTGCCGGACCAGACTGCTACGCCGCCCAGTCCGAAGAGCAGAAATAGCAAGTACTTGGTCTCCAACTCCGAAACGCGCCCGCCGTAGCGTTCGAAGAACCAGCGTGTGACGAACGGCAAAATCAGGAACAGGACCGGGCTCAGGGCCACGAAGATCAGGGTCTTGATCGTGAACGGCGGTTTATGAAACATGCCGCCAGTATGGCCTTGCCATAGGTAGTCTGATTGAAGCCGAGTTCCAGCATCACCGCATAAACGACGGCGACCGAAGTGGTCGAAAGCGCCACTCCCGCGAGCCAACTCGGCCGCCAAGGCCACCCCAGAACGAAATGGGCCACCATAGTAGCTCCTAAAAAAGGGCAGAAAAAGCCCACCAGGCCGACCGCCGTGGACTCCTTCCATTTCGCGCGAAAAACATCGGGGTCGAGCTCGGCGCCCGCCAGGAATGTCAGGACGATTGCGCCCGTGCCGGCCAGAAACGTAATCCAAGGCGCCTTGGCGCCCAGCGCTTCGCCGCCAACGAACGCGCCAATCGCCAGCTGGGCCACCGTGCCGATCACAATCTCAGAAAGTGCAGTGGAAACTTTGAGCCAGTTCGCGACCAAGACCGCGATAAGGGCGAGGAAAAGCCAAAGAGCCGCGACAAACCATACTTGATCCATCGAAGGACTTCCCTTCTATCTGTTTTTGGTCTGCTGCGAGGGCTGGAACCAACACTCCCACAGCGAAAACCACTGTAGGAGTCATTGGCCGTTGTGGACGGCGTTAAGCGAACTCCACCGCTTCCATCAGCTTACGACAGATTTTGGATATAATGGTGGTTCAGACCCTCCGTCATTCTTTGTAGGAGTCCACACCCATGTTTGACTTATTTCGTAGCAGGGCAAAGGCAGTGCGCATTCTATTGGGCGTCATGCTCGGGATGGTTGCGCTCTCGATGCTGGTCTACCTGATCCCGGGCGCCGGGACCACGACTGCCGCGGACCAGAGCGACCAGGTGGTTGCCGACATTGGCAAGGACGTGCTCACCCTGCACGACGTCGAGTTGGGGATCCAGAACCAGTTGAGAACCCAACAGATTCCGCCGGATCTCGTGCAAGTGATCATCCCCCAGCAAGTGGACCAGCTGGTGGAGGAACGCGCGCTAGCCTATGAAGCCAAGCGGCTGGGTTTTGATCTCAGCGATCAGGATCTGGCGAACGCCATTCGATCCACGCAATTCGGCACTCTTAACCCGCAACAGTACCGCGACGCGGTGGAGCAAATGGGAGAAACCGTAGGCCAGTTTGAGAGCAACTTGCGCAGCGGTCTGGCTGGTAACTCCTTAGAAGCCCTGGCGATTGAAGGCGCCGTCGTCTCGCCCGCCGAGGTGGAAGCGGAGTACCGGCGCCGTAATGAAAAAGCCAAACTCGAATACCTGGGGTTTGATCCCGTCAAAACGGGTGCCGAGGTGAAGCCCACACCCGAGCAGTTGAAGGCCTACTATGACCGGAATAAGAACTTCTTTACCCAACCTGAGACGCGGGACGTGCAGTTGGTCGTGGCCGATCAGGCCCAGGTGGGCCAGTCGATTCAAATTTCCGACGCGCAGGTGGAGTCCTACTACAACTCGCACAAGGATCAATACCGCACACCGGAGCGCGTCCAAGCCCGCCACATCCTGATCAAGACTACCGGCAAAACCCCGGCGGAGATTACCCAGCTCAAGGCCAAAGCGGAGGATCTGCTGAAGCAAATCAAGGGCGGCGCGGATTTCGCAAAACTGGCGACGACGAACTCGGAAGATCCAGGTTCGGCTGCGAAGGGCGGCGATCTGGGTTGGATCGTGCGCGGTCAGATGGTAAAGAACTTCGAGGACTCGGTTTTCTCGCTAAAGCCCAAGGAAATCAGCGAAGTCATCACCACCGAGTATGGCTTCCATATCATCCAGGTCATGGAAAGAGAGCCGGCCCGGCTGCGTACTCTGGAAGAAGTCAAACCCGAGATCGTCGGCAATCTGCGGAATCAACAGGTTTTCGACCTCATGCAAAACCTGATCGACCAGGCTCACGGGGAATTGGTGAAGGCTCCCCAAAATGCGCGGCAGATCGCCGATAAGTTCAAGCTGCAGTTTGTTTCTCTTGACAAATACAAGCAAGGCGATACCGTTGCCACGCTCGGCACGGACCCCCAGGCTCCAGCGACCATCATGTCACTGAAGAAGGGCGAGGTCAGTCAAGTGGTGCAAGCGGGCAACAAGCTGGTGGTTGCCGAAGTGACCGACATCCATCCGTCGCATCCGGCCGAGTACGGGGAAGTGGAACTTCAGGTACGGATACAGTACACCCAACAGCAGGGCGTGCAGCTGGTAGCCGATAGGGCGAAGAAGGCCGCCGATCTCTTGAAGGCGAATGGGGGCGATTTGAAGGCCGCCGCCAAGACCCTGGGTATGGAAGTGAAGAGCACGGATTTGTTCGGCCGCAATGGCGTGGCTGAAGGCATCGGCGCGGCCAGCTATTTCGGGGATGCGTTCGACAAGCCGGTGGGCAGCATTATCGGACCGATCAATGCCGGAGCACAGACGGTGGTCGCCAAAATCGTGGAACGGCAGGAGCCCGACATGAGCAAGCTGGCGCAGGAGCGCGATGCTATTGTCCTGGCCCTTAAAGGCAAGAAGACCGCCGAACGGCAGGTCATGCTGCGCGACAGCATTCTCAGCACATTGATCCAACAGGGAAAAGTGAAGATGCACCGGGACGTGATCAACCGGCTGATCGCGCGGTATCGAAGCTAACCGCGCCCCCGGATGATTCATGCCCTGCTGGATTTTCTGCGGGCGCTCACCACTCCCGAGCGTCTGATCCAACTACTCTCTACCGCCATGTCCGGCTGGGCGGGCTATGCCATGTTGAGCGGCATCGTGTTCGCCGAAACCGGCCTGCTGGTCGGCTTCGTGCTGCCGGGGGATTCTCTGCTCTTCACTATCGGAGTGGTGGCCGGCGCCGGCGAGCTCAATCTGGTGGTGATCATGTTGCTGCTGATATGCGCGTCGATGCTGGGCGATTGGAGCGGTTATTTACTGGGCCGTCGAGCCGGTCCTGCGATTTTCAATCGGCCGGATTCGCGCTTTTTCAAGCAGGAGCATTTGCAGCGGACCAAGGCGTTCTACGAAAAGCACGGCGGCAAGACGATCATTTACGCCAAGTTCGTGCCGATCGTCCGCACCTTCGCGCCGTTCGTCGCCGGGGTTGCAAATATGCGCTACGTGCGATTTCTTTCGTTCGATATTTTCGGTGGCGTGGGATGGGTTTTCTCGATGACCATTTTGGGCTATCTGTTGGGTGAGGTGGCGATCGTGCGGCGAAACTTCGAGAAGTTCGTGCTGCTGATCATTTTTGTGTCGCTACTGCCGGTAATCATCCACGCCCTCCGCGCAAAATTAGGGACAGTGCACTCAAATACCGATTTCCAGGCTTAATTGCGGCCTTTGCGGAGCCTTTCGCGGCCGCCCGACTTGCCGCGGCCGTAGCGCGCGACGGGTGTTGCGCTCGATTTCATCGAGGAAATACCCGGAGCCAAGCGGACGACCGGTGCGTGTCGCCGATCGCAGCCGTTCCCTCAGAATCTCGTCATCCACACCCAGCCGGAGCGTCTCCCGCCAGCGCGCCGCGGTGTAGAACTCGCGCCAAGCGGCCATTTGGACGAATCCGTCGTCGTGATCGGTCGCATGAGCGCGGGCGCTCGACCAGCGGAATTCTTCAGCGATCTCGACCAGCCCGGCCCGGACCGGATTCCGCTCAATATACCCCATCACGCGCCACACCGCCGGCCCATCCACCGGACACGAATAGTAGCGCGCCTGCCACAGGTGGCCGCAGCTCGCCGCGCGAGCGTTCCGATAGCGGGCGTAATCGCAATGAACGCGGCCGAAAGCGCGAGACAATGAGTTGCTGATATCGGGCACTGCGAGCAGATGTACGTGATTGCTCATGAGACACCAGGCCCAGATGTGCACTCCGTACTCGCGGGTGTATTCGCGCAACAGCTTCAGGTAGACGTGATGGTCCTGCGCGTCATCGAAGACCGTCTGGCGGCCGTTGCCGCGCTGGGTGATGTGGTGCGGCACGCCCTCCGCGACTATCCGCGCGATTCTAGGCATTTCGAGAAAGGAGTGGGGTCGGGCGCGGAGAAGTCTCCGCGAAAATCGGTATTTGCGTGCACTGTCCCTAATTTAATGTGGACAGGGCGGCTCGGATGGCGGGGTCACGCTGAGCTTCCACTTCGTCGCCCTTGGCGACACCCAGCGCCTGGTTGAAAATCTCCTGCTTCAACCGGTTCTGCACCCAGTCACGCTCGCGGACCCACTCGCCCACCGGCGGCTGGATGCTGCGCTGGCCGGAATAGACCTCGAACTCCTCCAGCACCGCGGGCGTCACTTCAAAGGCATCGGTGATCTTGTTCCTCTGGATAAAATCGGTGGCGAACGAGGTGATGGTACCGCTGGCGTCCAGAGCAACCCGCAGTTGAGTCAACGGTTCGGGCGTGATCAAAATGTCGGGCTGAATGCCGCCGCCGCCGGTCACTACACGACCTGAGTCCGTCCGAAACTCGTCCTTCTGTTTCTCGATTTCCAGGTGGCCGCTCGGCAGGCTCTTCTGAATCGATCGCCCGCTGGGGGTGTAATAAAAGGCCGTGGTCAGAGCGAGGGCGGTGTTGCCCGATAGCGGGAACACGTTCTGAACCAGCCCTTTTCCGAAGGTGGGCTGGCCGATGATCTTCGCGCGGTCGTGATCCTGCAGAGCACCCGAGACGATCTCGGCAGCGCTGGCTGTTTTGGCATTCACGAGCACCGCGACGGGAAAGGAATACGGGGTCGCGGTCTTGGGCGCGTCAACGTTCTGACCCTCGATGCTGCGTCCCTTCACGCTAAGTATTCGCTGTCCCGGTTTGAGAAAGTAGGACGCGGCTTCGAGCGCGGTTTGCACCACGCCGCCGGGATTGTCGCGCAGATCCAGCACCAGGCCCTTCAGCTTGTCGCCGCCCAGATTCTCGATCGCCGCTTTGAGCTGCTTGGCGGTCTGCGGATCGAAGCCATTGGCGCGGATGTAGCCAACGCCCGGCTTGAGCAGGAACGCTCGATCGACGCTGGGGGAATCGACCAGCGCGGGGTCCAGGATGAAATCGAGCAGCCGCACGTTGCCCGGCCGCCGCACGATGAGCTGGGCCTGATGCTGCCGCGCCTGGCTCAAGAATTCGATGATCTGCTCGAACTCGAGACGCGCCAGCGCAATATTGTTCACGGCGACAATCTCGTCGCCCGGCTGCAGCCCGGACTTGGCCGAGGGCGTGCCTGGCAGCGCCTGGAGAATGATCACGCGGCCGGGAAGTATCGAGACCACGGTCCCGAATCCCTTGCGCTCGGAGCGTTCCATTTCCTTAAGCTGCTGGTTCTGCTGGGGATCGAAGAAAATCGAGTGAGGATCGAGCTCGCGCAACATGCCTGGAATGGCCCCGCCATAGATGGCCTGCTCGCTATTTACCTTATCGGCCGCCTGGCTCTCGACGATGGCCACCAGTTCCGTGAAGCGTTTCAGCAGGCCGTCGAGGTCTTCAGCCGGCGGCGGAGGCGCGAAAAAAAGAAAAAGCGGAGCGAGCATTTACTTCGTGTAACGCAATCGTTTCTTGGCCGCATGCCGCTCCAAGGCCAGCTCGATCAGCCGGTCGATGAGCTTAGGCATGGGGAGGCCTGAATATTCCCACATTTTCGGATACATACTGATAGACGTGAAACCTGGAATGGTGTTGATCTCGTTGATGTACAGCTTCCCGGTGGCGTTTTCGAGCAAAAAATCGACGCGGGCCATGCCTTCGCATTCCACCGCGCGATAGCATTCCACGGCTAGTCTCTGCAGCTCGGCGGTCTGTTCCGGCGAGAGATTGGCTGGAATCACGGTTTGCGCTTTATCGAGGAGATATTTGTCCTCGTAATCGTAGAAATCGCGGGAGGGCAGGATCTCGCAGGGGGTTGCGGCGACCGGGTCGTCGTTGCCGAGTACGGCGCACTCGAACTCGCGTCCCACGATGGCGCGTTCCACTATGATCTTGCGGTCGAACGATGACGCCAATTCACGCGCCTGTTCCAGCTCCTCGGAGTTGCGTGCCTTGGAGATACCGACGGATGAACCAAGATTCGCGGGCTTCACAAATACGGGAAAACCAAAGCCGATATTAACCCAACCCGAAGAGTGGGGCAGGACACAATAATCTACTACCGGCAGCCCACGTGCGGCGGCGACACGCTTCATCATTTCCTTATCCATTGACAATGACGAAGCCAGCACTCCAGCGCCGACATAAGGCAGCTCGGCCAGCTCCAGCAGGCCCTGAATGGTGCCGTCTTCGCCGAACGTGCCATGCAGGACGGGGAAAACCACGTCGATTTCCGGATTCGCGCGCGGCTCGGGCACGATGGGCCGAGGACTCCATTTGCCGTCCTTCGAAATCAAGTAATGCAAGACCTTGTACTTTTCGGCATCCATCGCATCGATGATGGATTTGGCCGAGCGAAGCGATACCTCATGCTCTCCACTCCTGCCGCCGTAGATCACCGCTACGCGCGTCTTCATGTCGTCACAGAATCCTCTTCCCCATGGCCGACATCACTAATTCGACGGCCAGGGCCGCCGTCCGGTTCACTTCATCGATCACCGGATTTACCTCCACTACTTCCATGGAGGTCATGCGCCCGGAATCGCACATCGTTTCCATGGCGAGGTGCGCCTCGCGGTAAGTGATCCCGCCCCGGACGGGCGTGCCGACGCCGGGCGCTTCGCGTGGGTCCACAGCGTCCATGTCGAGCGATACATGAAAGCCCGCGGTTCCCGAACCGGCGATGCGGATGGATTCTTCGATCACCGACCGCATGCCGCGCTCATCGATATCGCGCATCGTAAAGGCATGCACCCCGGACCGCTGCACATTGTCGCGCTCGTCGTCGTCGACGGAACGGATTCCCACCAGCGCGACGTTTTCGGGAGCTACTTTAGGTGAGTAACCGAAAATATCGGTCAATTCTTTCGGGCCCAGACCGATGCAGCAAGCCAGCGGCATGCCGTGCACGTTTCCGCTGGGGCTGGTGGTGGGAGTGTTCATGTCGGTATGCGCATCGATCCAGATCATGCCCAGCTTTTCGCCGCGGTCGCGCAGGTGTTTCGAAACGCCGGAGACGGTGCCCACGGCGAGAGAGTGATCGCCACCGAGGACCAGCGGGCAACTACCGGCCGCCATCTGCCTTTCCACCAGCTCCGCAAGGTGCGTGCAGGTCTGCGTGATCTGGGGCAGATACTTGGCGCGCGGATGTCCCTCCGGATGAGTCTCCGGCTGCGCCACCGGGACGTTTCCGAGATCGTCGACATCGAAGCCGATTTCGCCGAGCCGGGCATTCAGATTCGCGACGCGGACCGCTGATGGCCCCATGTCGACACCGCGGCGGCCTGAGCCGAGATCGAGCGGAACACCGATGATCGCGATGCGGGAATGGCGCATAATCACCGTGGCTCAGGGCCGCGTCCGATACAGCATTCTGGGAAACGCGATGGTCTCGCGGATATGTTCCAGTCCGCACATCCAGGCGACAAAGCGCTCGATGCCCATCCCGAACCCTCCGTGCGGCACCGTTCCGTATTTGCGGAGATCGATATACCAGTTGAACGCCTCGCGCGGCAGTTTGTGCTCTTCCAGCCGCTTCAGGAGAAGATTCAGATCATGGATGCGCTGGCCGCCGCCGACGATCTCGCCGTATCCTTCGGGCGCGATTACGTCCACGCCCAGCGCCAGCTCGGGACGATCGGGATCGGGCTCGAAATAGAACGCCTTCACCTGGGTGGGGTAGCGGTCGACCATCAAAGGCCGGTCGAGGCCCTCGGTGATCATGGTTTCGTCGGGACCGCCGAAATCGCCGCCCCACTGGATTTCGCTGCCCTTTTGCTGGAGGATTTTCACGGCGTCGTCGTAGCTCATGCGCGGAAACGGAGCTTTGACGCTTTCGAGCTTGGTGATGTCGCGTTCGAGAGCGGCGAGATCCGCGCGACGGTTTTCGAGCACGCGACCGACCACGAACACAATCAACTCTTCGGCCACCTTCTTGACGTCTTCGAGAGTCGCGTAGGCCATCTCGGGCTCGACCATCCAGAATTCCGTGAGATGGCGGCGCGTCTTCGACCGCTCGGCTCGAAAAGTGGGCCCAAAGCAATAAACTTTTCCAAAGGCCATGGCATCGGCTTCGTTATAAAGCTGACCGGACTGGGTCAAATAGACTTTTTCATCGTCGAAGTAATTCACTTCGAACAACGTAGTGGTGCCTTCGCAGGCGGCCGGCGTGAAGATGGGCGTATCTACTAGAGTGAAGCCGTGCGAATCGAAATAATCGCGCACGGCCTTGATCACTTCGTGGCGAACGCGAATGATGGAGTGCTGGCGCTTGCTGCGCAGCCACAGATGGCGATGGTCCATCAGAAAATCGGTGCCGTGTTCTTTGGGCGTGATGGGGTAAGGATCGGACTCGGGAACGCGCTGGACTACTTCGGCGCCTTCGACGTCCATTTCGTAGCCGCCGGGCGCGCGCTGCTCGGCGCGGATCTTGCCGCGCAGGATGACGGAAGATTCCTGGGTGAGGTCCTTCAATGTGTCGAACAGCGCTTCATCAATGTTGGCCTTGACCGCGACGCACTGCATGGTGCCGCTGCCGTCGCGCAGGAGCGGGAAGACAATTTTGCCGGACTTGCGCAAGTTGTAAAGCCAGCCGGCGATTTCCACCTGTGCACCGGCGTGCTTTCCGGCGTCTTCGATCCGGATTCGGGGATAACTCATAAAGTGGGGCAGGTCTCTGACCTGCCGTAGGTGGAGCAGGTCTCTGACCTGCCGTAGGTGAAGCAGGTCTCTGACCTGCCGTGGGTGGAGCAGGTCTCTGACCTGCCGTAGTGAGAATTATCTAATCTCGTCAACACTGTCGTTCTATCAGTTTCTATCGTCGTAGATTGCCGCATTGGCACCCTGAAGGTGTTCCAATCTTTTTGACATGGAGGCTTTACGGCTCGTTGCCTCGTGTCCGTGATTTGAGTGCAGACAGTGTTCCCGCCTCGGAAGGAGAGCGGTTCGCACTGGCTGACCGAGAGCTGGACGATGCGCGATCGGGTCCGAAATGGCTGGCAAATCCGCGCATCGCCGCTGTCGTTGTCGACACGCTGTTTACGGCGCAGTTGCGATGGAAGTTGTGCGATCTCTTCGTCTGGGTTCTGATGTCCAACCACGTGCACGTTCTTCTTAAGCCTCACAAACCTCTGCGAGAGGTAACCAGAGCCATCAAAAGTGCTAGTGCCAGACAGGCCAACATCGTTCTTGGCCACACCGGCCACCCCTTCTGGCAGGATGAATCCTATGACCACTGGGTGCGCAGCGATAGGGAATTTGAGAGCATCGCACGCTACATCGAACAGAACCCGGTGCGCGCTGGGCTGGTTCAAAGCGTGGAGAAGTGGCCGTGGTCGAGTGCGTCGAAGAAATTCAGGCAGGTCGGAGACCTGCCCCACGACCTGCCACACGGCCTGTCCCATCCATGATTGAGCGTAGCTCGACATCAAATGGTCTCGAGCTTTTCGAAGATTTGCTTCACGACCTCGAAGGACTGCGGAAGCGGATGCTCGGGAAACTCCCGCAATTCCAGGAGCAACGGATACTGGTCCGGCTGCGAACGCAGCAGCTTCATGGTCGCCTTCCAGTCGATGGTCCCAGCCGGGGCATAGAATGGCCAGAAATGGTTGTCCTCGGTGCCGTTGTTGTCGTGCAGGTGCGTGGACCGGATGCGCCCTTTCATAATGCTGAAGGCTGTCGAGATGCCTTCCTTCATATTGGCGTGTCCGACATCCAGGCAGAAGTTCATCTTCAGATGGGTCTGGTCCAAAAAACTAACCAGGCGCTCGGCGCTCGAAAGCTGGTTCGGAATATTTTCGAGCAGCACTTCCACGCCGCGCTCCCGCGCAAACAGGTTGATTTCCTCCAGCGCCGTGAACGCAGATTCCACTTTGTGTTCGTCGTACTCTTCTTCTGAGACGCCAATATGTTGGATCAAATAGCGGAAGGGGATGACATCGGCGATGTCCAGGGCCCGTTTGATGTCGTCCAGCATGGTCATCCGCTTCGATTTCAGAGGCTCGGTGATATTGATATACGAGTTCGGGCCGGACCGGCCCCACATGTCATCGCTGTACATGGGCGAGTGCAGCGAGTGGATCTTCAACTCCGAATCCCGGAACCAGTGACCAAGCTCGTTGATCTGCGCCTTATCACGAAAGTCCAGGTGCTGCCTTGCGCAGAAAATCTCGACAGCGGGCACTCCGGCCTGCCAAATCTTCTCCAGCCAAAACGTCGTTAGCCGATGGTTTACGAATATGTGGGTCGATAGGACGTGCTCCATTCGGCTCTTTAGTATCCTTCCGCTTTCGCTTCGCCACGGCCATCCGCGCCGCCCTGAAGCCAGCCTTTGTCATTCAGGATCGCCTCTACGCGCGCCACCACCGGATTGGTGTTTTCGTAGGGCGCGATCTTGTGGCCCACGGCGCTCAGAATGGCGATGGTATCGGGCGAGATGCCCTTTTCCAAATACAATTGGTCGGGCATCCATTGATGATGGAAGCGCGGCCAGTCTATGGCGTCCTGCACATTCATGTGAAAGTCTACTACGTTGAGGATCACTTGCAGCACACCGTTAATGATGCGCGATCCGCCCGGCGCGCCCAGCACCAGAAACGGTTTGCCGTCGCGTACCAGGATGGTCGGCGACATCGACGACAGCGGTCGCTTGCCTGGCTGGATGGCATTGGCTTCACCCTGGATCAGATGGAAAAGATTCTCTTCGCCCGGCTTGGCGGCGAAGTCGTCCATTTCGTTGTTGAGAAGAAAGCCAAGGCCCGGCACGGTCACGCCGCTGCCATAGCCGCCATTCAGTGTGTAAGTGACCGCCACGGCGTTGCCATCGCTATCCACGATGTTGTAATGCGTGGTCTCCGTTTTTTCGTACGGTCCCAGATCGCCTGGACGAATCTGATCGCTGGGAGTGGCATGCTGCGGATCGATGCTGTTGCGGCGGCTTGCGATATAGCGCGGGTCCAACAGTTTCGGTATGGGCACCTTGACGAAATCCGGATCGCCAAAATACTCGCTGCGGTCGGCGTAAAATCGTCGCATCACTTCGGCGACGAAGTGGATAGTGGCGGCCGAGCCCGCTCCCGTCTTCTCATAGCCCGAGCCCTCCAGCATCCCGAGCATCTGAAGGATACCAATGCCACCCGAACTGGGCGGAGGGGAGGTGACAACCTCGTAATCGCGATAGTGCCCGCGCAAAGGGGTACGCTCGAGGGCTTGATATTGCTTCAAGTCATCCAGCGTGATTAATCCGCCATTGGCTTCCATAGCGGCGGCGAGTTTCCGGGCGGTCTCGCCTTCGTAGAACTCGGCGGCGCCATGCTCCCGGATGCGCTTAAGGGTCGCGGCCAACTCGGGTTGGATCAACTTGTCGCCGTATTTCGCGCTCAAAAAGATTCGTTTGGAATCGGGAAATTGCGACAGCAGTTTGGTAGTGCCCGCGCTTTGCAACGATTCCGATTGGCTGTAGGAGACCGGGAAGCCGTCCGAAGCCAGCTTCACAGCGGGGTCCAGCACTTCACTCCAGGACTTGTGGCCGTACTTCTTGTGCGCCAGCTCGAAGCCGCGCACCGATCCGGGGACGCCGGAAGCGCGCCATCCCACCAGGCTGTCCCGGGTGAGCTTGCCATTGGCATCCAGGTACATGTTGCGCGAGGCCTTCAGCGGTGCTTTCTCGCGAAAATCGATGAATGTCGCGCGGCCGTCCGCGAATCGCACCAGCATGAAGCCACCGCCGCCGATGTTTCCGGCGAAGGGATGCGTAACCGCAAGCGCAAAACCGACCGCGACCGCGGCATCCACCGCATTTCCGCCGGCCTTGAGCACAGCGACTCCGACGTCGGCAGCCAGCGGCTCCTGCGCTACCACCATGGCGTGTTGCGAGTGGACGGGTTGGCGGGCAGTGAGGCTCACCACCAGCAGCAAAGTGCAGAGGACGACCTTAATCCGCATAAGTACTCCGATTTTACCGTGGCTTGGCCGTTCGTGCCGACAACGTTCGTTTCGCCCCGTGGCTGCTTAGAATGAATAAGGATGTCTTCGGCCGCCAAGGAACTCACCGCGCGTCACTTCTTTTCGCGGCACGGCCTCCTTTCGCGATGGCATCCGCGCTATGAATTCCGGCCGGGCCAGCTCGAGATGGCCGAGGCGGTGGAGGCGGCGCTGGCCGAAAAGAAACATCTGCTGGTGGACGCGGGGACCGGCACCGGCAAGACATTGGCGTATCTGGTCCCGGCTATTTTGTCGGGGAAGCGCGTGGTTGTTTCAACCGGAACCAAGAACTTGCAGGAACAGCTTTTCTACAAAGACATTCCGTTTTTGCAAAAGCATTTCGACCGGCCCCTGGAAGTAAGCTACATGAAGGGCCGCAACAATTTCGCATGCCGGCAGAAGATTTACGACGCCGAGCGCGAGCCGATTCTGACGGGCCTGGAAGAGATCGCCGACTTTCAAATCATTCGCGAATGGGAAAAAACGACTACCACCGGCGACCGCGCCGAGATTAAGACGCTGCCCGAAGGCAGCTCGGCTTGGCACAAGGTGGATGCGCGGAGGGAGCTCTGCACCGGCCAGAAGTGCCAGCAGTTCGAACGCTGCTTCATTACACAAATGCACCAGCGGGCCAACGAAAGCGACATCATCATCGTCAACCACCACCTGTTCTTCGCGGATCTGGCGGTGAAGGACGAGGAGTTCGGCGGCATCATTCCGGAATATGCGGCGGTGGTCTTCGACGAAGCGCATGAGATCGAAGATGTAGCCGGCAGGTATTTCGGCATCGGCATCAGCAATTATCAATTCCAGGAGCTGGTCACGGACATCGCGCAGATTTCGCGCACCAAACAGTTCGGATCGGGCGAGCTGGATCGTATTCTGGATACGCTGGACGACCGGGCAGTGCAGTTTTTCGCGCTTTTCGGCGAGACCGAAGGCCGCACGGGTTTCAAAGGTCACACGGCATTCTTTGAGAAGAACGAAGATGCCTATAACGACGTGCAGCGCGCGCTCGAACTGGTTGCCACGCATCTGCAGCTCGTCAAGAACGCTCCCGATGAAGTGAATCCCCTGTTTCGCAGGACCCAAGAGCTGCAGCAGCGATTGACTTTCTGGAGTAGGGGCGAAAATCGCTCCTACGTATATTGGGTCGAGCGGCGCGGCCGGGGCTGTTTCCTGCAAGCCACGCCGATCGACGTCTCTTCGGTACTGGAAGAAAAGCTGTTCGATGTTTTGGACACTGTGATCATGACGTCGGCGACGCTGGCGGTCGGGGGAACTTTCGACTTTACCGAGCAGCGCTTGGGGATCCGGCACACCAGGTCTTTAGTAGTCCCCAGTCATTTCGAATATCAGAAGCAGGTGTTGCTCTATGTGCCGCAGCACATGCCGGATCCTCGTTCGCCCGCGTTCCCGCGCTCGGCCGCCGAAGAAGTGACGCGGATACTCCAGCACAGCCGCGGCCGGGCCTTCGTGCTCTTCACCAGCTATCAACAGATGCGAATCGTCTATGATCAAGTGTCGTTAGAGATCGACTATCCGACGCTGCTGCAAGGCACCGGGCCGCGAAACGCGCTGCTCGATGAGTTTCGCCGCACGCCGCACTGCGTCCTGTTCGCGACGTCGTCGTTTTGGCAGGGCGTGGACGTGCAGGGCGATCAGCTGAGCTGCGTCATCATCGACAAGCTTCCGTTCGCGGTCCCGAGCGATCCGGTAGTGGAGGCCAGAATCGAGCGCATCCGCGAAGATGGCGGCAATCCGTTCTACGACTACCAGATCCCACAGGCGGCGCTAACATTGAAGCAGGGCTTCGGCCGGTTGATCCGTAGCAAGACCGATCGCGGAGCGTTGGTTTTGCTGGATAATCGGATTACCAAGCAACGCTACGGCCAGGTGTTCTTCGATAGCCTGCCGGACTATGGCTTCACCACTAATTTGAGCGACGTAGAGAAATTTTTCGATGTTTGAAGTTTCCGTTGAACAGACTTTCGCCGCCGGCCACGCCCTTCGCAATTACAAGGGCAAGTGCGAAAACGTGCACGGCCACAATTACCGCGTCCGGATCACAGTGCAGGGCGACCAGCTTGATTCCACGGGCCTGCTGGTGGATTTCCTGGATGTGAAAAGCCTGATCGGCGGGGTGGTCGACTATCTCGATCATCAATTCATTAATGATCTGCCGCCCTTTGATGAACTCAACCCGTCGGCTGAAAACATTGCGAAATATTTCTACGATCGCGTGAGCGGTGGGCTAAGGAACGAAGTTCCGGTACGAGTGTCAGAAGTAAAGGTCTGGGAGACGGATACCAGTTCCGCGGTCTACCGGCCGTAGGAATGTTAGCGTCCGAAGTACTCGGCGTTGGTCTGCGCGAAGGTGGACCACTTCTCAGGTAGATCGTCCAGGGCGAAGATCGCCGACACCGGGCAAACCGGAACGCAAGCTCCACAATCGATGCACTCCACCGGATCGATGTAAATCATGTTCACGTCGGCGAAATTGGGTTCGTCCTTCTTGGGGTGGATACAATCCACCGGGCAGGCATCTACGCAGGCCGCGTCTTTGGTTCCGATACAAGGTTCTGCAATTACGTAAGCCATTCACTCTCCAGGAGCGCCGCGAAGGCGCCTCTCGTGGGGTAAGCCATATTATAGCGTGACGATCGATCGGGGCGCGAGTTTGCCATCGAAATGCTTGATTTAGCAGCCAGATGGCGGAAATCCGAGCCTGGCGCGCCGTGCTATGCTTCCCACAGGTGGCTACCAAGACCCAAATCACGGCCGAGCAGTATTTGCAGATGACGTTCGAGCATGACGCCGAGTTCGTGCATGGCGAAATTGTCGAGCGCGCGATGCCAGACTATATACACGGAAGACTTCAGGCTTTGCTCTTGTCAAGATTCGAAGCCTCCAGGCCGTCGCATCGCCTGCTTGCTTGTTCTGAAGTTCGGATGAAGCTTGAGCCGAACGTTTTTCGCATTCCGGACGTTGCTGTTTTCACAGAACCGCCGCAACAGCCGGTTCCCGACACCCCGCCACTGATCGCGATCGAAATCCTTTCCAAGGACGACCGCCATTCCGACCTCATGCAGAAACTCGAAGAATATCTCGCCTGGGGCGTCGCCAACATCTGGGTGGTCGATCCGATTACGAAACGATTCTCCATGTACACTCATCTGGGACTGCAGAATGTTTCGTCCTTCAGTCTCGCCGGTTATCCATTCCAACTGACACCTTCCGACTTGTTCAGCGATCTCTAACGAGAGACTATAGACGAGGAACGAGAAACCAGAGACATGATTCCAAAAGTGCGTAAAGCGGTCTTCCCCGCAGCAGGCCTCGGCACGCGATTTCTTCCAGCCACCAAGGCGATGCCCAAGGAGATGCTGCCGCTGGTGGACAAACCCCTCATTCAATACGGAGTGGAGGAGGCGATTCATTCCGGCATACAAAACATCATTATCGTGACGGGCCGCGGAAAGACGGCGATTGAGGATCATTTCGACGTCAGCTTTGAGTTGGAGCAGACGCTCGAAGCCAAAGGCAAGAAAGACCTGCTGAAGATTGTTCGCGATGTTTCCGACATGATCGATGTAGCATACGTGCGCCAGAAGGAAGCGCTCGGGCTCGGTCACGCGGTCCTGCGGGCGCGAGATTTGGTTGGGAACGAGCCTTTTGCCGTGGTGCTGTCGGACGACATCATCGATTCTGAGATCCCCGCCATTCGCCAGTTGTTGGACGTTTACGAATTCTATGGCGCTTCCGTAGTGGCGCTGATGGAGGTGC
Source organism: Bryobacteraceae bacterium (assembly GCA_035484655.1). Classification (GTDB taxonomy): domain Bacteria; phylum Acidobacteriota; class Terriglobia; order Bryobacterales; family Bryobacteraceae; genus Palsa-89. The sequence goes on along the minus strand of DATHOT010000072.1, from coordinate 33,581 downwards.
CCGGCGACGCAATCTCCGCCTACGGCGCCGTCGACGCCGAGCCGATGTCGCACAGCAACGGTAGAGATCGCTTGTTTCGAATACGCAACCTGGTGGAGAAGCCGAAGCCTTCGGAGGCGCCTTCTAATCTAGCCATTATCGGCCGGTACGTGCTAACCTCCGAGGTTTTCCAGTCCATCGAGGCGATCGAGCCAGGCAGCGGCGGCGAAATCCAGCTCACCGATGCTTTGAAGCACTTGTTGCGCAACCGGCCGATTTACGGATATGTGTTCGAGGGCACGCGTTACGACGCCGGAGACAAACTTGGTTTCCTGAAGGCCACGGTCGAGTTGGCACTGCGCCGCTACGATCTGGGGAATGATTTTCGCAGTTATCTCAAAGGCCTGAAGCTGTAATGCGAGCCATTTCATGAGCCAACTCAAAGACAAAGTCGCGATTGTGACCGGCGGAAGCCGAGGAATTGGGCAGTCCATTGCGGAAGTATTCGCCCGCCAAGGTGCTACGGTCGTCATCTGCGGGCGCAAGCAGAATACATTGGATGAGGTCGCCGCCGGAATGAAGGGATTAGCAGGGCGGGTGATCCCGATGGCTTGTCATGTAGGCAAGCTCGAGGAACTACAGCGGCTGGTGGATACTACAATGCGCGATCTCGGCAGGATCGACATCCTGGTAAACAACGCTGCCACCAATATCGCGCAGGGTCCGGCCATCGAAATGGACGACGGCCAGTTCGACAAAATGGTGGAGGTCAATCTCAAAAGCACCTATCGGTTGACGCGCCTGGTGGCTCCGGGGATGTGCCAGCGCGGCACAGGCTCCATCATCAACATCGCGTCCATCGCCGGTCTCCGTCCGCAATATCACGGGCTGCTTTATAGCATGACCAAGGCCGCGCTCATCATGATGACGCAGTCCTACGCGGTGGAACTGGGGCCCCAGGGAGTCCGCGTGAACGCGATTGCGCCGGGCCTGGTGCAGACCGTCTTAAGCGAGTATTACTGGAAAGACGAAAGCCGGCGCCAGCAGTTAATGGCGCATCAGCCCATCCGGCACCTGGGGCAGCCGCCCGAGATCGCCGAGGTGGCATTGATGCTTGCCAGTGACGCATCCTCCTATCTGACCGGCCAGACCATCGTCGTGGATGGCGGCCGCCTGTTATCCTCGATGTAGATGCGATTGAAACTGATCGTGGCCTCCTTGTTCGCGGCAGCGGGCTGGGCCGATGTGGTCGTCGATGTTCGGGTCGCCCTGGCGAAGAATAATTTTCCGCTGGCTGAATCCCTGGTGCAGAATTATCGGGCACAAAAGGGCGTTACGCCGGAGATGATCGAGGCGCTTTCGTGGTTGGGGCGCGGTTCGTTGGCGGCTAAGCAACTCGACCAAGCCGAAAACTACGCGAAGGAAACCGAAAAGCTATCGATCGCCGAGCTTAAAAAGCGGCCGCTCGACGCCGAGCCACATCTGCCGCTCGCCCTAGGCGCTGCCATCGAAGTACAGGCACAGATTATGAACGAGCGCGGGCAGCGGACTGATGCGGTGGCGTTTCTTCGCAAGGAGCTGGCCCTTTATCGCAGCACTTCGATCCGAGCGCGCCTGCAGAAGAATATCAATCTGCTCAGCCTGGAAGGAAAGATCGCGCCGGCTCTCGATGAGCGCGAGTTTCTGGGGTCGAAGCCCGTGCCGCTGAGCGCGCTCAAGGGGTCGCCGGTGCTGGTGTTTTTCTGGGCGCACTGGTGTCCGGACTGCAAGCAGGAAGTGGCCATCCTGACGGAAATTGAAAAAGAGTACTCGGCCAAACATCTTATGATCGTCGCGCCCACGCAGCGTTACGGATATATAGCCCGCGGCGAAGAGGCCGGTCCGGCCGACGAGTTGAAGTACATCGATGAGGTGCGCCACAAGTTCTATCACGACTTGTTGGACATTCCCGCGCCGGTCAGCGAAGAGAATTTCAAGAACTACGGCGCCAGCACCACTCCCACGCTGGTGTTGATTGACCGCCAGGGCATCGTGCGGCTATATCATCCCGGCGCGATGACGCTGGAGGAACTGCGGGCCGCCATAAACCGGTTGGGTTAGGCTAGGATCATGGCGGACGGGATCACCGGCATAGCGGTCGAAGGCTTCAAGTCGATCGCCAACCGGCAGGAGATCGAGATCGCTCCGCTGACGATTCTTGCCGGCGCCAATAGTTCAGGGAAGTCCAGCATCATGCAGCCGCTGCTGATGCTAAAGCAGACGCTGGAGGCGCCGTACGATCCAGGACCACTGTTGATCTATGGTCCAAACGTCAAGTTCACATCTACCAAGCAATTCCTTTCACGCAAGGATGTAGGATCTGCAGGCCAATATCTCTCGCTGGAGATAGAGACGGGGGATCGGGAGTTCGATATCACGTTCTCTAAGGGCGCAGAACAAGGCATGGAGGTGCTGCACGAGAATCGGAGGGGACCAGATGGCACAACGACTCTGCGTAGGGACATGCTTCGTAGCGAGATCCCCACCGTATTTGGCGAATTTTCGTCGATCACGCGCGATCGCTTCTTTCTGGACGTCAATACGGAAACCAAAAGGGTGTCCGTAATGCGGTGGATCACGCGCTTCATAGTAGGAACAACTCACTTGCCCGGGCTGCGGGGAAATCCATCCAGGACGTACTCCGTCGCGGCGGTTGGCCCGACCTTCCCAGGGACTTTCGAGAACTACATCGCCAGTCTGATCCTCTCTTGGCAAAAGGAAAATAGCACACATTACGAGGATTTGAACAGTGACCTCCAGTGCGTTGGCCTCGCTCGGAACGTGTTTGCGCATAGGGTCGATGACGTGACAATTGAGTTGCTCGTTAATCGAGCTAACGGCTACCCTGACGATTTGGTTAGTATCGCGGACGTCGGTTTCGGCGTTTCTCAGGTTTTACCCGTGCTCGTCGCCTTGAGAGCAGCCAACCAAGGCCAACTCGTCTACCTCGAAGAACCCGAAATTCCACCTCCACCCGCGCGCTCAAGTCAAGCTTGCCGACATTCTTGCCGATGCCGCCAAGCGGGGCGTCCGAGTCGTGGCGGAAACTCATAGTTCGTTGCTGCTACGGGCCATACAGACGCTCGTCGCCAAGGGTGCCCTTCCCGCTGACTTGGTGACGCCTGCACTGGTTCTCCCGTGATGCTGAGGGCGTTACTCAGTAAAGAGCGCGGCTCCCGATGAGAACGGTGCATTTGGTGACTGGCCCGAAGATTTCGGGGACGTCGCTCTCCAATCGGAGAAAGAATACCTCGACGCTGTCGAGAGCAAACTCACCCGCTGAATGGCGCTTCCTTCTCGGCGCCTTGTCGTCGATGCTTCCGTTGCCTCCGCTGCGGGCGAGACATTGCATCCGACTTCGTTTCGAAGCCGCGAGTTTCTGGGAGAAGTGTTAAAGATCAGTCACCGGGTAGTAATGACAGTGACTCTTGCCGGCGAATGGGATCGGCATCAGTCGCTGTATGCCGCAAGATGGCGAGCTGAAATGCGTAGTCGCAAAAAGGTCGTCGATATTGCCGACGTCCAAAACGACGAAGTTCGACGCCAAGTTCCAGAGTCGAGAGCAATCCGAAAGGACCTGCATCTTATCGAGGCTGCTCTTGCCACCGACCAGATCGTTATCTCACTAGACGACCGCGCCCAAACAGAGCTTTGTGTAGAGGCAACCCAAGAGGTGACCTGGGTTAATGCGGTTGCCGAAGGAGGGCATGCGATCTAATGGCTGCGGGACGGCCCGCCTCGCAAGAAAGAATGGATGCTCGGGTACCAGGCCTAAGCCCAGCCAGGGCAGATGCGGATCAGCGGTTCAGAAGGACCGGGACTTGTTTTGAGCGCCCCACGTTGCGATCGGCAGTTACCAGGGTCAGACCGTGAATTAAGGCGGTTGCTACTAGTAACCGGTCGGCTGGATCGCGATGGGGAAGGGCGACCGAGCGTGTCGCCAGCGCGATCTCATGCGTGACGGGCGCCTCGCGAAGCGGCGCCAGGCTCATGGCCTTTTGAGCCCACGACTCAGGGCCATCCGCAAGTTTCAATCGTCCTTTCTCGTGGAGCAGCACGATCTCCCAGGTACTTATGGGCGAAATCCAGATTTCATTGCGCGGATCGTTGATCGCTCGGTCCACGCGGTGCGAAAGATGATCGGGGGAAAGTGAGTTCCACAACCAAATGTGAGTATCCAGCAACAGCTTCATTAGCGAGCAGCGTCCCAATCGTCTTCGCTCGATATCGGACCCACAATGTCACCAATGATTTCGGCCGTTCCCGCCATCGACCCACGCCATCCGGAGCGCCGTTTGGATTCGGGCGGGGGCGTTACTTGGGCTATCGGAACGCCAAACCTCGTCACCAGTACCGGTTTGCGCGTCTTCCTTACACGTTCCATAACTGACAGGCAGGTTGCTTTGAACTTGGAAACGGCGATCTCTTCCATATTATCTATCCGCCATCATCGTACCATGGTCAATGACCATGGTCGATCGATCCGCCGTAGACGACTAAGCGAACCCGGTTGACGCTTACAACACGTTGGCCAGCTTGGTCTCGGTGCCGCACCAGGCGCGCCAGGTGGGCGATTCGGAGGGCGGCAGAATCAGCAGATGCGGCTTGAGCACGATCAACGTCTGGCCGTAATCCTTATTGACATTGTTGCTGCGCAACAGCGGAATCCGGCTCAAGATCGGTATTCCGGTGATGGTGCGGGCCTCGGACGACGTCATCAGCCCGGCCAGCACGGCCCACTCGCCCGTCATCACACGAGTCTTTGATTCATATTTCGTGCTGGCGATGATAGGAATGCCGTCGATGGAGCTGGCGCCCAGCAACTTGAACTCGGCGTCGACATCCAGAGTCACTTCGTCGGTTCCGTGGATGTGAGGAGTAACCTTCAGCACCAGGCCCAGATCTTCGAAGGTGAAAGTGGGAGGAGGAGTGTAGACCGTGCCGCCTCCCGAGGTGTTCCCGATATAAGCGTTGCTCACCAGAGGATACTTGTTGCCCACATGAAACGTCGAGGGCTGCCCGTCCAGAGCGACAATTTCGGAGCGAAGCAGCGTGCTGGAGCTCGATTTGGAAACATTCGCGAAGAGCTGGGCACTGGTCACTCCGAACCCTATCAAGGTCGCGCCGCCGCCGAAGGTCATGAAATTCGCAAAGCCGGAGGGGACGCTGTACAGCAGGTTCGTCTTATTGGAGAAATCAACCAGAGAGAAGCTGGTCTGTAGAGACAATCCATAGCTCAGCGCCGAGGACTGATCGGTGGTCATGATCTCGACCTCAATGGCGACCTGGGCACGCGGGCGCAGCAGATCCTGGAGCACTTTCTCAGCCAGGCGCACCTTGGTGACCCGATCGCGGACCAGGATCAAATGCCGCTGCGTATCCACCATCACGCGAGTCATGTCGAGCGTACCGCGCACACCGGTGGCAATTTCCTGCAGTTCCTGCACCGAGATCGTTTCCGGGAAAGGAATTACCACCGCGGCGGTGCCCTCAAATTCGGTGCGCTTGGCGGGAGTATCGTTGGCGACGAAAACCAGGCGATCGCTCACCGGCGTGAGGAAGGAGTTGGTGGCCGCCCCGACTGAGCGCAGGGCATCGCGGTAGTCCACGCTATCCAGTTGCAATCGGAGGGCGGGCACGGGCTGGTAGGCGGTGTCGAATACCACCATAAGATGAAAGGCCGCCGCGATTTTCTCCCACAAAGCTTTGGAATCGCCTTTCAAGTCGAAATTCTGGCGTCCCGGTGTAGCTTTTAATGTGGCCGGCGGCAGGGGTTTGCGGGCCCGCTCGAGCTCCTGGTCGGAAATGGACCCAAATAGCGTCCGATCTACTTTCTCGGGGGCCAGATCTTTGGGGACGCGTGGGGACTCCTTCAAAAGGCTGGCGATCGGACGCAGGGCCTGGGCGCGCTCCCAGTAGACCAAATTGCGCGGATCGGCCGCAGCTGCCTGGGCGTACAGAAGATATGCGCGGACGGTCTCGCCGGCACGCTCTGCCTTTTGACCCTGCTGAAAGAGCAGTGTGGCGTTGTCCGCGCCCCCGGCGAGCGTGGCAACCAGGAGGAGGGCGCAAAAGGGGCGACGAAACTTCACAAGAGGTCTGACGGCTTTTTGTTCCCAAGCGTGTATAAACAATTGAACAGCAACGGCCGATGAGAAGAATTGAGGCTAGTTTAATCCTATGGCTGCCACACTTGCGCCCATTCGCAACGGGTTCGCCCCTGCGGTTCCCCAATCGTTTGAGGATCTAGGGATCTCCCAGTCGTTGGTGCTGGACCTGGTTCTGCGGCGGCTGCTGCTGGAAGGCTTCAGCAATCTGCAGAGTTTGAGCCAGACTTTGAAGCTCTCGGTGCCCATTCTGAACGTAATTTTCAACCACATGCGGCAGCAGCAAATGGTGGACGTGAAGGGCATGATCGGTAACGACTACCATTTCACCCTTTCCCAGGCCGGCAAGCTGTTGGCCGGCGAACGGTTTCAGATCACGCAATACGCTGGAGCGGCGCCCGTCTCTTTGAGGGATTATTCCGCCGCAACCAAGGCGCAAGCGGCCGAGGTTCGCATCGATCGCAAGGCGCTGCGCTCGGCTTTTTCGGATCTCGTTATCAGCGATCAACTGCTCGATCAGCTAGGCCCGGCCCTGATTTCGCAAAACTCGATCTTCATTTACGGCCCCACTGGGAACGGGAAAACCAGCCTGGCGGAGAGAATGCTGCGGGTTTATCAGGATGCGATTCTACTTCCGTACTCAGTGGAAGTAGACGGTCAGATCATCAGCTTATACGATCCGGTGGTGCACCAGACGCTGGACGTCGACGATCACGATGTCGATCCGAGATGGGTGCTGTGCCGGCGTCCGTGCATCGTGGTGGGCGGCGAGCTGATTCCCAGCATGCTGGAGCTGCGGTTGGACGAATCCTCTGGTATTTATGCGGCGCCGCTGCAGATGAAAGCCAACAACGGCATCTTGATCATCGACGACTTTGGGCGTCAGTTGATGTCCCCCAGAGACTTGCTGAACCGTTGGATCGTGCCCTTGGATCGGCGCGTCGATTACCTGATGCTCCGTTATGGCGTCAAATTCCAGATCCCCTTTGAGCTCATGGTGGTCTTTTCCACCAACCTGGAACCCAGCGATCTGGCAGACGAAGCGTTCCTGCGCCGTATTCACAACAAGATCTTCGTCGACGCCGTGGACGACAAAGCGTTCGACCAGATTTTCCACCGCGTAGTGGGCGCCTTCAACATCCCCTGCGAGCCGGACAGCGCCGAATATCTGCGTAAGCTGTGCCTGCGCGAAGGCCGCACCGAGCTGCGAGCGTGCTACCCCGCCGACATTTGTAACATTCTGACGTCCATCGGCAAGTACGAAGGCCGGGCGCCGTACATGAGCAAGTCGGAGCTGGAGCGGGCGGCAGCGCTTTACTTCGCGAAAGGTTAATTGCCATCATGAGGGTTGCCGCTCGCAGCCACTGAGTTCGAACTGCGGCAGCTTTTGTCGCAAGTTGGTTCCAGCAACCATTTCGGGTTTCAACTCCATTCTTTTGCCGATGGAGAATGCACGCTTCTGCTGCCTTTCCGAAAGGATTTCGAACGCCCCGGGAGCGTAATCGCCGGCCCGCTGTTCATGGCCGCGGCGGACGTCGCGATGTGGCTGGCGATTATCACTAAACTCGGAGCAACGGATGGCTCGGTAACGGCGGAGATGAAAACCAACTTCTTGAACGGGGCCAGGGAAGAGGATATTTTGTGCCACGCGAAAATCCTGAAGCTGGGCCGGCGGCTGGTATACGGAGTGGCCGAGTGCACCAATCGCGAAGGCAAGCTGCTCACACACCACACCATTACGTACATCCGCCCGTGAGGCACTTACATCCGACCCTGAGATCGATGGCGCGCGGGATAATGAAGATGACCCGCGATGAAAGTCCTGCTTATCTCCACCTACGAGCTTGGCCGTCAGCCGTTCGGGCTGGCATCCCCGGCGGCCTGGCTCGCCGAGCGCGGGCACGCAGTACGATGCGCGGATCTATCAGTTGAACCACTACAGCCGGATGTGGCCCGCGATGCTGAGTTGATCGCGTTCTATCTCCCGATGCACACCGCCACGCGTCTGGCCGCGGAGTTGATTCCGAAGATTCGGCGCATGAATCCGGCGGCGCACCTGTGCTGCTACGGTCTGTACGCGCCACTGAATGATGCTTACCTGCGGACACTCGGCGTCGATACTATTCTGGGCGGCGAGTTCGAGGCGAGCTTGGCTGCGTTGGCCGATGGCGCCGGTCCGTGGCCGCTCGTTTCGCTCGACCGATTGCAGTTCGTTACCCCCGTGCGATCCGGGCTTCCACCGCTGGAAGAATATGCCAAGCTGCGCGTGAATGGAACCCGGAAGCGCGCCGGCTACACCGAAGCGAGCCGCGGGTGCAAACACCTGTGCCGGCATTGTCCGGTTGTGCCTGTGTATCACGGGACCTTTCGCGTCGTTCAAGCGGAGGTCGTGCTGGAGGACATCCGGCGGCAGGTGGCGGCTGGCGCGGAGCACATTACGTTCGGCGATCCGGATTTCTTCAACGGACCAACCCATGCGATGCGTATCGTGGAAACGATGCATCGCGAATTCCCCGGCTTAACCTATGACGCGACCATTAAGATCGAGCACCTGCGCGGGCATCCCGACCTGTTGCCGCGCCTCAACCAGACCGGTTGTATATTCGTCACCAGCGCGGTTGAATCGGTGGATGATCGCGTATTGGAGAAGCTGGACAAAGGCCACACTTGCGCGGATTTCATCTGGGTAGTGGAGCAGTTCCGGCGCATCGGCCTGACGCTGGCGCCGACGTTCATCCCGTTCACGCCGTGGACCACCCGCCGGTCATATCACGATTTGCTTGCATTGTTGCTCGAGCTGGACCTGGTGGAACACGTCGCGCCCATCCAGCTGGCCCTGCGGCTGCTGATCCCGCGCGGATCGCTGCTGCTCGAGCTCGACGACGTGCAGGCGGTGTTGGCGGGCTTCGATGAGCCGGCGCTGCTGTATCGTTGGACTCATCCGGATCCGTGTGTGGACGCGCTGGCGGGCGAGGCGCTAAAGCTGGCCGCGCTCGAAGGGTCGCGCCGCGAGATTTTCCGCAAGCTCTGGGACCTGGCCGCGGACCGGCCGCTGCCGGAGGATTTCGATCTGATGCCGCGCGCCACTATCCCCTACATGGACGAGCCCTGGTACTGTTGAGCGGAGCCAACCGAAGAGCAGTTGGCTCTTGTCTAGGATGAACGATCGCAAAAAGCTTCTCCTGATTGGCGCAACCACGGGCTATCAGACTCGTGTCTTCGCCGAGTCCGCCGCGCGTCTGGGCTTCGAGCTGGTGCTCGCCACCGATCGCTGCCATGTGCTCGATGACCCCTGGGGCGACCACGCCATTGCGCTGCGGTTTGAAGATCCACAAGCCGCCGCGGAAGTACTGGCGGCCGAGCCTGGCGTGGACGGCATCGTCGCGGTGGGCGACCGGCCGGCTTACATCGCGGCGCTGGCGGCCGCGCGCCTGAGGATTCCGTACAACTCGGCCGACGCGGTGCTGGCCAGCCGCAACAAATTCATCGCGCGCGGGCGTTTCCGGGCGGCAGGATTGCTGGTACCGCAATTCCATCGCGTCGCGCTCAAAGATGGGCCGGAGCGGGCCGCCGAGTCGGCGCCGTATCCCTGTGTCCTCAAGCCGCTCGGGTTGTCGGCTAGCCGCGGTGTGATCCGGGCCAATGATCCGCGCGAGTTTGCCTCCGCATTTCGCCGCATTGAGACGCTGCTGCGCGATCCCGATATTCTCCGTCTGCATGAAGATCAAGACCGCTTCCTTCAAGTCGAAAGCTTCATCGAAGGGCGCGAATTTGCTCTCGAAGGCATCCTCACCGGCGGCAAACTGCGGGTGCTGGCGATTTTCGACAAGCCCGATCCGCTGGATGGCCCCTACTTCGAGGAGACAATCTATATAACGCCCTCGCGCGAGCCTGCAGAAGCTCAGCGCGGCATTGTGCGGACCACGGAATCGGCCGTGAAGGCACTGGGGCTTACGCACGGTCCGGTGCATGCCGAGATGCGCGTAAACCGGCGTGGCGTCTGGATGCTGGAAGTGGCGGCCCGGCCTATCGGGGGTCTGTGCGCGCGCGTGCTGCCAGGGCTCGAAGAACTGATCCTGCGTCATGCGGCGGGTCAGGATATTTCAGACATTCCCACGCCTTCGGATGCCGCGGGCGTCATGATGATCCCCATCCCGCGCGAAGGGATCTACGTTGCAACGGAAGGATTGGAGCAGGCCAAGTCGGCGGCCGCAATCGAAGATATCATCATCACCGCCAAAGAAGGGCAAAGGATGATTCCGTTACCGGAGGGGGCAAGCTATCTGGGTTTTATCTTTGCCAGGGCGAATTCGCCGGAGGACGTGGAACGAGCGCTGCGGGTCGCGCACCAGCACCTGCATTTTGAAATTGCCGCCGCGCTACCGGTAGTTTAACCCTTGGCCTTCGGCGGAACGTAGCCGGGCGGCAGGGCCGCGCCCTCACCGAAGAAGTAATCTTCCATTTGTTTGAGCAGGAATTCTTGAGCTTCCTGAGTGCCGAGGTTGAGCCGGTACTCGTTCATGATCATCTTCATCTGCTCGAGCCACATCTTCCAGGCTTCCTTGGAGACGTTCTCGTAGATGCGCTGGCCGAGCGGATGGTTATCGAAGGGGGACTCGTCGAGCCCCGGCATCTCACGTTGGAATTTGACGCAAAAGACCTTGTGTTTGCCGGTCTCTTCTTCGATTCGGGGGCCCGCCATCCCGCTGCCACAACCCATGGGAATTCTCCTTGTGCGATGTTGCTGACCCCAGCATAGCAGACAGAGGATGGAGGCTCGATTCCTGGGCGGGAATAAGTGCCTGTTTAGGCGGGCTCGGATTTGAGGGACGCTGACTTCTTGCCATTTAAGTATTGGGATAGATGGAACGGAGTGGGCGCGCCCTTTTCCATGGCTCGTTGCACGGCCTTCTGGTAGCGGCGCAGGGTCTCTTTCTTGACCCCGTCGCGAAGGTTGCAGGCTTCAATGTCCAGCAAAATCTCTATCTCCCACGGCTGGAATGTGTTACGGTTCATGGTGCCTCTCACCAGTTCCTGCAGGAGCTTGTTGAAGCGGGTTAACAACACTTCGCTATTTTGCGTCTCCGCGAGCATATCCACCTAAGGTATCGGCAATTCCCCTGAGAATCTTGAGTGTCCGGACACCTAGTCCCGCCGATTGTGGACAATGGAAACGGAACCTTCTCCTCATGGCCGACCCCAAATTCGACGAGCCGCGCCTCGCGTTGAACCGCATTTACACCAAGACCGGCGACAAGGGTGAGACGCACCTGGCCGGCGGGCAGCGCGTCGCCAAAGACTCGCTGCGGATCGAATGCTACGGGACGGTGGATGAGCTGAACGCTTTCGTCGGGATGGCGTGCATCTCGGCCGCGGAGCACGTTCCCGAACTGGCGGCTATTCTGCGCCGCGTGCAGCACGAGCTTTTCAATCTGGGCTCGATCCTCGCCACCCTGCCCAAAGACGTGCATCCGAAGCAGGCGCGTATCACCGGCGCCGAAATCGAGCAGCTTGAAAAAGAGATCGACCGGATGAATGCCGACCTGGCCCCCTTGCGCTCGTTCGTGCTGCCGGGCGGCTCGCGCCTCAACACTGAACTGCACGCCTGCCGGACCATTTGTCGTCGTGCGGAGCGCCTGGCCGTCAGCCTCGCGCGCGAAGAGGAGACGCCCGCCGAAGCGGTCCAGTATCTGAACCGGCTCAGCGATGCATTCTTCGTCTGGAGCCGCTGGGCGAATCAGATGATGGGCGTGCCTGAGGTTCTCTGGGAGCCCAACAAAGCGGCTTCCGGACAATAGACCTGCTCCGTCACCCAGTCCGTCCAGATGGCCGACTTGCCGCTCGACAGTAGTGGCGCTCCGTCGAGCACCGCCGCGACGAAGTTTTCGATCATCGGAAAATGAATATTGGCGTGAACAGGTAGAAGTTCACTCCCGCCGGGATGCACCAGTTCCGGGCCGCTCAGCGGATCGAGATTGATCTCGCCTTTGGTGCCGATGATGCGGAACTCATCGCGCACAATGTCCGAATGCCAGCGCACATCCACGATGCCGCGCGCGCCGCTCTCGTACTCAATCAACGCCGTGGCGTTGTCTTCGATCGGCCAATGAAATACCGCGTTCGAGAGCATTCCAATCGCACGCACCGGTTTCCCAAACAGGTAATTCAACAAATCGATGCGGTGGCTGGCGACGTCGAAGAGCGGACCGCCCCCGGCCAGCTTCGGGTCGAGAAGCCAGGAGCGGAAAGGTCCCTGCGCGGGCGATGCGCTATGGTGATTCGCTTCGGCCAGCACCGGCTGCCCGATAATTCCCTGCGCGATCAGCTCGCGCGCACGCTGCACTTTCGGATACGTGCGCCGATAGTATGCGATGCCCAGGATCTTTCCACTCTCGCTCGCCACGCGCACCATCTCGGATGCTTCCGAATAATTCATGGCGACGGGCTTTTCACACAACACGTGCTTGCCGGCTTTCAACGCCGCGATGCTCTGGGGTGCGTGCAACGCGACTGGCGTGGCGACGTAGACGGCGTCGATTTGTCGATCCGCAAGCGCGTCGTCCAAATTGTCCCAAACATGTTCGGCGACACCGGCGCCCTTGGACTTGCCGCGTGTCATGACGCCATACAAGTGGCTGCGCGGTTCCGACCGAAGAGCGGGGATCACGCGCTTGGTAGTTATATCTCCAATGCCGATTACGAGCCAATTGACCATGCTCTATCATCGTATCGATGAAGCTGCTCATTTTCTCCGACATCCACGGAGACAACGCCACGCTCGAAAATAAACCTTCCGCTGTTTCCGGCCACACACATAATCTCCGGCGCTCACGCGTTTCGCACAAATCTGGATCGATCTCGTGCGGTATAATTTAACCTAAACGTCGTGCGAATAGAGTGTGATTTTTCTGAACTGCTTGCGCCGAGGTCTTTTTACTTTCGGCCCGAATTGGTAGAGAATCCGAACGTCATCCCATCAGCGACGGGCGTGTACGCTTGGTATGTGCGGACTACCTCATTGCCGGCATCCGAGGCCACCAAACACTATTGTGGGGATTGGTCGCTTGTCAATATCGGCAAAAGTAGGGTCGGCAAAACAATGGGGTTGCGCCGTCGCATTCAAGCTCATTGTACCCGCGATGCCGGCCATTCCGGATCATTCCGATTACTGCTAGGTAAAATGCTCGAATGCCCCTTAAGTCTCCGGCTACTCCATCAGCGGCATCCGGAGCTCCTTGTGAAGCAGCATTCGCGACACAGGGATCTCTGGCCTGAGGGAGAAACCAGGCTCGATACATGGCTCGATGCGAACGCTGCCATAACTTGGATAATAAGCGATAGCGAATCGGCCATTGAACGGGATCTAATTCGGAGATATTCTCCCGTTTGCAACAGTGAAGGTTCTGCTCTCTGGGATGTCCTGATGAAGCAAGCCACCGCGTTCGGAGTTAGTAGGCACACGCTACGTTGGGGGACCAAGCTCGACGACGCGCCGAAAACCGCATTGGAGGAACTTCCATGAGTGATCTTCGCAGATTCAAAGTCGACGAGGGCGCTCTCTTCCATGATCTTGACGTCCTTACGCGCAAAGATAGAGAGCTCCGGACGTGCTTGACATGCGGGTTGGTATTTCCCGAAATCGATCAGCTTAGTTTACACCAGACGGAGCAGCACTCACCCCCCTGCAAATGCGGTATGCATTGCTCCAGCGCTGATGAGCTGCTAAAGCACCAATCCTCATGTCCCTCATTGGGAAACTCGGGAATGCCACGACGATAACCAGTCGGACGCGCAGTTTGGTCCGTAGGTTCACAGAACCTCTCTAGAAACCTGATCTTCCACAGCTTCAGAGAAAAAGGGAGCATAGCGGCGACCACCCAGTAGAGCATGCTCTATCATCGTATCGATGAAGCTGCTCATTTTCTCCGACATCCACGGAGACAAAGCCGCACTCGAGAAACTGATGGCGATCGAGGCGGATTATTACTTCGCCGCCGGGGACCTGGCGAATTTTGGCCGCGGCCTGGATGCGCTCGGTCCGATCCTGCAGAAGCGCGCCGACCGCATGTACGTTATTCCGGGTAATCATGAGTCGGCCTCGGACATCGCGGATTTCTGCCGGGAATACGGCTTTCACGACTTCCACGGGAAGACCATCGAGATCGCCAAGCGAACGGTCGCGGGCCTGGGCTACTCGAATCCTACGCCGTTCAATACACCCGGTGAATATAGCGAAGAGGAACTTGCGAAGCGCCTCGCGAAGTTCTCCAGCCTGAATCCACGGATTCTGATCGTCCATGCCCCGCCCAAGGACACTAAGCTTGACTGCGCCGGGCTCGATCGCGCCGGCGAAGGCCGGCATTTCGGAAGCACAGCCGTTCGTGATTTCATCGAGCAGCATCAGCCCGAGTATTTCTATTGCGGGCATATCCACGAGGCGGCCGGCCAGGAGGACACTCTCGGGAAATCGCGCGGCTGGAACGTCGGAAAGCGCGGCCAGGTGCTGGATTTGGATGGCCTGTTAAAATGAAGTTTCATGACCTTCGAAGAATTGGAAAGAGAGTACGGTTCGCTCCGCCAGCAGGCCGACGCTGTGCGGAGCTATCTTTGACGCCCCGGGCAAGAAGACCCAACTAGCCAAAACCGAGCAGCAGATCTCCGATCCTGATTTTTGGAACCAGCCCGAAAAGTCCCAAAAGGTGATGCAGGATCGCAAGAAGCTGGAGCAGGCGATCGCGGACGCAGCGGAAGTCACGCTGATGACCTCGGACCTCGACACCCTGTTCGAGCTGGGACGCGAGGGCGAGAACGTCACGGCAGATCTGGAGCGCGAGATGAAGACGTTTTCCGAACGTCTGGAAACGCTCGAGACCGGGATGCTGCTTTCGGGCCGCAACGACTCGAAAAGCGCGATCATGGCGATCCATCCGGGAGCGGGCGGAACCGAGAGCCAGGATTGGGCCGAGATGCTGCTGCGGATGTATCTGCGCTGGGCGGAGCTGCACGGCTTCCAAGCAGTGGTTACGGACCGGCTGGAGGGCGAAGGCGCGGGGATCAAGTCGGCCACGCTCGAAATCAACGGCGAGAACGCCTACGGGCTGCTGCAGTCGGAAATCGGCGTGCACAGGCTGGTGCGGATTTCGCCCTTCGACGCCAATGCCCGCCGCCACACGTCGTTTGCGTCCGTATTTGTGTATCCGCAGATCGAAGACGACATCAACATCGACATCAAACCGGAAGATCTGCGCGTGGATGTTTTCCGCGCCAGTGGCGCGGGCGGCCAGCACGTTAACCGGACGGAATCGGCCGTGCGCATGACGCACCTCCCTACCGGGATCGTGGTGCAGTGCCAGAACGAAAGATCGCAGCACAAGAATCGCGCCAGCGCCATCAAGCAACTGCGCGCCCGGCTCTACGAACACGAGATGGCCAGGAAGCAGGTCGAGCTTGACAAGATGGAAGATTCGAAGCTGGATATCAACTTCGGAAGCCAGATCCGCAGTTACGTCCTGGCGCCTTACCGGATGATCAAGGACCACCGGACCAAGCTATCCATCGGCGATGTCGACAAGGTGCTGGATGGCGACATGGATCGTCTCATGCACGCCTTCCTGGTTTACAAACATACCGGCAAAGTATCCGGCGACGGAAAAGAGGATCTGCCTGATTGAGGCATCCGAGCTGCATCGCGCGGCGGCGCTGATCCGGGCCGGCGAGCTGGTGGCCTTTCCTACCGAGACTGTTTACGGGCTGGGGGCCAACGCGCTCGATCCGTCGGCGGTGGAGAAGATCTACGTAGCGAAGGGCCGGCCGGCGGATAGCCCGCTGATCGTGCATGTCGATTCAATCGAGATGGCCCGAAGCCTGGCGCGAGAATGGCCGGAAAAAGCGCAGAAGCTGGCGACGCGCTTCTGGCCTGGACCGCTGACCCTGGTGCTCCCGAAACGGCCGCATGTTCCCGATGAGCTGACTGCTGGATTGGATACCGTCGGCATTCGAATGCCGTCGAATCTGATCGCGCTGGCGCTGATTCGAGAGGCTGGCCTCCCAGTGGCGGCGCCGAGCGCCAATCGCTTCAGCGAACTTTCGCCAACGACGGCCGAGCATGTGCGTGCTGCGATGGGCGATCGTCCGGCGATGGTGCTGGATGGCGGGCCCGCGACAATCGGGATCGAGTCGACGGTGCTTTCGCTGGTTTGCCCGGAAGCGATATTGTTGAGACCTGGAATGATATCGCAGGCGGAGATCGAGGAAGTGATCGGGAAGGTTCGTGTACAGCGCCAGGTTACCGGATCAGCGCATCCATCGCCGGGAATGCACCGCCGGCATTACAGTCCCAAGACGCCGTTAATTCTCGTGAAACCTGGCCAGCCCGGTTCCGGCGGTCACGGTGTCCGGCTTCAGATGCCGGCCGATCCCCGCCAGTACGCCGCCGTCCTTTACGAAAGATTACATCAAGCAGATTCCGAAAATTGGGACTGGATCGAGATCGAGCTCCCGCCCGACGATCCGGCCTGGGCTGCGATTCGCGACCGGTTGGAAAGGGCCGCGGCCCGATGATGGACCTCGTTGCCCAAATCGACAGCACCGAAGACGCTTCTCCAGCCTTGTGGTGGCTGGGCCATGCCGGCTTCGCGGTGAAACACTCGGGGATCGTGTTCTATGTGGATCCGTGCCTCTCCACTCCGTCTGGCCGGACGCGCGCCATTGATGCGCCGCTGGCGCCCGAGCAAGCCACCAACGCCGACATGATTCTGTGCACCCACGCGCACGCATCCCATATGGATCCAGGAACGCTACCGGCGATGCTCGACGCGTCCCCGCGCGCCAAGGTGGTCATTCCCAAGAGCACCGCTGAACACGCGCGCTCCATCGGCGTTCCTTACGATCGCATGACGACCACCGATTCCGATTTACGCGTCGAGTATTTCAAAGGCGGGCTGTACGGGCGCGTGTATGCGGTGCCGTCGGCGCATCCGGAGCTGGATTGGACCCCGCTGGGCGGATATCCGCATCTCGGATACTTGCTGCGCTTCGGACAGCACACGATTTATCATGCCGGCGATTGCCGCTGGTACGAGGGGATCGTGGGACGGCTGCGTCCCTACAATGTGACGGCGGCGCTGCTGCCAATCGACGGCCACGGTAATTTCGAGATAGCGGAGGCGGCGCAACTGGCCGAAGAGATCCGGGCGCGCTGGCTGGTTCCGATGCACTATGGCACGTTTGCGGACCAGAAGGCGGATGTGAGCCGCTTCGTCGACCATATGCTCGGGTTTCGGCCATCCATCGGGTTCAAGGTGTTTGAGCCAGGCGAGCGGTGGGTCATCCCATGAAGCTGAGTGCCGAGGCCTATGCGTCGCTGGACTCGATGGAAGGCATCGAGTTACCGCACCCGCGAACTAGCACGCCACCCGGCGCCGGTCTGTGGAGTCGGCTGGGTTTACTGGCTGCCCTCTGCATAGCAGCCGCGGCCTGGTGCGTGCATCTTCTGTTCCCGCCGGTCGGCGCCGCCATCCTGGCCATCGTATTGGGCGGAGTGATCCGCAACAGCATCTCCTTGCCGCCGGCTTTGATCGAGGACTGCAAAGGTCTCGTCAAACGCGTGATCCCCATCACCATCGTGTTGACTGGGGCCAGCGTTAACCTGACCGAGGTTGCGCGTGTCGGGGCGCCCTCGCTCGCCGTGATCCTGGCAGCAGTTGTTTGTGGATGCGCCATCGCCGTCCTGGCCGGCCGCATGATCACGATCTCGCGTAACGCTGCGCTGCTGGTGGGCTGTGGGACGGCTATTTGCGGGACCAGCGCGATCATCGCCTCCGCTCCCATCATTGGCGCCGATGATGACGACCTGCTGCTGTCGGTGTCGACCATCAATATCCTGGGCCTGGTGGTCATGTTCACGCTGCCGGCGGCCGGGGCCGCGATCCACCTGAGCCAGCAAGCTTTCGGTATCTGGGCCGGCGTGACCGTTCACGCGGTGCCGCAAGCGATCACGACCGGGTTTGCCTACAGCGCTCAATCGGGCGCGCTTGCAACATTGGTAAAGCTGGTGCGGGTCACGCTGCTCGCGCCATTTTTGATCGTCCTGGCTTTGGTATCGTCGCGAAAGGGGCAAGCCCGCCTCAGTTGGACGACTCTACTCCCCCGATTCATTTGGGGCTTTCTTGCTCTAGCGCTCTGCAACACACTGCATCTGTTTCCAGAGCTGAGCTTTCATCTGCCGCTCGGCATTGGCGCCTGGTCGGCATCGACGAATACCATCCTGGCCCAGTTGGCCGAAGTGCTGTTAACACTCTCGATGGCAGCGATGGGCCTGGAAGTAAACCTGCGATTCCTCTTGCGTACGGGCTTGGCTGCCCTCGTAGTGGGCGTGGCGGCCAGCCTGGCCCAGATCCTGGTGACGTTTGGTCTGATTCGCTGGCTGCTTTAACGCGAACTCCCTCGCTCTTTCATGATTGCCGACAAGGCACGCATGCGCTCCGCGTCCGCCAATGTCTTCGCCCCGGCCGCATCCTTGTCGAGACTCGCTGCCATGGTCTTAAGGTCGGCGACACCTTTACCGTCGGCTGCGGCGACCGCAGCGTTCAGCGCAGTAATCCGTTCAGGCGAAAGCGCGTTGCTGCGCGCAAGCTGGTCAATATAGGCGCGGGCCACCACGAAATTCGACGGCCAGGTGATTTTCGGCTGGTTCTGTACATTCAACTCGTCGAAATGCACCTGATTGGCGGCATCGATCTCGTTCTGCGTCAAAAATTTGCTCGGCGCCAGCTTGAATACGTCGACCCCGCGTGCAATCTCCGAACCATATATGTACCCGTTGTACCAGTAAACGGACCAGTAGCCGCCCATCCCGCGTTTTTCCGCATCCAAAGGTCCGCGGTCGAAGTAAGCGATCTCGAAGGGATGCGTGGTATCGGTGAAATCGACCACCGAGAGGCCACCCTGATACCAGGCCTGCACAAAGATGTCGCGGCCAGGAATCGGGACCAGCGATCCGTTGTGTGCCACGCAATTTTCAGTTTCGCTCTGGGCGGCGGGCATCTTATAGTAGGACGCGAGTTTCAGCTTGCCATTGGAAAGCTCGAAGATGGCGTCGGCGCCCCAGTTCATCGGATCAGTGGCGCGGCAACGGGGTTGCATGCCGCCGCCCCACTCGTCGGTGAACAAGACCTTGGTGCCGGCGTTGTTGAAAGTAGCGGAATGCCAAAAGGCGTAGTTCGGATCGCTAACGGCATCGATGCGTACAGGATTGACCGGGTTGCGTATATCCAACAGGATTCCATTTCCAGAACATGCCCCCGCAGCCAGGCCGACGGCCGCGTAGACTGTGATGTCGTGACATTTGTCCGTGCCCGACGTGGTCTGTGTGCCGGGGCCGTGATTGCCGCGCTTCCAAAGGCCATTGATGGCGCCAGTTTGCGCATCGGCAAAAATGCGCGGGCTGGATACGATCTTGGCCAGCTCCGGGTGCGCCAGCGGCACCTTTATGATGTCGATACTGAATAGCGACGTATCCGGATTGGCCGTGGGATCGTCCCCGGCCGAGCATCCCCCGAGTTCTTCCGCCTGGCGGACGCTGCCGGTGCCGGAGATATAGATGTAGACATTTTCCTTGTCTTTGGGGTCGATCACGAGCGTGTGGGTGTGCGAGCCGCGGCAACTCTGCACGGCGGCGACTTGCTTCGGGTTCGAGAGGTCGCTGACATCGAAGATGCGCACTCCCCGGAACCGGTCCCGGTTGGCGGGGGGAAGTGGGCGCGGTTTTCGCTCCGGCTCAACTCCATTGACGGCGGGCTCGGCAGGTGGCGCCGGGGGCGGAACATAACCGGCCGGCAGCGGTACGCCCTGCGTACCGCAATCGACGCGCCCGTTGATCGCCTCGGCCGACATGAATAGAAGATGGCCATAGACCGAGACGTCTCCCTGTCCGCCAGGGCAGATCAGGGAAGCGCGCAATTTTACCTGCGCCGGGTTGTCGATGTCGTAAAAATTAATACCGTTGTAGTTGCCAACAAAAACATGGTTGCCGCTGAAAGCCAAATCCGAGTTGGTCGAACCGTATTGAACCGTAGGAGGCCGTGGCGGCTTACCTGGCTCCGGGGGCTCGGCGGCGCCCGGCATAACAGGATTTGCAATGAAATTACCAGGCGCGAAGCCCGGTGGCTTGGGAATGGAGGCAAGCTTTTCCATCCCGAAGATGGCTTCGCCGGCGTCATACAATCCGGCCTTAAGTCCCACCCGCGGATCGTCGGAGGAGGCGCGCGCATTGGACGGGGCCGCCAGACGTTCCGATCCAGGGGCGCTGGTTTGACCCGCGCACAGCACCGGGAAAAAAACCGATAGCGCAAGTGACAGAGTCAGGGTGTTCCGTGAAAGCCGGGAAGCTTGTGGTTCGATCATTTCTTCTCCTTGAGGAGCATGCCTCGCATGATGTCAATTTCCGCGCGCTGTGTGTTGTCGACGTCGGTAGCGAAGTCGAACAGGACGGCATCCTGGCCGGCTCCGGCGGTGTTGAAAAGATCCTGCACCATAACCAGGGCGCCCGTGTGGTGCTGGATCATGCCGGTCAAAAACAGGTGATCAAATGCCGGCCCGCTGGCTCGTTCCAGGGCCTTCATCTGTTGCGGGGTCAGCATGCCCGGCATCAGTGGCATGGAGTCCATCTTCATATGGTCCATGTGATTCATGCCTTTCATGTCCGCCATATGATCCATGTGGCCATGCTCCATGGACGTCGGCTGGCCGCGATCTTCCAGCCACTGCTTCATAGATTTCATCTCGTCCGTCTGCGAGATGCTAATTCGCTTACCCAACGCTTGGAGGTCTTTATTGCGGCTTCGGGTGCGAAGCAGTTCGGTCATCTCGACGGCCTGAGAATGATGCATGATCATGCCTTGCATGAAGCTGACATCCGCCGCAGCAGGCGCTCGGGGGGGAACAACGGCAGTCTCCGGCGAAAGGATTTTGCTGCTTTGCCCCGGCGCACCGGGTTGTACAATAGGCGCGCTGCCGTCCGGGCTTTGCGGCTGGCCCCAGGCTGTTACCGCGCTCACGAAAAGCGCCACGACGAAAACGGGTTTATATGCCTGCCGTAGACTTGTCATCAAAGTAGACCTGCCCTGGGAAACGCAGTGAATTCGCAAAAGCAACCGGCCGTAAACGGATAGCGACACGAAGCCACGGAATCACTGCCATCGAAGCAGCACGCTCCAGAAGATTACAATATGGAGGCAGAATCAGTCAAGCGGGGGAGTGATTGGCGATATGAAGTGCCCAAACTGCGGGGTTGAAATCGAACCAGATGCGCGGAAGTGCGGCGGGTGTCAGAACTACCTGAAATCTGAACTTGAATGCCTGCGTTCGATTGATGCTTCGGTCGGGATCATGAAACGCATACTCATCTGGTGGCTGGTCGTATCGTTTTTTGGGGGCGTCCTTTATCTCGTCACCAAGCTAAGGTGAAGTGGCGGCGTGGGTGGGATGCCTCGACGGCCAGCCAGTCCGGCCGATTACCATGGATGGCGTGTGCAGTGGCAGATGAATAAACCGCTCTAAGCCTCGATACTTGGTCGAACCCAGAACACTTCTTGGGGACAACGCGGAAGTCAGGCTGCGGCATGAACGCGATCTTCCGGGGAACGTGAGATCGCTTCCGACCCGGCTGACGGCTAGGATTTTTCTAGTAGCTCGATTCTTAATTTCAAACCCCTCAGTTGATTCCACGAGTCCTGCGTTGGGAGGCGGTGGGGAGCTATCTCGGTCACGGTAAGCCCGGTATCGGTTTCGAATTTGGCAATCGCTTCTTGAAGTTGCAATTCAAGTTCGTTCTTTTTCTTTTGAAGGTCGTTGGTGGGTTCCGGCATGACCCCAATGGTAGCTGAAGCGATATCGAATCGATGCCGAGCGCAGCGACGGACCCTGAGCGGTGATTAGGAAGTTCGATGCCGGTGACGGATCTCGATCCCACACCACATCTCAGCTACTTCATCCGCTCCAATACCTGGCATGTCGTCCGCGGGTACGGATGCGTGATATCTTCAGAAGCATCGCTGGATGAAAACACTTGTGTCGTTACGTCGTATCGTATTTGCGTCTGTCTGTTGTGCCGGCCTCTTGGTAGAATCGAACGCGGCCACGCCGAGTTTCACGATCCCCGTGAAATTCTTGCCCAACTACGCCCTTTTGATCGAAGTTCGAGTGAACGGAAGCAACCCTTTTCTGTGTCAGTTCGATTCAGGCGCAGGAAGCTCCTTTGTACTCGACTCATACAAAGCCAAGCGGGCGGGTTTTCGAGCGACTGGCACTGGAACCAGTGCTGGCGTCGGCCCATCAACGATCACCGATGAACGCCTACCTGGTGCCACACTCGATCTTGGGCCACTTCAGATAACCGACCAAACGGTCGTGATGTATCCGACCGGGCCTGAAGCTTGCATCTTCGGCAGTGGAATTTTGAGAAACTTCGTTGTACAAGTTGACTACTCGACGGCAACCGTTCGACTGTACGAACCGGAGACTTTTACCGCGCCCGTGGATGCTATCAGCGTGCCGGTTACTCTTTCGGCTGGCAGTCCGATGGTGGATTCCACGATCTACGTCTCCGGCGACTGGATCACTGCCAGACTCCTTGTTGATACTGCCGTCCGAAGATTCCTAGCGTTGTCAAAAGGGTTTACAGATAGCAACAATATCCTCGACCGTACGCGAAAGGTTGTCAAACCTCCGTTCATCGCGCGCGGAACTGGGGGCGCCGTTAATCTCCTCGCAACCAGGCTCGACGCACTTTCGATTGGGGCTGGCCGTGTCGATGGGCCGGTAGCGTTGTTGATTCGGACATCATCTGGAGCATCGCGAGACGAGCCGGACGGATATATAGGAAACGAATACTTTCGACGTTTCTTACTTACATTGGATTATCCGCATATGCGCTTGTTGCTTGAGCCGAACCAGCAGTATCATGACCCTCCTGCGCCCTACGATGGAAGCGGCCTGGGTATTGAGGGGAGGGGTGGCAGTCTGATCGTAGCCGCCGTCGCCTCTGGAAGTCCAGCCGCTCAGGCAGGTATCGCAATCGGGGACCTACTTGCAACTTTGGACGGCGAGCCTGCGAGCGGACTCACAGCGGAACAAATTCAAGAGAAGCTCTGTCGGTTGAGTGGTACCGTCATGGTGCAGGTTCGGCGTGGGCAGCAGACACTTACGTATACGCTTGATCTGCGGCCGGTGATCTAAGAGGTATCGTCGGGTAGTATTTCTCACGAGCAGCGCTGAGATGTTTCTTCCCGCCGGCGACGGCGTGAGGATATATGCTACGCCTGAAATACGCTTCGGGGCCAGGGATATTTCTCCCAACCACCTACATATGGCGAAACGACCAATGTCGTGCCCCAGGCCGGGCATCCAATGTCCACGAAGAGTGCAGAGCCAAGTCGGGCGTGCGGCGTGTAATAGGTCGAAAGTGGTGGGACACGCCGAAATGTAACGTCCGCTTGCTGACCGATCTTGAAGGGGTGGTCTGAATCGCGCAACAGTGGAGAGGCTGGTTCAACGTGGTCCCGTTCACGGCCTCCGAGGCCTTCACGAAAAGTCTGCATCATTGATGACTCAGTCCTCCTGTCCTCCGCGAACCTTAGCGGAACAGCTTTTTCTAAGAGACTCGAGGTTGGAGTTTGGCCGCGGGGATCGCTTGCGCTCGAAGCCGTTAAACGATATGAGGACTGGTGGGACAATTGTTCCAAGAGGTTGAAGCCGGAGGTCCTTGCACCGATCGCCAAGAGCCGGCGAGGAGAAGCGGGCGAGGATGAATGGAGTCCGCTCGATGTTCTCCATTCGCTGCCGCACGATCTTGGCGACTTCGGCGCCAGCAAGTTGGCGAACATGTTTCTCGATTACCCGCGGTTCCTCGATGACTACAAAGCACTTGCCCGAGAGTACGTTGCAGTCCAGCGAACCTGGCCGAATGTCCCTCTATATTTCGACGTCGATGGTTTCTTGAGCTACTAATTTCGAGACCATCCAAAGCGCCCCTCGAAAGCGTTTTGAAAAGGATTAATCCGCGCGATCTATCCAAGGCAGCGCGAACGCGCGAGATCCGGCGCTTTGCGGGCGGATTCCAGGATTGGGCGAACAAAAAGGGCGACGGTCGCTGGCGCCTAACCCGCTCAAGGAAAGTGCGCAAGAGTCTCTCGAAGCGAGGGATCGACGCCACCACAAAGCTTCAGATCCGAGAAGTCGTCAAGTGTCTTTACTGCATGAACGATATACGACAGAGGAATCGTTTCTTAGATAATTCAAGGAACGGCACGGTTGCCGTCCGCAGGGCATGGGTAGATTTGCTCCCTGGCACCCAACCTGACACCGAGCGCATGAGTCTTCGTGCAAGTCGCCTTTTGAAAGAGAGCAGACGCGTCAGCGCGAGTTGCTGCCCCGAACCCGAGTAACAAGCCCACCGCAGTCATTCGCAACCCGCTGCGCAGTATGAGCTAGCGCCTCGCTGCGCTGCTAGCTCCCAGATCGGCACGAATTCCTATTTCTTGTGTCCGCTGCAGGACCGAGCACGAAATGACCGCGTAGATCCCAATCGCTGAAACCTCCGCTGAAAGCGCCATAGCCACAGCCGGGAATACTCCGATAGAATGGCCCGGAGTCGGTCCGGCGCCAGCGATTCCGATTTGATCTGCTCCAGCAATTTCACGTCTGCAAGCGGCTGATCTTTATTCACCTCGTATCCGTCTTGCGCAGTGCCCCGTCGGGCTGCGGCTTTACCGAGCCCCGTGCGCGATCAGTTCCAAAAAGAACGTGCGTCCCGGTTGGGGCATGCTGTCCACGGCGGGGTTAAGCGCAATCGGATCGGAGTAACTCAGGTTAAACGCGTTGCGGATGCCGAACCGCACGTCCATATCCGGCAGCAGATGTTTGGAGGTAAGAGTGAAGTCGGCGAGATAAACCGGCTTCAGGGAATTTCCCGCCAGAGTCCATCGCGAGGATTCGTATTGCATGCCGCTGCTGAGGTCGAATTTTCGCCCCAGCGGCAGCGCCAAGCGCACCTTGGCCAGATGCCGGGGCGAATTCTCGAGACCACTATCATCGCGCGCTCGCTGTATCGCATAGCTCATAGTGGTTTCCAGCCAGTTTGTTGGGCGACCGTTGATTTCCAGTTCCAGACCCTGGGCTCGAATCAATCCGCTGTTTTGATACTGGAGGAGTCCATCCGGGAGGTACACGCCCAGCAGAAAATCGTGCAACTCGTAGCCATAAGCAGAGACTTGCAGGTTCATGCGTTTCCCCAGCTTCCGCTCAGCATCCACCTCGACAGTGTCCGTCCATTCCGGGCGCAAAACGGGATTGGCCGCGTCGGCTATTCCATCGCCGTAAAACAACTGAAATGCGCTCGGGTTGCGAAAACTGCGGCCGTATAGAAACTTGTACGTCCACTCGGAACGTTGATAGATCAGAGCAGCTCGGGGGGAGGCGAAGTCGCGGTGTAAACGGGCCTTGTCGATGCGGACTCCCACATCCAGAGTCCATCGCTTCGAGAGCTTCTTTTCGTCTTGGACGAACAAAGCGAGGGAACGGTCGGGATGGCTGGTGTTGAGATATTCGATTGGAACTGGGGACATGTCATAGTCCGTCAGGAAGCTTCGTATATCAATGTCGCCCTCGAGACCCAGGGTGATCTCTCCGGCGAAGAAAGGACGAGTACGGTAAGTGAGCTGTGTCCCAACCCAATCGCCCATCTCGCTCTGCCGGTTATCTTCCACGGCGCCATTGGCCAACGCGTAGTCGCCGCGACCCTCGAAATGAAACGAGTCATAGTAGGTGCGCCAGCGCAGTGTGCCGCCGGCGATTTTACGTTCATAAGCCGCATCGATGAAATTGCGCTGGTCATCGAACTTCGTTCCGGGGTCATTGAAGATCGTGGGACCCCAGGATATAGGCTGAATCCTGCTATCTCCAGCAAATGCGGCCGTGATTGTCCAGTTCCGCCAAGCTAGGGTAGAGAAGAAATGATAGCCTTTTTCCCCGGTCATATGGATGGCTTCTCCGTAGTTGGTCTGCGGTGTGTTGTAGCTGGGAAAGAACAGCGGACTTTCGCCGGCATTGTTATAGACCGATCCCGAGAAAAGAAGCTTGGCGCTACCGAAGGATGCGGTTGCCGTCACTTGACCCTTCTTTTCGCCGAAACTCCCCAGGTCGGTCGTCAGCGCGAGCGTTGGCGCTTCGCCCGGTGGCTTGGTAATGATATTGATGGTGGCGAACATTGCATTGCTGCCATACAGAGCCGAGCCTGGCCCGCGAATGATCTCGATCTGCTTGATAAGGTCCATGTCAATCGGAAACTCGTTGCCGACGTAAAGCATGTAGTCGAAGATGTTGTCGGCCATATTGTGGCCGTTGACCATGAACAATATGTGGCTGTCATAGTCGCCGGGCAGGCTAAAGCCGCGCACGCCAATGGTCTCGTAGCTCCGGTCATTGTTGAGATAGAAGCCGCGCACCGATGCCAGTGCTTCCCCCAGTGTGCGGTAGCCATACTTGCGGATATCCTCCGCCGTGATGATGGTGACGCTGGCCGGAGCGTCCTGCAGGGTTTGAGGATGCAGCGCCGCGCCTTCCACCTTGACCTGCATCAACTCTTCCAGGCTGAGTGAATCCAGGTTCTGGCCGGCAGGTTGTGGCTGCGGGTCCTGGGCGCCGGCGGGGCGGGCCAGCCCTAGCACTACTCCGAAAAGCAAGGTTATCCTGCTCATAAATCGCTTATCGTTCGCTCCGGGAAAAACATGACTCACGAACCGGCCGTCCGGTCCGATTAGGTGTTGAAGGGCAGGAGCTTGCGCTACGTTCTTTTGACAACGGTGATTGCGGCGTGATAATCCGGTACACCTGCGCCCTCGTTTTGGGAGTTCTGCTCAGCTCGGGCGCCGCTGCCCAGGAGGCCAGTGAGTACCAGGTAAAGGCGGCGTTCTTGTACAACTTCGCGAAGTTTGTGGAGTGGCCTCCGGAGGCATTCAAGAGCCCTTCAGATCCGATCGTGATTGCAGTTCTGGGCAAGAATCCCTTCGGCACTCTGCTGGCCGAGGAGGTGGCGGGAAAAACCCTGTTGGGCCGGCCTTTTCAGGTGCGCGAGGTCACGAATGCGCAGCAGGCCTCCGGTTGCCAGATCGTTTTTGTGAGCTCATCGGAGCGAAAGCGTCTGGGGGCCCTGTTCACACTGATTGGGAAGTCCGCGGTGCTTACCGTTGGAGAAACGGACAACTTCGCCGCCGAGGGTGGCATCATTAATTTCAAAATCGACGCCGGCAGCGTTCGCCTTCAAATCAACGTGGGGGCCGCGCGGAGGCAGCAGATTCGAATCAGCGCCAAACTACTGAGCCTGGCTGAAATTGTCGAGAAATAGATGACCATGATTGCGCGCTATCGGAACCTAGGCGTCAAACACAAGCTGAAGCTCATCATCCTGTTCGCGGTCATGGCGGCGCTGATTCCCGCCAGCGTCGCGGTGGTCGCCTTCGACCAGATCGCAGCCCGGCGAGACATGCGCAACGATCTGGACGTGCTGGCGGAGATGGTGGGCGCAAACAGCACCGCTGCTGTCACTTTTGGGGACCGCCGCGCGGCCGAGGAGTTGCTCTCGGGGCTGAAAGCCAAGAAGCACATTGTCACCGCGGTGATCTATGCAGAGGACGGTAAACCGTTTGCAAGCTATCGGCGGAAGGCCGATACGCACACCCCCCTGCCCGTTCTTCGATCCAGCATGAGCAGGTTTGAAGAGGATAGGTTGATCGTATACCGGGACATCAAGCTGGCCAACCAAATCGCCGGCGTGATCTATCTTGAGTCCGATCTGGGACAGTTGCACGAGCGCCTGACGCATTTTGCCTGGACGGTGTTCCTGATTCTGCTCATCAGCTCCGCCCTGGCTATGGCGCTGTCCTCCAAGCTCCAGCGCGCGGTCTCGGGGCCGATCGCGCACTTGGCCGGTGTGGCAAAAACAGTTTCCGGCCAGAAGAACTACAACGTGCGGGCGGTGAAGCAATCCGACGACGATCTCGGACAACTCATCGATTCCTTCAACGGAATGCTGGTAGAAATCGAATCGCGCGACCGGGAGCTTTTGAACCGGCGCGACGTACTGGAGAAAGAGGTGGCGTCGCGCACGGCGGAACTGTTGATCGCAAAGGAACGCGCCGAGGCGGCCAACCAGACCAAGACCGAATATCTGGGAGAGATCAAGAGGCTCAACGACGAGCTGAAGCAGGAGAACACCCGCATGAGCACCGAACTGGAGGTAACTCGACGCCTGCAGCAAATGATGTTGCCGCGTGACGACGACATGCGCCAGATCGCGAATCTGGATATTTCGGGCTGCATGGAATCCGCGGCCGAAGTAGGCGGCGATTATTATGACGTCATCTCCAAGGACGGTCGTGTGGCGTTCGGGATCGGCGACGTAACCGGCCATGGTCTGGAGAGCGGGGTGATCGCAATTATGGTGCACACCGCGGTTAGAACGCTGCTGGCCAATGGACCGTACAAATGCGGCACGTTTTTCAATGTTCTCAATCGGGTGATCTACGGCAACGTTCGCCGCATGAACTGTGATCGCAACCTTACTTTTAGCCTGCTTCAATATCAGGACAACTTCGTTACGATCAGCGGTCAGCACGAGGAAGTTCTTATCGTTCGCGGCAATGGGTCCTTGGAAAGACACGACACCCTGGAGCTTGGCTTTCCACTGGGGTTGGAGGAGGATATCTCGGGCTTTATTGCTGAAACCAGGGTTCCTCTCGCCTTAGGTGACGTGATGGTGGTATACACGGATGGCATTACGGAGGCGGCCAATTCCGTTGGGGTTGCATTCGGCATCGAACGGCTCTCGGAAGCGGTGAGGTTGAACCACGCGCGACCTTCCGAGGCGATCCGCCAAGCGGTGCTGGTCAGCCTGCGTGAGTACATCGGCGATCAATGCTTGCAGGATGACATCAGCCTGCTTGTGATCAAGCCTGCCTAAACAGCAAGAAATGGCTAAGACCGCCGATGAGTATGGTATGGAACCCGGGGGCCGCACAGTAGCGATTGATCGGCTCACGAGCGAGAAACATGCTCTACAAACGGCGCTAACCGCGTCCCAGGAGCACGAAGATTCACTGCAGGAGCAGCTCGCCCGGCTCAGCGCCAGTTTGACGGCCGAGGTGCGGGAGCGCCAAGCGTCGGAGGAGAAACTGCAAAAGCTGGTCCAGTCCATCACTGAGGAGAAGGGGGACCTTGAAATCCTGGTCCAGATTCTAATCGACCAAGGCGACGACTCGGCGACGGACGCCGAAGAAGCGCACATCGACGGTCTTACCCAGATAGCCAATCGGCGCCGATTCGATGCGTATTTGATGCAGGAATGGGCCCGCCACGCCAGAATACAACAGCCGCTATCGCTCCTGATTTGTGATGTGGATCATTTCAAGTCTTACAACGATTTTTACGGCCACCAAGCCGGGGACGAATGCTTAAGGACTGTGGCGAAGGCGCTAAGCCGGAACCGTCGCAGCATTGACCTGGTGGCCCGATACGGAGGTGAAGAGTTTGCTTTGGTGCTACCGCACACCGATTTGACGGGAGCCATTTTAGTGGCTGAGCGACTGTGCCGGGAAGTCTCGGGGTCCGCTGTTCCCCACGCGGCATCGCCGGTGTCCGACCGGGTCACCGTGAGCATAGGCGTGGCCACCATTACGCCTTATGCGATGGATCCGGTAGGGGCGAACGCACTTGTTGAGCAAGCCGACCGCAATCTCTATCTGGCTAAACATCACGGCCGAAACCGGGTGAGCCATCCAGACTTGCAGAGCAGCATCTCGAAGAACGCCACGTTGATGACGAGCCATACCGTGGGTAACTGTCCGGAACGCCGCGCCAAATGTGAATACCTAACGGTGTCTTTTTCTCCGACCGGCACGCCGCTGCTGCACTCCCGCTGGCGCAACAACGGATTGTCAGCGGATTTCATCGGCGACTATGTGATTACATTCCTTCCCAGAGAGGGCAATGGGGCCGGTCAGAGTTTCCAGAATGAGATCCGGCACGCCGTCACCTATATCGTGAACGAGCTTCTGGAAAACGCGATGAAATACCATGCTCGCGACGTCGATATCCCAATCCGGATCCATCTGGAACTTACGGAGGACCATATTACTGTGAGCGCCAGTAACGGCGTCGGCGAAGGTCAGGCTCAGCGCTACCAAGCTTTCGTTGAAAATCTCCAGCAAGGAGATCCAGCCGATATGCTTTTGAAGCAACAGGAAGAAAGCGCCGCGTCCAGCGAGCCGGCCATGTCCTCTCTGGGCCTTTTAACAATGATCAGTGATTATGGCGCGCAACTGGGATGGCGCTTTGAGCTCTACCCACTCGGGACGGCGATGCTGACGGTTACAACCAGCGCTGTCTTGACTCTCAGCAGTATCCCGGGAGCTCCGGCGTGAAAAAAATCAACGGAGAGTCGTTCGAGGTCCGGCAGGAGGACAATTCCACCGTCTTTTTCAAGGGGGCCCTCCGCCTGAGGGGCACGGAGGATTACGCGCCCATTCTCGATATGCTCAAGGAAACGCTAATTGACCCGGCCGCGCCGATTGTGCTGGACCTAAGAGAGCTCGATTTCCTGAACAGTTCCGGCATCACCATGTTCTCCCGATTTGTCATTGAAGCCCGCAACACGCAGGGATCAATCTCAATGTCCTCGCTTCCGAGGCTGTCCCTTGGCATGCCCGGTCGCTAAGAAATCTTCAGCGGCTCATGCCTGCGTTGAACATTCGGCTGATGTAAGGAAAACTCCTGCGCTTCTATGGCGAGTGGGCGGAATGTCTGTTATCCGGCCTTGATCGGGATAGGGGGAAGCCTCACAGCTCCGCCCCTCCCACACCACCGTGCGTATGGGTCCGTACACGGCGGTTCGAGTCCGTTACGCTAACACTCCTCGAACAATGACGGAAGCCCGAGCGATCTGAAGTACGTATTCGAAAGACCAAAAGCAAGCGCCTTGGCCCGTACGAGGTACCAAGGGCCGCGCCCGCTACCAGCCGTATTGCGCGCCGGTCGCGGGTGCACCCCTAGTTCCAGCAGCGCTGCCCGACGACGGCGCGGTGTTTTCCACTGCCGCCACAGAGCCGCCCTGAGTCGCAACCGGACCCAGCGGGTTCAGCCGACTCAGGGTCTCGGAAGTCACCCAACTCAAAACGACATCGACAGCGTTCGCAACGTCCTGTGGGTTCGCCGCGGCAAAGGACGGATGGATCGACAGACTCTGCTGCCGGCCAAACTGCTGGAACTGTTGCGTTGCTATTGGCGAACCCGGCGGCCCACAGGCTGGCTGTTTCCCGGCGCCGATCCTAGCCGGCCCATCTCTCCCAAAGCCGTGCCGCCTGCCAAGGCAACCTGACGGTTGCCGATAGCTGCGGGAGATGTCCCGCGACATTCTCGTTGTCGGATGTCGACCGGATGGCGACGAGTGGTCGGCTACCTGGAGTTGGGCCGCAGCGGCCATTGATCCTGGAAGTTCCGTGAGGCGGTGCCTTCATGGGTTCAGCTTTCGGACGTAACAGGCGTTTACCAGGAGGTTCAGATTATACGAATCCGCCAATTGCGGTATTCAACCTTCATCGGCCCGCCTACATGGACTTGCACTCCGATCAGGCCCTTCCGCTCACGCTTCGGATCGTCGTCGATTACCACGCTCATGAGCTGACTGTTGATGTTGTGTATAAGCATGTTTTCTCGCGCGATGATGTGAAGAGCGTTCCAGTCATCGGTGATTACTGAGGCTAGGTCCTGGTTGTCGCCTACGCGCGATAAAATGACCGGCCGCCGGGTGCCGGTGACGTGAGTCAGTTGGCCTCGAACCGAAAGGAATAACCTACCCTTTTCCTCGTAGTTGTTCCCCGTATACCGGTTCTGCCCGTCGATGTCGCACTGATAGCCGCGCATGGCGAACCGGTTGCTGGGCGTCACATTGTCCGGCACCACTACGCTACGGTAGTTGACGCCGCTGTTGCCGCCCACAGTTATTCGGTAATCGACTTTTAGTTCAAAGTTCTCGGGCTCTCCACCACGCCAGATGATGAACGTGTTGCTTTTGATAATCGTCTCCGGTATGATTTCACCGGTCATGATCCCGTCAGCGACTCGCCAGTACTTCAAGTCGCCCTCCCATGCCTCCAGAGTCTTGCCATCGAACATCGATCGGAACCCCGGCTCATCGCCGTCGGCTGGCTCGGGACGATCACTCTGCTTGGGTACATAGGGTTCCAGCGACTGGCTTTTCAGGGCAGCCCAACGGCTCGCAAAAGCCATTGAGGCGGTAAGAAATATGCGGCGCGTAGAGGTCATGCCTGAATAGTATATCCGTGGTCGCGTACCGTTTCACTCCCGGTCTGCTTCGTCCGATGACAAGCTTTCGACCAGACATGCATACGCTATACTCATCCGGGGAGAACACGAATGCGACAGTGTTGCTTAATCGCGGCGGTGGCGGTCGCAAGTTTCGCGCCAATGACGTTGGCTCAGGAAGCCGGGCCATACAAGGTGCTCAAGAGAGCCAGGGCCGGTGGAGAGGGTGGGTGGGACTACATCTATGCCGACGCTCCCGGACGCCGGCTGTATATTCCGCGTCGCGGAGCGCCCGGATCGGGCGTCGAGACACGACTATCCATCTTTAATCTCGACACTCTCGAACTGGTTGGCGAGATTGCCGATGTCGGAGGTCAGGGTACCGCGGTCGATCCGAAGACGGGCCATGGTTTCACCAGCAGCAGGCCAGTCTCGATGTTCGATACCAAGACAAGGAAGCTCATCAAGACCATCGATGCGGCCGAGGCTGCGCGGCCGGACGGCATCTACTTCGACAGCTTCAATGAAAGGGTCTACGTCTTCAGTCACCCGACCAAGGATGCGACCGTAATCGACGCGAAAGATGGAACCTTGCTCGGCACGATCGATCTGGGCGGCGTGCCGGAGCAGGGCGTCGGCGACGGCAAAGGCAGGCTTTACGTCGTCATGCAGGACATGCCGGGCAGCGTCACGGCTGTCGACGTAAAGACGATGAAGGCGGTAGCGCACTATCCGCTCGGCGACAAGGGGCGGTGCAACGGGCTGGCATTGGACGCCAAGAATCATGTGCTTTTTACGGCTTGTGCAAACTCAGGAGATCCGCCTTCCCAGCCCCCACAGCCTATGATGGTGATTCTCAGCGCTACAGACGGCAAGATCATCACTAGTCTGCCGCTCGCTGGAGGGTCTGATGGCGCGGTGTTCAACCCTTCGACGATGGAAGCCTTCAGTACCCATGGAAACGGCACCTTGACTGTCATAAAGGAGAAGAGTCCGACAAGTTTCGAAGTGGAGCAGAACCTTGAAACCATGAACGGCGCTCGAACGATCGCGTTCGACAGCAAGACCAACCATCTTTTCACT
>DATHOT010000071.1:0-30907 GCA_035484655.1 Bryobacteraceae bacterium | reverse complement strand
CCTCGCTCTGAGTCGAGAGCGTGCTCGACTGATGAGTGTTCTCCTTAATCAGCGGCCTTCCCTCCCCATTCTCCGCCAATGGTTGTCATCTTTGTTCGAATGGTTCATTGGTATTACTCCGCTGTCCGACTCCTCGACGACGTGCATGAGGGCCGTACGGCTATCGCCTTCGCCCACCGGCCTGTTGTGTGGTTCACTTCAGGCATCTCCGAGGTCTCCCGGTTCTCGTGCATGGAGTTTCCAGACGTGCATGGGGTCTGCGACTACGCAGGACCGACAGGGAACTCGCATTAACATTCCCCGCCGTGTTGCCTTCCGCTTTGTCGACAGCGTCGGCGTCCCGATTGTTCTTTTTCGAAGCTCGATACCCAGCCCGCCTGTGCCCCTGTTTACGCTTCGATGCCCGCCTCACGGCGTACACCGCAAAACTCGGGGTCGAGTGGTTTGCTATTCCTTTCTCGTAAGGCTTTTTCATCCTCTACTCCATACCGGTTTATCCCGGCGCACCGACAATTAGAATTCCAGGTCGTGTTGCAGGTGGGCTTAGTCGTTTTGATGGGCTTGGCCTGCAAGAACGCAATTCTCATCGTCGAGTTCGCTCGAGAGCTGGAGATTCAAGGCAAAGGTATCGTCGAAGCTGCCCTCGAAGCCTGTCGCATGCGTCTGCGTCCAATTGTGATGACGTCGCTCGCCTTTATCGCCGGTTCGGTCCCGTTGCTCCTGGGGCACGGCGCCGGCAGCGAAGTTCGCGCCGCGACTGGCATCACTGTCTTCTCAGGAATGCTCGGTGTGACGCTGTTTGGTCTCTTTCTGACCCCGGTGTTCTATGTAGCCCTGCGCACGTGGATCAAGACAGAGGTTCGCGAAGAATGGAATGAGCCTCGCGAAGAAAGGGAGGAGAGCCATGCTTAGTTGCAAGTCACTTCTAGGGACTGTGATCTGTCTTGCACTCACTGCATGTTCCGTTGGTCCCCGTTACAAACAGCCAACGCTCGTGCTTCCGCAGCAGTTCACGAACGCACAAACCGTTGACGACGGTCCTCATGCCGACGCAAGCGATCCAGAGTTCTGGCATAGTTTCAACGACCCGGAACTCACCTCGCTTGTGCAGCGGGCGCTTGCCGCGAACAACGATCTGCGTGCCGCGCTGGCCCATTACGACAGCGCCAATGCCTTATTGCGAGAAGGAAAATTTGACCGCTATCCCACAGTAACGATGAACGCGAACGTGGGAAGACAGCAGGTCAGCGCTTTCCAAGCGTTTGGCTATCCACGGAATAGTCGCTTTTTCAACCCTGCGATCAATGCAAGTTGGGAACTCGATGTTTTTGGTCGCATTCGTCACAGCATCGAGGCACAGCGCCAGCAGACCCTCGCTGATGCAAGTGACTTTGCGGCGTTGCAGGTTACGGTGGTTGGAGAAGTTGCGAGCACCTATATAGCCCTCCGTGGACGGCAGGAACGTCTTCGGGTAGCGCGGGACAATGCTGAGAACGAGCAGAAGACAGTAGCGCTGGTTGAGGCACGTTACTCGGCTGGGAGGGGAACACAGTTCGATACGGCGAGAGCACGCGCCCTTCTTGAGACGACGACCTCGCGCATTCCGGAGCTGCTCTCTGCGATTGCGCTCGATGAACATCGTCTTGCCGTGCTATGTGGGGTCCTTCCAGGTATTCTCGTCTCTGAGCTTGAAGTGCCAAGGCCACTACCCGACCTTCCTAAACGTATCGATCCCGGAACACCAGCTGACCTTGTACGACGTCGCCCCGACGTGAGCGCGTCGGAGCAACGCCTGCATGCCGCTACGGAACAAATTGGTATTGCCACTGCTGCCCTTTTCCCGCGCATCAACTTTGCGGGCTTTCTTGGAGTGAATGAGTTTCACGAAGGTACGCCATTTGACGGACTCAGCCCTGTGAACCTGGCCGCATTGAACATCGATTGGTCCTTTCTTGATCGAGGAAGAGTTCGCGCTCGAATCGCAGCCAGCCGGTCCGATGGCGAGGCACTACTTGCCCAGTATCAGCAGTCGGTTCTCTTGGCCCTCGAGGACGTTGAGAACGCGCTGGTGAGCTATGCGAGGTCACAGGAACGTGACATTCAACTCCGGCTCGCCGCCACGGATAGCAAACGCGCGGCCGATCTCGCAAGTGTTCGTTTTAAGAATGGAGCGACCAGCTTACTGGACCTGCTGGACGCGCAGAGAGTGCAACTGCAGGCCGAAGACGCTTATGCGGAAAGCCATTCCAATAACGCCCTCTTCGCCGTTCTACTATACAAATCGCTCGCTGGTGGATGGCCGCAACAGCTTCCTCAGACTCCGAGAGGCCGAAGACCCTGAGGCGTGCGCCTTTCAGAACTTCCGTACGAAAAGACGTACACTGCCCAGTGGTCTCGCCTCGAAGTCGGACGCTCGGCCGAGCTCGGCGCTGGCCCCCGGCTAGAGGCGTCAGCCTGCGGCCCAACGACATCTTCGCCGCCTCGGCAACGATTTCAGGTCTATGCCGGTCATCCACCTACCGGCTCATGCGCAAAACGCTCGGTGTGCTCAGGTACCTGGTTGTAGCGCGCCAGCGGGTACCGGCCCTTGGGCGCGGGCATATGATCGTCCTCCCTTCCGAAGGGAACGGGTCTCGCTCGCGGCAGACTTTCGCGGCGCCGGGGCGGCCTTCCCGACGGACGGAATAGTCAACAGGTCCAACTCGTCGTGAACATCGGTGGCCGGTGCCAGGTAGCGCATCGTGGTCTCGAGGGACTTGTGGCCCATCCAGTGCTGCACGGTCCGTACGTCGAAACCCCTGCGCAGCATTCCCGTGGCTTAGGTAGAACGAAACGTCTTCAGATCAAATTTCGTCGGGTCGAGTTTGGCGCGCTTCGCGATGGATTTGCAGTGATCGAGCATGTGCTGTTCGCGGTTCCCTGTAGGGGATAGGAACACAAATTGGTAGTTCGGGCGATGCGCATGCTTCCGAAGCTCGTCGCTGAGTTCGACCGGGCCGGAATCTCACGATCTTCCCATCGCTTCGGGTAGAATCCCAGTTCCGGTTTCGAGGTCACCCGCACAGTCCGCAACTCGAAGTT
Source organism: Bryobacteraceae bacterium (assembly GCA_035484655.1). Classification (GTDB taxonomy): domain Bacteria; phylum Acidobacteriota; class Terriglobia; order Bryobacterales; family Bryobacteraceae; genus Palsa-89. Next base: position 27,826 of record DATHOT010000071.1, on the reverse strand, counting down.
GATGTTGCTCCAGCGCAGGAACATCACCTCCTGCTCGCGGAAACCGGTCAGCAGAAACGTTGCGAACAAGGCGCGTTCCTGATCAGAGCACGCGGCAAAGAAGCGGGCAAGCTCCTCGTGGCGGTATATCTTTACAAGCGGCGTGATGCGCTCCGGTAGCGAGAGCTCTTTCGTGATCCCGCCCCTCCCATGGCGCTTGAGAAATTGCGCGACGATGACCGCGTTGTGCAGGATCGTGTTGGATCCCAGGCCATGATCTTTCTTGAGTGTTACGACAAAGCGCGTCAGGTCGTCACCGGAGATCGCGTCGATCGAGACGTAGGCGCGGAAGAACTCACCGAAGCGGTTGAGCACGGCTTCATGTTTGCGATGAGGGTTGGGCTTTTTCAGCGCGTCGATCTGCTCCAGGTATTTAGCGATGGCGACGTGCAATGCAGGTTTCTTGACAGTTTCGCCGGCTGTTTCAAACCCGGGGATACCCAGTTTGCGGCCTTCCAGTTCATGGTGCTTGCGCCGCTGTACCTCAAGTGCCTGAGCGGCGGTGACGCCAGCACTTACACGACGGCGAGTGCCGCCCACGTATCACTCGACATAGTAGCGGCCGTCGGCGATGGCGTTCCAGTCGTAGTTGCCTTTGGCATTCCGGGGGATGGAAAACATTTTCCACCGGCCGCCAATTTTGATGCGTTTAACGATGTTGACCCGGGACACAATTTCTCTCCTGCAATCCGCATCCAACGGACAGCAGGAAAGACAGCATGTGGATGGAAGTGACAGAAAACAAAGAGGGTGGGCAGAAGCTGGCATTCTTCGACTGTCTGCTTCTGAGGCCTTCTCAGGCCGCGCAGAAAATCGAGCCGATCATTCTCCGGTGTGGGCCATTCTTCGGCCGTGCACATTCACGGTCATTGACGAAGATTCAAATAGCATCTAAACTGTAGATGGTATACGAGCATGCAACGTGTCGAATTGAAACTCAAGCAGGCTAGCGCAGTTCTGGGAGTTGCGCCCAAAGATCTGCAGAATCTTGTGCAGTTCAAAGTCTTGCGACCACCGCGCCGCAACACCTTCTATTGGTTCGACAACCGACTTCTCCTTGAAGCAAAGGTGGCCTTTTATTTGAAAGAGTCCCTCGGCACATCCATTGAAGTGCTCACTCGGTTCACGCAGGCTCTGTCCTCCAATCTCAAGGAAGCGCAGTTGACGAGGCCTCGCTACGTGTGGCTGCGGTCTCGACCCGCGAGAAGCCGAGAGCCGATCGAGGTTCGTATTCCCTTAAGAGAACTGGCGAAGGAACTCGACCACCAGCTCCCTCAGGCCGCCGTGTATCAGGACTTGCCGCGCGGAAGAAAGCGGCCGGGATGGAAGCGGGAGTTCGCAAGCCGTTTAGCAGTGGCGGCCCGCGATTTATCCGGAGTCACGGAGTCCGAGCTCATGGCGGCAATCCGCGGCCACCGGGCTGCGAAGAAGCGATTGCCGGAGATTACCGTTGGCTCGTCGGGAAAATCGGCCTAGAGGAGTTATCGATACTTCTGTGCTCGTCGCCGGCATCGCGGGATTCAAATCCTGGCCCGTGGTCGCGAATCCGAGCGCGTCGTTTCTCCGCGACTGGATCGAGCATGCGACCTTCACCTGGCTCGTTAGCGAGGACATAATTTCCGAGTATAAGGAGGTCCTCACGAGACTCGGTGTTCGGCGCAACCTTGTCGGCGAGGTGATTAATCTCCTCAGAGAGGAGGCGGAGTTCGTAGACGTCCGCATAACAAGCGACGCGTCGCCTGATCCAGACGACAATGCGTTTTGTGCATGTGCGGAACAGGCGCGGGCCGCGTTCATTGCAACTTTAAACCCGAAGGACTTCCCCCAGAGGAAGCTGCGGGCCAAGGTGATTTCGCCTGGAGACCCGATCCCCACAACACGAAGGCGTGATCGCCCCGGAAACCGATAAACGCGCGCACTGTCGGACATCGACGTTACTCCGATGTTGCGCCTGCCTCCTGTAGGCGACCTACTGACTGCTACTCACCCGTTCGAAACTCTCGCCGGCAATTCGAAAACCGCCCCATTCGGTGTTCTCAAGGCAATTTCCACCGCTGGCTCCGCCGCATCCAAAGTTTCTGTGTGCCGGCTTGTGTGCCAACTCAAGGCAATTCAACCGCATTGTCAATTTGCAGATTGTCAGTAAGTAATTGATTTCAGACCAAATAGATGGAGCCACCCGCCGGGATCGAACCGGCGACCTGCTGATTACGAAATTCCGGGTCTGGCGGGATGTGGTTGATTCTGTGTTCGGCGCGGCAGCCGCCATTTGGGCGGACTCGGCGTGATTGGCCCGTATTGAATCCGATTCTGAATCCGAGTTCCGGCGCGACAGCAGACGCCCTTTGCCCGAAACTTCTATACTGGGAGCATGGAGCGAAGCGAATACATCGACCAGCGCAATGGCGGATTCTACGTCGCCGGCACGCGTGTCTCTCTGGACTCCGTCGTCTATTCTTTCAAGGCCGGGGACTCGCCGGAAACCATTCGCCAGAACTTCTCTTCTCTCACCCTGGAGCAGGTGTACGGGGCGATCACCTTTTACCTCGCTCACGAGCATGAAGTCGATGCCAACATCCGCGAAGGCGAAGAAGAGATCCAGCGCTCCGTCCCGCCTTTGAGCGAAAGCCGCCCCGAACTGTACGCTCGCCTTGAGCGCGCCCGCCACGAGATCGCCTCACAGGATCTGGCGAAGCATTGAGCATCCGGTTTCAGGCGGACAACGACCTGAAGAGGATCATCGTCGATGCGACCCTGCGTCACGAGTCCCGGATCGATTTTCAGACGGCTCAGGCAGCCCGATTGGATGGTCTCGACGACGAAGCCGTCCTGCGTCAAGCGGCGTCACAATCTCGAATTCTGGTAAGCCACGACAAGCGGACGATGCCGGTGGCGCTTGCCTCCTTCATCGCCTCGGGCGGCACGAGCCCGGGAGTTCTCCTCGTTATTCCACAGAGCGCGCCAATTCGAGAGGTTGTCGAGACGCTGATTTTGATTTGGACAGACGACCGAGCAGATGACTGGAGAAATATGGTCCTGAAGGTCCCGTTTTGATCGTTTCGTAAGGCCCTTTGTTCGGTATGTTCGCGGAACCCTTCAACGCGGCTGCGTTTTATTCGAGCGCGTCCCCGGCGCGCTTTCCAGCATTCCTTCTAGAGCTTTCTTGTACGAGCGCGCCGAAACGAAGCCCAGCACGGCAAACGCCGATGATGCGAACGCGAGGGTACTGCCGACCAGCAATAACTGTCCCCACGGTCGGAACAGACGATTGAGCGGCGTGCCCGCTATGAAGGGCATGGTTGCGATCGCCAAAAAGAGAAACATCGCCAGCGATTTGAATAGGGTTAATTTCGCTTGCCGAACGGATTCCGCCGTCTTAAAGCGAATACTCTCTTCCGCGGCCAGAACCTCGGCTTCGGTCGGCTCAGGCCCGTTGTACTCGTCTGCTTCAATCAGCGTTTGCGCGCGGCGTCGGCGTATGACAACGACAACGATCAGAACGGCAACAGCCGCAACGACGGTGATCAGATCACTGATGGGACGGATCATTAGGGTTCTTTTTACCATGATTACGCTTACTGTTCGACAGAGCGCATGGCGGGGCGTTCTGGGCTCGAATCGGTTACCTTGTAGTGGGGCCGGGGGGCTCTGGCCAGCCGTAGATCTGTCGCATTGAACGACGGTACGACCAAATGTTATAGGTCGTCCCCGCCGCGTACATCACCGCTGAAACGAGGCACATCGAAAGTAGCACCAGCCCCTTGCCCGCAATCGAAAAGTATGGGTGAAGCGCGTGTCCCGCCAAAAAAGGAACCAACGATCCGACACTAACTGCCAATGTGGCGGCCAGCCAGAGCGTTCTCCGTTTCCACGTTATGAGACGCTGCGTGAGCACTGCGTCCCGTTCGGCATTTTGCACTTGCTCTTCCGCGAGCCTAATGCGTTTTTGCTTTCCCTTGTCCTTCATCGTGCCTCTGACGCCCCTCACCTCAGGGCAAGCGCGCCGTTTTCTTGAGGACCAGCGCCTTCGAGTGTAACTCCTGGAACTCGGCCGCCGGTCCCATCAGAAAACTGCCGCAGTGTTCTACCAAATCCGCCCGAAGATGACGAAAGCCGTCCAATGGGTCGGTCGAGAACCCTGGGTAATGGGTTGCCGATCGACGGCCTACAGCTGCCCACATATAATCTTCGTGGACGAGCGACAGTTTGCCAACGTGATACGTAACAAGTCCTAACGAATGGCGAACATGCAGCTCCAAACAGCGGTCAACCGGAAACACACGAAATCGCCGCCGTCGGTATTCCCCGTAAGCAAAGGCCCCACCGCTGCCTATATTCGCCGATTTCAGCGTAAACGTAAATCCATGTGAGCGCATCACATCGTCTAAGATCTGGACACCTGCCCTCAAGATCCCCAGCGGTTGCGAATTAGACTGTTTGTCGCTGGGTTCGGTGATTTGCACTTGGAACCAGTATCTCCAAGATTGCGCAAGCACACGACTTTCTCGTGCGCAGGCGCGCGGCGCGGCTGGACACTGAACCGTTGCCCGGCCCTCAGCTCTCTTCGCAGCGCTTTAGAAGCTCAGCCATTGCTGCTTGAGAATCTCCGACCATGGCGGCGCCGACGCTTTTCAGAAATCGGTCATAACGGAACTTGCCCCGTGCAATCGCCTGTTCATAGGCATCCGTCGGCGGTTCAGCCAGGCACGTGAGGAGTGTTTTTACCAGTGAGTCGATAAAGGCGAACAATGCCTGCTGCCCAAGCCTAACGCCGCGAATTTCGCGCATTACTCGATCGAGGCTCGCCGCGATCCGCTCCTCCGCTGCATCGACTCCGCTCTCGCGTCCGGCGAGTTCTCGTTCAATTGCTGCCCGAATGAAGGCGCTGGGATTTGAAAATCCGCCTTGTTTGGTGGCTACTTCAACCCGCCTGTCCAGTTCCAGATCCAGCCGGGCTGCTCGAGTTCGGAGCTTCCGTTTGGCCATTCTCGGCCTCCTAAACGGTAAGCCGCCACACGTCCTGCACGTGACAGCCGCGGTTCAACAATTGTTCAACGAAATGCCCGCTGCGTTGAATCTTGAAACGTCTGAGACGAAAGCAGATCATAACGACAACCCACGAATCTGTACAACAACCCTTTATGTTCCACTACCGGTCTTTGCTGCCGATATTGCCTTCGCTGCGGAAACGACAGCGAGAACTATTGGCAAGAAACTGAAACATTCCGAATTCCTGGGTTGCCCCTCTATGATTCTGAAACATCCTGCAATATTGCGTTGAAATTCTGAAATTCGTCGTTACAGCGCATCATTCAGGCGAGCCTGATCAAGTCGAAAACGCGAAGGTAACTGGAGATCGGCTCCGCGCCCCTGCGGAGAGAAAAGCGACCACGCCAACCAAAACTCAGTTTGTCTGTCACGATGAGCTTGGCCCGCGCCGTACCGATTGGAGGGACTTGTGGTGCACGAATTCTGCTGCTGGGTGCTGCACGAGGGAGCGGGGTCATGAGCTCAACATCGCTGGCACCGTCTCATCCAAGGGGCGCATCGGAGCACGTCGACGCGCCCGCCCACGAATCGTCTGATCGGCTGCTGACTATCGATGACATCGCCCGTTGGTTTGGCGTCAGTCGAGCTTGGGTGTACGATCACACGACCAGGAAGCGGCCTTTGCTTCCCTGCATCAGATTCGGTGAGATGACCCGGTTTCGCCGCTCAGACGTCGAGAGCTTCATTCGGACCCACGCGAAGCATCATGACTCCAAGTGACGACATCACGATAAAATCGATTCTGTCGCTCGGAAGGCACATGGGCCGCGACCGATACCAGGAAGGCAGTCTCGTAACCGTCGGGAAGCGCGTGAAGAAATGGCGCGGGCACTTCTACGTTTACGAGAAGCAGGCGAACGGCTCGGAGAAGCGGCGCTTCCGCAACGTCCTGCTTGGCCTGAAGTCCGAAATGGACAAAGGGCAGGCCAAACAAAAACTGCGCGATCTGATCGCGCGCGAAACGCGCAAAGTCGCTCCTCCGCCGGTAAACGTGACGCTTCGGTGGTTTTACGAAAACCGCTTTCTTCCGCAGAAAGAAGAGCAGTGGAAGATAACCTCGCGGCCCAAGACGAAGCGCTTCATTGAGAACTACCTGCTCAAACGCTTCGGCGATTTCCTGCTGGTGGATCTCGATAAATTCACGCTGCAAACCTACCTGAACGACCTCGCGCCGAATTTCTCCAAGAGCGTGCTCGCGAAAACGCGGGTTTATCTCAACTCGATGCTCGGTGAGGCTGTCGAGTTGGAATTTCTCCCGAAGAATCCGGCAGCGAAACTCGTCGTCCCACGGTCCGGAAAGAAAGCCGCGAATCAGCCCCTTACGCCTGAGCAGATTCCGCAGGTGCTCTTTCACTTGGGCGACCGCGACCGGCTCATCGTGCGGATGTTTCTCGTGCTCGGCCTGCGTCCCGGCGAGATGTTTGCGTTGCGCTGGAATGACAAACAGGGCAATAGCCTGCGCATCGATACAGCGATTGTGGATGGTATCGAGGTTGAAACCAAGACCGAGGGCAGCGATGCGGCCGTCTGGCTCCCGGTCTCAATCGAAAAGGAGCTCGAATTCTGGCGCTCAGCCGCCGAGAACGTCCTGCCGGACAGCTTCATCTTTCCGTCGGCGCGCGGGACCGCCATCAACACGAATAACTTCCTGTTTCGCGTGCTTAAGGAGGCGGGCAAGAAGGCGCAAATCAAAGGCGTGACGCACCAGATGCTTCGGCGCACCTGCTCCACGTACATGGCCCAGCTCACGACCGTCAAGGACGTGCAGGCACATCTGCGCCACAGCTCATCGAAGACGACTTTGGAACACTACATCAAGTCCGTGCCGGAGAGTGTGCGCGTGGCGGTCGAGTCGCTCGACCATCTGCTGAAGAAAGCGCCCGCGGATTCAGGACAGCCCGCGAATTGAATCCAAATGAATCCGACTTTGAGAGAGCGTGGCGCTAACCGACTGAAAAATCTGGAGCCACCCGCCGGGATCGAACCGGCGACCTGCTGATTACGAATCAGCCGCTCTACCAACTGAGCTAGGGTGGCCTTTCTTTATTCTATACGCGGCGCGTCGCACACGCGTGGTAGAAAAGATTTATGGCATTTGTGAAAGTTGGCTCGCTCGCTGCGTTACCGCCGGGCTCGGTGATGGAAGTGACGCTCGGAGATGATTCCTACGCGATCTGCAACGCGGGTGGCGAACTGCACGCGCTGGCGGGAATTTGCCCGCATGCCGGCGGACCGATTGGCCAAGGCAACTTGCAAGACCACCTGGTGGTTTGCCCATGGCACGAGTGGGCGTACGATTGCCGTACCGGTGAAAACGATTACGACCCCGATGTCAAGCTGGATCGCTTCGTAGTGAAAGCCGAGGGCGACGACATCCTGCTGGACCCTCAAACGCGTGCCTGAGCTTCCGGAAGTCGAGACCGTGGTGCGATCCCTCGCGCCCAGGCTAACCGGGAGGCGCATCGTCAAGGCGCAATTCTTTTCGCATCACGTGGTTCGCCAGAAATTTCCGGAGCTTGCCCGGCGCCTGCGCAATCAGCCCGTGAAATCTGTCACGCGCCACGGTAAATTTATCGTGCTCGAACTAGACAACGGCGTCCTGTCGATTCATCTGGGCATGACCGGCAAGCTGCTGCTCGATTCCAAGCCAACCGCGTACGCCCGCGCGATCTTCGAGCTCGATCAAGGGCTGTTGGTCTACGACGACATCCGCCACTTCGGCCGCATCGAGTGGAGCGCGCGCTTGCCCGAAAGGGCCGGAGCGCTGGGCCCGGACGCCCTCGACATCCCCCTGGAGGATTTCCTGACGCTACTAAAAAAACGCCACGCGCGGATCAAGCCGCTGCTGCTCAATCAAAAATTCCTACGCGGCATGGGAAATATTTACACCGACGAAGCGCTCTTCGAAGCACGTATCCATCCGCGCGCGATAGCGTCCAGCCTCAGCAAGGAACGAGCCACGCGGCTGCATCGGGCTATGATCGATATTCTTTCCACCGCCATTCGCCTCAAAGGTTCATCCATCTCGGACTACGTTGATGCCGACGGCCAAAAGGGCAGCTTTCAATTACAGCACCAGGTTTACGGTCACGCTGGAGATCCGTGTCCTACCTGCGGGTCGCCGATCCGCCGGATCTTGGTGGGACAGCGTGGGACACACTACTGTCCGAAGTGCCAACGTAGCTGAGAATCTGATCCGCTACCTCCACCACCGGCTTCATCTCGGCGACATCGTGGACGCGCACGATGTGAGCGCCCCCCAGGATAGCCGCCGTCACGGCCGCCGCGGTGGCGCACTGCAGCAGGGATCCCGCTGGCGCTTCCGCCGTTTGCGGCAGAAACGACTTTCGGGAGGGACCCACCATAATCGCAAACTCCAGAGCAGCGAATTCGTCCAGCCGCGCCAGGATCTCGGCGTTCTGCTCTCGCCGCTTTCCGAACCCAAGGCCGGGATCGATCGCGATCCGCGTGCGCTCCACGCCCGACCGTACGGCGCGATGCACCGCCGCGTCCAGATCGTGCCGAATAGCCCCGATAACATCTTTCAGCGGTGGAAGCTTGGCCCAAGTCTCCGGAGTTCCACGCATATGGTTTATGATCAGCCCGGCGTTGTGGTTTGCAGCCACGCGGGCGAGTTGTGCGTCGAAGGTGAGTCCGGAGGGATCGTTAATGATCTCGGCACCGTGCTCCACAGCTTTTTCCGCCACCGCCGATTTATACGTATCCACCGAGATCGGGACTGCCAGTTTCCCGTACAGCCGCTTCAATACCGGGATCAGGCGCCGCAGCTCCTCGGCTTCTGAAACACGTTCGGCGCCGGGACGCGTGGACTCCGCGCCAATGTCGATGATGTCCGCGCCCTGCTCCTCTAACTCGACGGCGCGAGCGAATGCGCGATCCGGCTCGAGATATTTGCCGCCATCGGAAAAGGAATCGGGAGTGACGTTAAGCACTCCCATGATCAAAGTTCGTTCGCCGGTGAGCAACTCGCGATCCCGAAGCTTCCAGACAAAGTGGCGTCTATTCATACCGTCTACTCATATCGGAGTGCCACGATAGGATCCAGATTCGCGGCGCGATTGGCGGGATAATAACCGAAAAACACGCCCACCGCGAGCGAGATGCCGACGCCGAGCGCGACCCACAACAAAGATAGCGTCGCCGGGATGGATGGAATGAGGTGGCGAATTGTAAATGCGATGATCGCTCCGAGCGCAATCCCGATGGCGCCGCCGGTGCACGAAAGCGTGGTTGCTTCCATGAGAAATTGCAAGCGGATGTCGGCGCGGCGCGCTCCGATAGCCTTGCGCACGCCGATCTCGCTGGTTCGCTCTGTCACGGAGATCAGCATGATGTTCATCACGCCGATGCCACCTACCAGCAGTCCCACTGAGCTGATAATTCCGGTGAGGATGACCAAAGCTCCCGTGAGCTGGTTCCACAAGCTGGTGATGAAGTCCGGAGAGATGAGCTCGAAATCGTCAGGAGCATTGAAGGGAACGTGCCGGCGGCGGCGCAGCGCTTCGGTCACTTCGTCTTTGGCCTTTTGAATGTCGCCGTCCTTCGGCACCGTAAATGCGATGGCGATTTCTTTGGAGTCGGGATAGTTCTTATGAAAATTGCTCAGAGGAATCATGGCAAACTGGTTCACTCCGCCCGCACTGAAAAAACCTGAATCCTTTTCGAAGATCCCGATCACTTCGTAAAGTTCACCATTCAGGTGAACCATCTTGCCGATTGGATCGATATAAGGAAACAGTGAGTCGGAGATGTCGGTTCCTAGCGCCACGACGTTGCGGGCGTGGTCTTCATCGTAGCGCGATATGAAGCGTCCCTGGTCGACCGTGTAGGCCGGGATCGATTCGGACAATTCAGGCTCGGCGCCGCGCAGGAAAATCCTCTCCACTCGTTGGCCTCCATAGCTGATTACGTTACTCTGTCCGAAAAAGAAGGCGCGGGTGCCAAATGTACTGGCGGTTGCAATGTCCGGGCAAGACGCACGCAAATAAGCCGCGTCCGAGTAGTCGAGATACTTGCGGACCCGGATCTTGAGCGGCATGTGATTTGGATCCGTGCCGGCCGGTAGGCGGCTGATGAAGTAAGTGCGCGAGCCCAGCGATTCCACCTTATCCTGCACAAAACGATTCAACCCATCGATGATCGACGCCACCGAGATGACCGATGTCACGCCAATCACGATGCCCAGGATCGTGAGCGCGGAGCGTACTTTGTGCGAGCGCAACGTATCCAGCGCCACCAGTAAATTCTCGACTGCTTCATGCCGGGTCATGCTAGATTATTCGGTTCGCAGCGCCACAACGGGATCCAGTTTCGCCGCCCGTGTGGCCGGGTATATCCCGAAGAACAGACCGATGATGGAGCTGAGCAACAGCCCGAGAATAGCCACCCACCCCTGCACCGAGGCCGGAAACGAGGTGAATGAGCGCAGCGCTAAAGCGCACAGAAATCCGATGCTGATGCCAATAGCGCCGCCCATCAGGCACTGGATCACACTTTCGGAAAGAAACTGCTGCAGGATATCTTGCTGGGTCGCGCCCATGGCCCGGCGAATGCCGATCTCTTTGGTCCGCTCTGTCACGCTCACCAGCATCACGTTCATGATGACGATGCCGCCCACCACGGCGGAGATCGAACTGACCATGATGAAGACCGCGAAGAACGCTGAGCTGATCTGCTGCCACAGCGAGATGTAGCTATCCTTGGTGCCGATGAAGAAATCCTCCTCCGTGCCCGGCAGGATATGGCGGCGCGTTCGCAACACCAGGCGCGCTTCGTCCTGCGCATTTTCGAATGCAACGCCGGATCCGGTCTTTACCTGGATAGTAATGCTGGAGCGGTTTCCGCGTTTGCGAAGATACGTGTTCATCGGTACGATGGCAAAGTTGTCCTGATCCTGGCCGAGCACCGATCCGATCCGATCCATCGTCCCCACCACCGTGAACTCGTCGTTGTCGATCTTGATGACCTGTCCCACCGGCTCAACGCCCGCGAATAGCTGCTCGGCCACGTCGTCGCCGATCAAGCAGACATAGGACGCGCGCTGATTCTCGCTGTCGGTAAAGTAACGGCCCATTCGCACCGTGCGCGAATCGATGTCCGACATGCTGGCCGTGTGACCGATGAAACTGATGTCGGTCAGTTCTTTGTCGTGATATTGGGATCGCGCGGTGCCGCTTACGGATGCACCCACCAATTCGCAATCCGGGCAGCCTTCCGCGATGGCGCGCATGTCGTCCATATATAAATTCTTGAACTTCAGCGCTTTTATGACCATATTGAAGTCGGTGACGACGAAGGGCGTCTTCGCGATTTGGAAGACGTCGGTGCCGAGCCGTGCGATTTTCTGTTCGACATAGACGTTGGCCCCTTGTACCAGGGTCATCACGGTGATCAGGGTGGCGACGCCCATGGTGAGCCCGATGGTGGTGAGGACGGCGCGCAGTTTGTGCTGACGGAGCGCGTCGAAGCTTTGGCTCAGGTTGTCGGAAAGGGCCAGCATTCAAGTCTGCACGCGCCTCCACTGCTTGCCAACCCGGAAGACGTGCAGCCCGGGCGATAGATCGACATTCAGTGCCGTATGCTTGGCGCCGTCGATCTCGACTGCGCCCGCTTTGATCTTGCGTTCAGCATCGGTTCGCGATTCGGCCAGACCGGCCGCCAGAAGAATCTTCGGCAAGCTCTTCCCGGTCTCGTTCGGCAAGATGATGGTCTCGATATCGGCCGGTTCCTGGCCTTCTCTTACCTCACTGTCGAAATCCGTTTGCGCCTGTTCGGCCGCCTCCGCTGGATGGAAGTCGGCGACGATCTGACGCGCCAGCCGCATCTTTACTTGCATCGGTTCCTCGGACTTCATGGCCGCAATTTCAGGCAGACTCTTGTCCGTGAGGAGTTCCCAGTATTTCCACATCAGCGTGTCGCTGATCCTCATCACCTTACGGAACATCACCTTCGGCGGCTCGGTGATCCCGATGTAGTTGCCCTTTGATTTCGACATCTTCTCAACGCCGTCGGTGCCTTCGAGCAGCGGCACGGTGGCGACAATCTGTGGTGGCTGGCCTGAATCGCGCTGAATCTCGCGCCCCACCAGGAGATTGAACCTCTGATCTGTACCGCCCATCTCGACGTCGCATTCCAACGCCACCGAATCGTAGGCTTGGGCCAGCGGATACAGCAGCTCGTGTACTGAAATCGGAATGCCATCTTTGTAGCGCTTGCTGAAATCGTCCCGCTCGAGAATGCGCGCTATAGTGTACTTGGAACATAGCTTGACCACCTCCTCGAAGCGCATCGGCCCGAGCCATTCGCTGTTAAAGCGCACCTCGGTCTTTTGCGGATCGAGAATCTTATACACCTGAGCCTTGTAGGTTTCGGCGTTGCGATTGATCTCGTCACGCGTCATAGGCGGACGCGCCGTATTGCGGCCAGTCGGATCACCGATAATGCCGGTCATGTCGCCGATCAAGAATATGACAGTGTGCCCGAGGTCCTGGAAATGCTTCATCTTTCGCAGTAGTACGGTGTGGCCGAGATGCAGATCGGGCGCCGTGGGGTCGAACCCTGCTTTCACGCGCAGTGGCCGGCCCGTTTTTTCGGACTGAATCAGGCGCTCGCGCAATTCTTCTTCCCGAATCAAGTCCGCGAGCCCTTTCTTCAGGTATGCAAGCTGTTCGTCGATGGTCACTCTATTTAATTAAAGCGCAGCGATCCACTGCGCCGTTAATGCGGGAGCTTCCATCGGGATGAAGTGCGAATGATCGACGTCACAAAAATCGGTGCCGTGGACGAAATTGGATGCCAGGTCGGGAGCTGTGGGCGATTGAGCCATAAAGTTCGCCGGATCGAGCTGTTTTCCCGCTCGAACGATTCGGACGGGAATCTGAATGCTCGCGATCTCCGGGTAAATGTTCGATTCAGGAGCCGGACTGTTCTCGTAAATGCCCGCTTCGATCTCTGGCGGGCAGGCCAGTACGAAGCCATCGCCATCCGGCAGCAGCCCGTATTCGCAGTAGTCCCGCAAGACCTTCGGATCCCAGGCCTCAAACGGCGGGCGCTTTTCGAAACGCTCGAACATCTCCTGCGGCGACGCCCAACGGTTGCGTCGCTTGGCGACATATTGCGCCTGCGTCCACGGCCCGGTATACTCGTTGGGTTTTCGAATCACTGGATCAAGCAACAGCAGCGACGCGAAAGTATTCGGACCGAGCGCAGCCGCCAGCGTTACGGAATGCCCGCCCATGGAATGGCCGACGCCAATCACACCCGACAAGTTGAGCTGCGCAGCAATCGCAGCCACATCCTCGCCAAAGTTTCTCCAACGGTATGGGGGCGCAGGCTTGCTGCTGTGGCCATGCCCGCGAGCATCGATGGCGAAGCAGTGGCGTCCCGGAAGATGCGCGATGATTTGGTCCCAGCAGCGTGCGTGAAACCCGGTCGCATGGCAAAAGAAGACCGCAGGTTCCCTGCCCGGCCATTCCCAGAGGGCGATCTCAATTCCATTCACGGGAAGACGATGTTCGACGGGCATTTCTAACAAGTTTAGCCATCACGATCGACCTACTGTTCATTCCGATCGCGGCCGATCTTGAAGGTTTGAGTCGATCTCGTCAATCCTGCCCCCAGCTCGCGAATTCCCTATAATGGAATCACTTCCCATGAAACTGCTGTACCCCGCTGTCGCCCTCCTGTCGATGTCGCTGGCGCTCAACTCGCAGCCTAAGAATGGCAAGGCTGACAAGACCGTTCCACCCGATTCGCAAGACAAAAACCGCATCACCCTGGACGTTTCGCGCGTCAACATGCTGTTCACGGTCTCAGACAAAAAGGGCCGCTTCATCACCGACCTCACGAAAGACGATTTCGACGTATTCGAAAGCAAGAAGCCCCAGGACATCATCGAATTCTCGGCGGAATCCGATCTGCCGCTGCGCCTGGCGATCCTCATCGACACCAGCAACAGTATCCGCGAACGCTTTCGCTTCCAGCAGGAGGCCGCCATCGCGTTCGTCGACGGTACGGTTCGGCCGCGCGAGGATAGAGCGCTGGTCGTGAGTTTCGATACGGCCGCCGAGCTGGTCACCGACCTGACTGACAACGTGCCGGCCCTCGAAAAAGCCATTCAGGGATTACGGCCCGGCGGTGGAACGTCCATGTACGATGCCATCTTCTTCGCCTGCCGCGACAAGCTGATGCAGGATCAGCCGCTCTACAAATTTCGCCGGGCCATGGTGATTCTCAGCGATGGCGAAGACAACCAGAGCCAGTACACCCGCGATCAAGCGCTTGAAATGGCGCAAAAGGCCGACGTCAGTATATACACCATCTCCACCAACATCACGCGCATCGAAACCGAAGGCGATAAGGTCCTGCGCTATTTCGCGGCTGAGACCGGCGGTCAGGTTTTCTTCCCGTTCAAAGCCACCGATCTCAATCAGTCTTTCGAAAACATTTCTAACGAGCTGCGCCACCAGTACAACATCTTCTATCGCCCGGAGCCTCTCCGGACCGATGGCCTTTATCACCCGGTCGACATCCGGGTGAAGGGCCACAGAGATATGATTGTTCGTGCCCGCAAAGGTTATTACGCTCCGAAATTGTAGCCTGGCCGGGGCGCGGCTGCTACAATTAGGTCTTCCCCCGAGAAGTTTCCCCAAAGGATTATCCGCATGGATGAAAAAGAACGCAGCCGGACGTTAGGACTTACGCTCACCCAGATTGAAAAACAGTTTGGCAAGGGCTCTATCCTCCGGCTTGGATCGAAGGAAGCGGTTGTTCCAGTGGCAACCATTTCGACCGGATCTATTTCGCTTGACCACGCGCTCGGGGTGGGTGGATTCCCGCGCGGCCGCATCAACGAAATCTTCGGCCCGGAATCCTCCGGAAAAACGACCGTCGCGCTGCAGGTGATCGCCGAAGCGCAACGCGCCGGCGGAATGGCCGCGTTCATTGACGTTGAACATGCGCTTGACCCCATCTACGCCCGCAAGCTCGGTGTGGACGTCGACAACCTGCTGGTCTCGCAGCCAGATTATGCCGAACAGGCGCTCGAGATTACCAGCGCGCTGATCACTTCCGGCTCCATCGACGTCCTGGTGGTCGACTCGGTGGCGGCGCTCGTCCCCAAGTCCGAACTCGACGGCGAGATGGGTGACAGCCACATGGGCGTACAAGCGCGGCTGATGTCGCAGGCCATGCGCAAGCTCACCGGTAATGTTTCCAAATCCAATACCTGCCTGATCTTCATCAATCAGATCCGCGAAAAGATCGGCGTCATGTTCGGCAATCCCGAAACCACCACCGGCGGCCGCGCTCTGAAATTCTATTCTTCGATACGCGCCGACATTCGCCGCATCGCCGCTATCAAAGAGGGCGAAGTGGTGGTGGGCAACCGGACCAAGGTGAAGATCGTGAAGAACAAAGTAGCCGCGCCCTTCCGCGAGGCGGAGTTTGACATCATCTACGGCGAAGGAATCTCGAAGGAAGGCGACCTGATCGACCTCGGTGTCGCGCAGAATCTGGTCGAAAAGAGCGGCTCGTGGTACAGCTATAAGGGCGAGCGCATCGGCCAAGGCCGCGAGAATGCCCGGCAGTTCCTCAAGGACAATCCCGACGTGCGCCAGCAGGTCGATAGCGAACTTCGCAAAGCCCTCGGCTTGACGCGCAAAGAACAACCCGAGGCAGCTGCCGCCGTCGAGCCGGCGCCCAAGCCCGTCACAGCTACGGCGGCCCGCTCGCGATAATTACAGCGGAAAACGGCTCCTCGGCATCGGCAGCGCCGTATAATAGACTGCTTGCCCATCCGAAAAATCCTCATCGCGAATCGGGGCGAGATCGCTGTGCGAATCGCGCGCACCGCGCATGAAATCGGCATCAGTCCAGTCGCCGTTTATACGGACGCTGATTCCAGGTCTCCGCATCTACGCGCTGCTGACGAATCGGTTGCGATCGGCGGATCTTATCTCGACATCGACCGCATTCTGGATGCTGCCCGAAAAACGAATGCCGATGCGATCCATCCCGGCTACGGCTTCCTGGCCGAGAATGCCGACTTTGCCGACGCCTGCCATCGCGCAGGCATCTTGTTCATCGGCCCATCGGCCGAAGCGATTCGCAAGATGGGCTCGAAGATCGCCGCGCGTGACGTGGTCGTTGCCGCTGGCGTTCCCATCGTTCCCGCGATCGATCCCAAAGCCGCGATCGAGTTCCCGGTTCTCATCAAAGCTTCCTCGGGCGGCGGCGGACGCGGCATGCGAGTCGTCACCTCGGCCACGCAGCTCGATGGGGCGCTCAAATCGGCAAAAAGCGAAGCCGAGCGGGCCTTTGGCGATGGCTCGCTTCTCATCGAACGCTACATCGAAAACGCCCGCCACGTCGAGTTCCAGATCTTCGGCGACCATCACGGCAACCTGATCCACCTGTTCGAGCGCGACTGCTCCATCCAGCGACGCCATCAGAAGATCATCGAAGAAAGCCCTTCGGCCGCGCTCAACCCGGACCTTCGCCGGCGGATGGGAGAAGCCGCCGTAGCCATCGGACGGGCCATCGGTTACACCAACGCCGGAACAATCGAGTTCCTGCTCGCGCCTTCGGGCGAGTTCTTCTTCATAGAAGTGAACCCGCGCATCCAGGTGGAGCATCCCGTCACCGAACTGGTAACCGGCCTCGATCTCATACGCCTCCAGATCGAAGTTGCCGAGGGGAAGCCCTTGACCCTGAATCCAAGCAGCGCGGGTGGTCATGCCATCGAAGCGCGCCTCTACGCCGAGGATCCCGCCAACAACTTCGTTCCATCCAACGGCACTGTGCATGTCTGGCGGCCGCCGGCGCATGTCCGTGTCGACACGGCGCTCGAAGAAGGGGCGCACATCGGCATCCAATACGATCCGCTCCTGGCCAAGATCGCGAGCTACGGGCAGGACCGCGAAACGGCGCGGCGCAAACTCATTCACGCCCTGAGATCCACTTGCATCCTCGGACTTCAAACCAACCGTGAGTACCTGATACAGCTCCTCGAAAGCGAAGAGTTCCGCGAAGGCCGCGCTACTACGACCTTCCTTCCAGCGCCCCGCCCCGAAGTCGTCGATCCGGGCTGCGTCGCGGCTGCCGTCCTTTATTTGGCAAAAAGCCCGCTGCAAGGCGTTCCGCCAAACTACCGCAACAATCCGTATCGCAGCCCAACCTTCAAATTACGAGCCCACAACCGCGACCTCACAGTCGATGTAGGTAGCGCACGCACTCCTATGAACGCCGGCAACCAAACCACCCTCACCCACGACGGCATCACCCGCACCTACGAAATCAAGCAAGCCGGCGATGAAATCTTCGTCCATTCGCCGACCACTTCGCTCGCGATCGCCCGTCTTCCACGCCATCCCCGCCCGGCCAGCGCCACGCAGCGCGAATCCGCGAATTCGCCCATGCCTGGACAAGTGCTCCGAATTCTTGTCCAGGAAGGCCAACAGGTCAAGACCGGCGATTCCCTGGTCGTCCTGGAAGCCATGAAAATGGAACAGACCATCCGGACTTCCATGGATGGTGTGGTGAAGTCTATCCTGGTAGTTGCTGGACAGGTAGTGACGCCCGGTCAGATGTTGGTCCAGATCAGTGCCCAGGAGAATCCGGAATGAGTGATGTTGCCGTAGCGAGCGAAGCAAAGCAAGGCTACCCTTACTTCACCGAAGAGCACGAGATGATCCGGCAGACCGTCAAAAGGTTTTGCCGCGAAGAGATCGCGCCGTATGCCGAGCAGTGGGATCACGACGGCATCTTCCCGCGAGAGCTGTTTAAGAAAGCGGCGGATCTCGGTTTGTTCGGCATTCGTATTGATCCGGAGTGGGGCGGGCTGGGCCTGGATTGGTGGGCCACCGCCGCTTACCTGGAAGCGTTGGTCCACTCCGATAGCGGCAGCGTGGACATGGGATTGATGGTGCAATCGGAAATCACACTCCCGGTTCTGGATGAGCTTGGCACCCGCGAACAAAAGGAAGAGTTCCTGCGGCCGGGCGTTGCCGGCGACATGATCGCCGCGCTTGGAATCAGCGAGCCTGGCGGTGGCTCCGACGTCGCTGCGCTCAAGACTCGCGCCCGTATCGACGGCGGAGATTTCGTCATCTCCGGCCAAAAGCTGTGGATTACCAACGGCACCCGTGCCGATTTCATCATTCTCGCGGTCCGGACCGGTGGCGAAGGCCACAAAGGCATCTCGTTAGTTTTATTACCCACCAGGACCAAAGGTTTTTCGGTCGGCAAGAAACTGAAGAAAGTCGGGAACATGGCGTCCGACACCGCCGAGCTTTTCTTCGACGAGTGCCGCATTCCGCAGCGCTACGTGTTGGGCGAGGTGAACAAGGGTTTTTACTACATCATGCATAACTTCCAAGGTGAGCGTCTGGCGGCCGCGATCCTCGCGTTGGCAGGAATGGAGAAGTCGGTCCGAAATGCGCTTGAATACGGCGGCGAGCGGACCGCGTTTGGAAATGCGATCCGGAATTACCAGGTATGGCGCCACCGCTTCGCCGAGCATCTCACCAACATCGAGGCCGGAAGATGGCTCACCTATCGCGCGCTCGATCTGATAAATCGCGGGCAGCGATGCGTTCGTGAGATCACCATGGCGAAGCTGTACACATCTGAGCTGTCGCAGCGCGTAACTTATGACTGCATGCAGATGTTCGGCGGCTTCGGCTACACTACTGAATATCCGATCGGCCGCGCCTGGCGTGACGTTCGCCTTAACACCATCGGCGCCGGAACGTCGGAAATCATGAAAGAGATCATCGCCAAGGAAGAAAAGATTTGATCCGCATCGCTAACGGCCAGGGCTTCTGGGGCGACTCGCTCGAAGCGCCACTCGAGCAGATACGCCGTGGCCCTCTCGAGTATCTGACCCTCGACTACCTGGCTGAAGTCACCATGTCGATCCTCCAGAAGCAGCGCTCGCGCGATCCCAGTGCCGGCTATGCTCGCGACTTCGTCGAAATGGTGGGGCGCGGAGCGGCCGACATCGTGGATAAGAACATCCGCATCGTCGCTAACGCCGGCGGCGTGAATCCTGAAGCCTGCCGCGACGCGGTGGCCAAGGCCTTGAACCGTCCTGGAATCAAGATCGGCATCGTGGCTGGCGACGATATCCTCGCTCGTCTCGATGACATAATCGCGCGGGGCGTCGAACTGAAGAGTATGGACACCGGCGAGCCGCTGGCCTCCATCCGGCCGCGCGTGCAGAGTGCCAATGTCTACTTCGGCGCGGCTTCCATTGCCAGCGCGCTTGCTCTAGGCGCGCAAATCGTCATTACGGGCCGCACCACCGATACCGGACTGGTGCTCGGTCCGATGATGCACGAGTTTCGCTGGGCCCGCGACGATTGGGACAAACTCGCAGCCGGCACCATCGCCGGCCATACGGTGGAATGCGGCGCGCAATGCACCGGTGGAAACTGCCAAGTGGACTGGCAGAGCATTCCCGACTTCGCCGGCATCGGTTATCCGATCGTGGAGGCCGAATCGGATGGCACTTTCGTGATCACCAAACACAAAGGCACCGGCGGCCGTGTGACTGTCGCCTCCGTGAAAGAGCAATTGCTCTACGAAATGGGCGACCCGCATGAGTACATCACGCCCGATTGCATCGCCGACTTTACTACCATTCAACTCGAGCAGTGCGGCCCTGATCGGGTGCGATTCTCAGGCATTCACGGCAAGCCCGCCACCAATTTCTACAAGGTCTCGATTAGTTACTCGGCTGGTTACAAAGCGACCGGCATGCTGGCCTATTCCTGGCCGGATGCGTACGCTAAAGCTCAAGCGGCGGATCGTATCTTGCGTGAGCGTCTCGATCGTCTGGGTCTGAAGTTCGACGCCATTCGTACCGAATTCGTTGGAGTGAACGCCTGTCACGGCGCGCTTGCCGGTGAACCATCGCCTGACCTTGGCGAGGTGGCGCTTCGCGTTGGTGTCCGTTCCGGATACCGGACGCCGGTGGAGCGCTTCACGAAGGAAATCGCGCCGCTCGCTTTAAACGGCCCGCCCGTCGTCACTGGCCTGGGCAGCGGCCGGCCGAGGGTGGAAGAGATTGTGGCTTACTGGCCCGCGCTGATTCCCAAGAGCGAGGTCTCGCCTCAAATTTCAATTCAGGAGACGTGATGGCCCGCGTACCATTGCTTCGCATCGCGCATGCCCGCTCCGGTGACAAAGGCGACACAGCCAATGTCGGCCTCATCGCGCTTCGCCCGGAGTTCTATCCAACCTTGGTGAAAGAAGTTACCGCCGAGCGCGTCAAGAAACACTTCCAAGGTATCTGCCTGGGCGACGTGGAGCGTTTCGAATTGCCGAACCTCGGTGCGCTCAATTTCCTGTTGCACGAAAGCTTGGATGGCGGTGGCACGCTTTCGCTCAAGGCCGACGCGCAGGGAAAAACATACAGCGCCGCGCTGCTGCGGATGGAGATTGAAGTTGATTCTCTACCAGGTTGAGCAGGGCATTGCCCGGATCACTCTGAATCGGCCCGAAAAACGCAATGCTCTGAATCCCGAGTTGATCTCGGCATTGAAAAAAGCGGTGCAGGATTCGGACCGTCTGATCCTGCTCTCGGGCGCGGGCAGCGACTTCTGCTCCGGCGCCGACTTGAGCGGACTCCATAACATGGCGGAAGCCAATGTGCTCGATCACCTGGCGAGCGCTCGCGAGATGGCCGACTTGTTCATCGCTATGCGCCGGCATCCGCACCCTATCATCGCGGCCGTTCGCGGACGAGCGCTGGCGGGAGGCTGCGGCTTAGCGACCGCCGCCGATATCATTCTTGCCTCGGAATCAGCTCAGTTCGGCTACCCTGAGGTCTACATCGGATTCGTGCCCGCTATGGTGATGGCGATCCTGCGGCGCTGCGTTTCTGAAAAGCGCGCCTTCGAACTCATCGCTACCGGCGACGTGATCTCCGCGCAAACTGCCTTCGATTACGGGCTGGTCAATCGCGTTTTCGCTGATGAAACCTTCGACGTAGACGTTCATGCGTTTACTTCGAAACTCGCGTCCAAATCGCAATCCGCGCTGATGCTTTCAAAGCAGCTTCTCTATCACATCGACAACATCAGCTATGAGGCCGCCATCGAAGCCGGCATTCAAGTCAATGCCATCGCGAGGTCCACGGATGACTGCAAGCGCGGCATCGAACGGTTCTTGAAGAAAACCACTTAGTGCCTGAAAACTCCCCACTCCATCGTCCCTTCCACCGGCCGGTTATACGCCGCCGATAACGAAATCGCCAGCACCGTCCGGGTATCACGCGGATCGATGATGCCGTCGTCCCAAAGCCGCGCCGTCGCGAAATAACAATCCGATTCCCGCTGGATCTGATTCTCCAGCGCAACACGAGCCGTCGCCAGCTTCTCTTCGTCCACCGGCTGTTTGGCTTTGATCAGCGCCTCGCGCTTGATGATGTCCATTACGCCTGAAAGCTGCTGAGGTCCCATTACCGCGATGCGATGATTCGGCCAGGTGAACAGGAATCGCGGCTCATAGGCCCGGCCGCACATGGCGTAATTCCCAGCTCCGTACGAACCGCCGATCATGATCGTGATGGCCGGGACAGTAGAGTTCGAAACGGCGTTGATCAACTTCGCGCCATTCCGGATGATGCCTTGCTCCTCGTAGGTCTTGCCAACCATGAATCCAGTGATATTCTGCAAGAACACCAGGGGGATGTTTTGCTGATTGCACAGCTCGATAAACTGCGCGCCCTTCGCCGAGGACTCCGACATGAGTACGCCGTTGTTGCCGAGAATGCCAACCGGAAAACCATGAACGCGCGCAAAGCCGGTCACCAGTGTCGGCCCGTACTCGGCTTTGAACTCCGAGAACTGTGACCCGTCCACGATGCGCGTGATCACTTCCCGCACTTCAAACGGCACACGCACGTCCGCCGAGACGATCCCGAGCATTTCGTTTGCATCGTAGAGTGGCTCTTCAAAGGTCTCCTGCTGGGGCGTCGGAGGCTTCGGAAGGTTGAAGTACGAGATGATCTCGCGCGCCATGCGAATCCCGTCCAGCTCGTCCTCGGCCAGATAATCGGAAAGGCCGGAAACGCGCGAGTGCATTTCCGCGCCGCCCAGCTCTTCCTCATTCGACACTTCGCCGGTCGCCATTTTCACCAGCGGTGGACCCGCGAGAAACACCTGCGCCTGCTTCTTGACCATGATCACGTAGTCGGACATGCCCGGCAGGTACGCGCCGCCCGCCGTGGAGCTTCCGAATACAACCGCAATCGTCGGGATCCGGCGCTTCGAGCGGCGGGTGATCTCGCGAAAGCCGCGGCCTCCGGGAACGAAGATCTTGCTCTGTACCGGCAGATCGGCGCCGGCCGATTCAACCAGCAAAATGGTGGTGAGCCGATTTTCCAGTGCAATATCCGCCAGCCGCGCATTTTTCCAGAGGCCGGCTTCGCTCGTCGATCCGCCCTTGGCTGTGGCCTCATTGGCAACGATCATGCATTCGCGGCCGCTGACTTCTCCGATGCCCCCGATCACGCGCGCGCCCGGACTCTCATCGTCTAGTCCGATTCCGGCCAACGCAGCAATCTCGAGAAAATAGGAGCCTTCGTCAAGTAGCAGCTCCACGCGCTCCCGTGGCAGCAGTTTCCCACGCTCCAGATGCCGCTGGACATATTTCTCACCACCCCCTTCGGTGGAGCGCTTCAGCTCAACTTTCAGCCGTTCGACCGCGGCCGACATCGCGGCATAATTGGCTCGAAAACTATCGGATTCGCGGTTGACGCCGCTGCGGATCTGGCTCACGGTCACCCATTGTACGATGGGGCGGCAAAGCCCCTCGGAGGTTGCTGAAAAAGTCTTTCAAGAGCTCACATTGGCAGGTCGGGGACCTGCTCCACAACTCCAGGTCAATGACTTAGCTCTACACGTGGCGCAGGTCTCCGACCTGCGAGAGACTTTTTCAGCAACCTCCTAGCACTCCAGCGTCGGTTCACCGGCGTGCAGAAACCAGCGATCAATCACCACCTCGCGGGCGAACCAACGCATGCCGAGCAGCCGCTCACCCAGCAACTGAATCAGCCCGGAAGGCAGATGACGGCCGAGCTTAGTGGCCCAGTGCTCGCGCGCGCCGAACCGTTGAGCGAGCAGAGTGCGATAAACTTCCAGGCTTTGGCCATCGTATTTTCCACGCGCTTCAACAATCGCTTTCGCTGCCAATAATCCAGATTCAATCGCTGGCCTGATGCCTTCGCCGCTCTGCGAATACGCCAAACCGGCGGCATCCCCGATGAGCAGCGTTCCGTCATCAGCGATTTTTCGAGCCGAAGCGTCATAGAGAAGATAAGCGTGTCCAAGCGCGGCGTGCGGAATCTCAAAACTTACCCTCCCGGCCGACTTCAAAAAGCGCAGGAACGAAGATACGTGCTCGGACAGCCGATGTTGATCCATCCTGCCCAGACCTACATTCAGAAAATTGCCCTTGCGAAAACACCAGCCGTAGCCTTTCAAGTCAAAACAAAAATATAGCTCCGGAAGTTCCGGCAAGACCGCGCAGCCGGCGCGCTGTTGCGTGTCCATTTCGAATTCGGCTTCCTGGGCGACCACTACTTGTTCTCCACCGGACTTGGCGCCCGTGAGACGCGCCACCGGGCAAAAATGACCGCCCGCGCCCACCACCAACCGGGCCCGAAGCTCGCCGTTCGCGATCCACTCGCCATCGCGCCGCTCGAGATTCGTCAAATTGATGCCTTCGAGACAGCGCGCGCCCGAGCGCCGCAACAGGTATTCATCGAATTCGCGCCGTCGAATCCCGTAGCTGACCGCTTTTCCGAATTCGGCGTCCACCGTCGCCCCACCGATTCGACCAACCCGGAATCCCGTGATGGGCTGAAATATGCGCCCTCGATCATACTCGCGCTCGTCGATTTCGAGTTCCGACAGAACGGCGGGCGTGATCCATCCGCCGCAAACCTTATCGCGTGGGAAGACCTGTTTGTCCAGGACGACGACATCCAAGCCCGAGTCGCGCAATTTCCAGGCGCAGGAAGAGCCGGCCGGGCCACCCCCTACAATCAGGACGTCGCATGCATCCATTCCGGCTTCTCGATTTCGGGTTCTGCTTCGGTATAAAGCGGCGCACGGGTCCACCACACCGGCGGACAGCGCGATCCCGTAAAAACAACCTGGAAAAGTTGCAGCGATCCGCAACGGAAAGCGGCCATCGATCCGGCCAAGTACAAGCGCCAGGCGCGAACAAATTCGGAGTCGTACATAGAAACGACCTGCTGCTGCGATTTCTCGAAACGCTCCAGCCAGTGCTCCAAAGTCTTGGCATAGTGAAGGCGCAGATTTTCGACATCCAGCACGGAATAGTTCCAGCGCTCGAAGATTTCTAATGCCTGCCGAAGCGCCGGAATATAAGCGCCGGGAAAAATACGTTTTCGCATCCAGCGGCTGTAGGCGGCAGCCTGGTTCTTGCCGATGAAGTGAAACAGCCCTCGTCCGGAGGGCCCCACCGAGCGCTGAATAACGTCCGCCAGATCTTTGTAATTTTCGACGCCCACGTGCTCCAACATTCCTGCCGACACGAAGACGTCGAATTTGCCGGATATATTCCGATAGTCGTCTTCGACGAACTCCACCTGGGGGCTCAATCCTTCTTCTTCGGCTCGCTGCCTGGCAAAAACAATCTGCTCATGCGAGACGTTAAACGCTTTCACTGCGACGCCGTACTGCCGCGCCATATGGAGGGCCAGAGCGCCCCACCCGCATCCGGCTTCAACCACAGCCTCCCCAGGTTGCAGCCTGAGTTTTCGGCAAATGTGGTCCAGCTTAGCCGTCTGGGCCTGTTCGAGCGTCGCAGCGGGAGTCGGGAAGTAGGCGCAGGTGTAAACCATTTGGCGATCTAGCCAAAGTTTGTAGAAATCGTTCCCGAGATCGTAATGCGCGTGAATATTACGGCGCGAACCGGGCAAAGTATTGCCCTGTAACCACTGCGTCCATTTGGATGCCAGTCGTTGAAAAACGGAACCATCGTGGCCCTCACGCGATCTGGCTTGATAAATAGCCTCTAAGAGTTTGACCAGATTCCCCTGGACTTTTATGGTTCCGTCAGCGTATGCGTCGCCGAAAGCCACTTCGCTATCTAATATCAGTCGCAGCAGAGTTTTGCGATCGGGAATAACCACGGTAGCTACCGGATTTTCCACAGTTGTAGCTGCTATTTCGTTTCCCAGGACGATTCGAATCGGCTCCGGCTCGATGGCCTTTGAAATTCGTCCCAGTAACCACTCGTCCGCGGAGCGAGAAAGAATGGGCATAGTCCCCGCCTTTGTTCTGGAGCAAAAACAAGCCCCTTGTCTTGATCTTACTCCCATCGGAAACAATGCAGGATAGAGACCCGTAACGGTTACAAATCCTGTCAAGAGTTGGCAAACAAAATGCAATCCTCGGTGGAGAGGTAGGCATTTTCATGAAGTTTGGATTGTGTATTCACCCAGTAGCCAGGAAGATTTCTCCCGGCGCCTTACTATTGTTCCTATGTGTTATCGGCCTTGCACAATCTTTCCAGCCTCTGAAATTGAAAGATCCGCTGGATCGTGAGTCACCCCAGAGTTCGGTCTACGCCTTCTTGCAGGCTGCCCACGCGCACGACTACGACAAAGCCGCCAAGTACCTGGATCTCGGAAAACTGCCGTCCGACCAGAGATTGAAGAATGGCCCCAAACTCGCCCAACAGTTGCAACAGATTCTCGATCGCGACGCGCAGTTCGATGTCGCTAGCCTGAGCGCCGATACCGAGGGCAGCCGGGAGCGCGTTGACTCCTTCACCGTAAATGGCCAGACGCTCGATCTCGAACTGGCGCGAACAAAACTGCGCTCGAGGGTTTACGTGTGGCTGTTTTCTTCCGACAGCGTTGAGCGCATCCCACAGATCGTGCGGTTGACCAGCGATTCACCGGTCGAAAAACATCTGCCCGATCCTTTGGTGAGCTGGAAGATTGTCGATACACCGGCTTGGCGCGTCCTGGGATTGGTGCTGCTGGCGCTGGCCCTGGGAGCGCTGTCGCGTCTGCTATCGCGATTCGCTCTGCTGTGCTCGGAGCCGCTGTTGAAACGCATCCTGCCCAAAGTCAATCGTAGCGTGTTCGCAGAGTTCGTCGGACCTCTGGCTATGTTACTGGCGGTGGTTCTATTTCGAGCTGGGATGATCTGGTTTGAGCCGTCCCCGAAGTTGCACCTGTACCTTACGCGAGCCCTGACCGTTTTGTTCTTCGCAGCCCTGTTCTGGTTAAGCGTGGCCGTCGTCAATCTCTCCACGGGCCGCCTGCGCGTCGCGCTGCGTGAGAAGCATCAGGGTTTTTACTCGGTGCTGCCGTTGGCATCTCGCATTACCAAGCTGATTATCCTGGCGCTGATGATTGTGGCCGTCCTGAGTTCATGGGGATATAACACCACCACCATCCTGGCCGGCCTGGGAGTCGGCGGAATCGCGATTGCTTTGGCGGCGCAGAAGACGATCGAGAATCTGTTCGGCGGCGTGTCCATAATCTCGGACCGGCCGGTGTCGGTCGGCGACTACTGCAAGTTCGGGGACAAAGAGGGCACCGTGGAGGACATCGGATTGCGTTCCACTCGACTGCGAGCGCCCGACCGTACTCTGGTGACTGTTCCCAACGGCCAGTTTTCTTCCATGACGATTGAAAATATATCGGCGCGCGACAAGCTGCTGTTTCACTTCACGCTGAATCTACACCGCGACACGACACCGGACCAGATTCGCATGCTGCTCACCGCCATCAAAAAGATCCTGACAGAAAATCCCAAACTCGAAGCTGGTGCCGCTTCAGTGTACCTGGGGAACGTAGGTAAAGAATCAGTGGACCTGGAGATGTCTGCCTATGTTCTGACCCGCAACGGCGACGAGTACACTCAGATCAAACAAGATCTGTACCTGCGGATTTTGGATGTGGCCGAAGCCGCCGGGACGTCGGTAGCTCCACCGCCGCCAGCCGCTCCGCCGGCATCGAACGGGCAACCTGCGCTCCAGCCGGCGGCGTCGAACAACCGCCGCTAATCTGACACTGCCGGCTTTTGCGCGACCATTTCCGCTACTGGCCGCTGGTGGCATGATTCTCGTGATTTTCCCTCGTACTCATGCCGGATTGTCCAATCTTGGAAGAACGCTCGCAGCTCTCCGGGCCGGGCGCGCGTGGGCGTTCCCTGCGGTTGATTCGCATCCGCGAGATGCACGATGGCGACAATGATGCCGCCGGGTTTGAGGCCTAGCTTCATCTTCGAAATCAGGCTGCGCTGGAGAAAGTAACAGTCGCAGATCAAGTGGTAAGCGCCCGGCTTGATTTCAAATTCGCCACGCTCCAGATCAGCCACTTGAGCGTCGATGACGAGCTTTCGTTCCCGTGCACGTTCACGCAGGATCTCGATCGCGAGCGATGAGCCGTCCAGAGCTTGCACGCGCCAGCCTTGTTCGGCCAGGTACAACGAATTACGCCCGGGTCCGCAAGCCAAGTCGAGGGCAGACCCTGCTTCTAGCTCACGGCTGAAACGAGTTACCAGCGGCGACGGCTCGCTAAACAGTTGCTGCCCGGCGCGATAGCGCTCGTTCCATTGCTCGATGCTCAATTTGCTTTGGCTTGCTTGGCGGCCTTCTTGAAGACCCGCTTAAGAATACTGACGCCGCGATCGATCTCTTTCTCGGTGATGATATAGGGCGGCAG
>DATHOT010000070.1:0-10224 GCA_035484655.1 Bryobacteraceae bacterium | reverse complement strand
CAAGGCGAAGGCATTCACGTCTTCGCTATCGATCACCTTGATGGTGAAAGGAACCTTGGCGTCGGAATTCCGCACCAGGTTCTGCCCGATCCGGTTCACGTACTCAGCGATCACCGGGTCATTGATGATCTTGGCCTGCCGTTCCACTTGCTGCGCCAGGCCTTTGCCCAGCGCGATCTCTTTTTCGAGAGAATAGAAGTTTACTTTCCCACTGACGTTCCGGTTCCCGATCGCGTCAGGATCCTTTTCGGGGTCTGTGGCAAAGAGAGTGTTAGGGGAGGCAAGGACCAGAATCCCCAGCAGACAGAAACTGGCGGACAACAGACGGCTCATGCAGAAACTCCTACAAACTATTATAATCCTTCATTTGTTAAACACTCGCGGCGCTTCATGAGTTTCGGACAACTTGATAGGAAATCCGCACAGCCGGCCGAGCCGCTGTGGCGGCAGTACCGGGACCAATTTCCCGTAACCCAGCGGCTGATCTATCTGAACCACGCGGCTGTCGCGCCATTACCCAGGCGTTGTGCGGACGCAATGAAGGATTTCGCCGACGACGCCTTGGATAACGGGTCGCTGAACTATGACAAATGGATGGATACCTATGAAGGGCTTCGGGTTGCGGCCGCGCGGCTCATCGGCGCCGACCGCGGCGAAATCGCCCTGGTCAAGAACACCTCGGAGGGAATCGCCACTATCGCCATGGGCATGGATTGGCGGCCGGGCGACCGCATCGTGGCCTTCAAAGAGGAATTTCCGGCTAATTATTTTCCCTGGCGGCGCCTGGAAGCACAGCGCTGCAGCGTCGAATGGCTGTCCATCCGCGATTCGCTGGATTCCATCGCGCGCGCGACTTATGGCGCCAGACTCCTGGCCATCAGCTTCATACAATACCTGAGTGGCCAGCGTGTGGATCTGAATGCTATCGGCGAAATCTGTCACCAGAACCGCTGCTTTTTCTTTTTGGATGCCATCCAAGGCTTGGGCGCTTTTCCTCTGGATGTTCGCACCGCGCATATCGATGCTCTGGCTGCCGACGGGCACAAATGGCTGCTGGGTCCGGAAGGTTGTGGGATTCTGTACGTGCAAAAGGATCGCCAGGACTCGGTTTTTCCCAAGGAGTTTGGCTGGACGAACGTTGCGGGCTATAACGACTATGCCTCGCGCGACATGACGCTCCGGCCCGACGCCGGCCGCTATGAATGCGGAACGCTGAACACTATCGGCTGTTACGGTTTGCGGGCGTCCATCGAGCTCATACTGGAAGTGGGGGTGGAGCGGATTGGTCCGGTAGTCCAAGGCTTGGCTGATCGGC
The DNA here is from genome assembly GCA_035484655.1 of Bryobacteraceae bacterium. GTDB lineage: Bacteria > Acidobacteriota > Terriglobia > Bryobacterales > Bryobacteraceae > Palsa-89. The sequence goes on along the minus strand of DATHOT010000070.1, from coordinate 8,909 downwards.
TGACCGACGGCGCGCGGCAAAAAGGCTACCAGATATTGGGCGAGCGGACGCCTGAAAACGGCTCCGGAATAGTCGCGCTTCACAAACCCGGGACGGACAGTCGTAAAGTGGTTCGCGACCTCAGAGAGCGAGGGATAATGGCCGCGCCGCGGCAGGGTTGGGTGCGATTCTCGCCACACTTCTATATCAGCCCGGAAGAAATTGATAGGGTGGTGGAAGAGCTGCCTTAGCGGTTCAACTGGGGTGGAAGCAAAGTCAATATCTTGGTCCCTCGCATGCGGCGGTGTCCCAAATCCAATCCGAGCCAGGAACTTCGGCGCCTCGCCTTAGATCGGAAGATCGTCCGCGTCGGCCTCGAAGGAAATGGGCTCGAAATGGGCGGTGAGGTAAGGATGCGCCGGGAAACGGTGACTCATGTCAGTTACGCGTAATACTCCGACGGGCTCGTCCGGTGCGCGCTCTAAGGCCTCCTTTCTAGCCCGCTAAGGCCTCCCGTCTAGGGACCAGGGGTACGCCGGGGGAATAAAATCGTAGTAGATGAGACATAAGATGCGGGGATACCTTGTTCTGGTGACCTTGGCCGGCGGCTCGTGCTTCGCGCAGTCATGGTCGATTGGCGCCGCGGGTGGCTTTGGTTTTTACCACGACGCTACCATTAGCAACGCGGCCGGTTCGGCTACGGCTGGATTCGGCCCGCGCTTTGCAGTCGGTGGGGTACTAGGCGAGGACGTATGGGAACATTTTGGAGGCGAACTGCGCTACACCTACCGCGATGGCGACACGGAGCTAAAGTTCAATGGGCGCGAAGCTAACCTCGACGCGGCGTCGCACGCGCTGCATTTCGACTTCTTGGCTTACGCCACCAAACGGCACGCCCGGCTGCGGCCGTTCCTGGCGGGTGGGGCCGGTATCAAACGCTACACGGCTACGGGCACGGTAGATCCTAATCAGCCCCTCACCAGTTTCGCTCTTCTCGCCCATGCGGACGAAGTCAAGGCGCTGGTGAGTTTCGGCGGCGGCGTAAAGGCCGTGCTGAGCGATCATTGGCTGGTTCGAGTTGACTTCCGGGACTATGCGACTCCGTTTCCCGAGAACGTAATCGTGCCCGCGACGGGCGCGAAGATTCACGGATGGTTGCACGATTTCGTTCCGCTGCTGGGGGTGGATTGGACTTTCGGAAAATAGGTCAGGTCCTGAATTTGGCGGATCGGGGACCTGCCCACAGACGTTCACGCATTGCCAGCCGAGTGGCGTTGCAGCGCCGGCCTCAAATTCAGATTGCGGACCAAGCGATGCAGGTAATTGGGATGCAGGCCCAGCAGACGCGCCGCTTCGGTGTAATTGCCATGGGCCTGCTCAACCGCATTGATGATGAGCTGCTTCTTAGTCTCGCGGACGGCATCGTGGAAGGCATCCACCGCTGAAATAGCCGGCTCGGCTTTTTCGAGGATCGATTCGGGAAGATCCTCGGGCAGAATCAGCTCGCTCGACCCCAGTACCACCGCCCTTTCGATGGCGTTCTCCAGTTCGCGCACGTTGCCGGGCCAGTCGTAATTCATCAGGCAGGCCCGTGCTTGCGGGGAAATACCGAGAACCGTGCGGTTGGATCGCTTGGCGGATTTGGCGGCGAAATAACTCGCCAGCAGCGAAATATCGGAACGGCGGTCGCGCAGGGAGGGCATGCGCAGCGAGACTACGTTCAAACGATAATAGAGGTCCTCGCGAAATCTTCCGGCCTTCACCTCGGCTTCCAGATCCCGATTGGTGGCCGTGATCAGCCGGACATCCAGCTTGATAGTGCGTGTTCCTCCCACCCTTTCAAATTCGCGCTCCTGCAAAACGCGCAGCAATTTGGCCTGCAGGAGAGGCGCCAACTCGCCGATTTCGTCCAAGAAAACCGTACCGCCCTCGGCGATCTCGAGTTTTCCTTTCTTCTGGACGATGGCGCCCGTGAATGCGCCTTTTTCGTGGCCGAACAACTCGCTCTCCAGCAGCGACTCGGCCAGCGTGGCGCAGTTGATGGCGACGCATGGTTTATTGGCGCGAATGCTGTTGCGATGCATGGCCCGAGCCACCAGTTCCTTGCCGGTGCCGCTCTCGCCCGAGATCAGAACCGTGGAGTCCATTTTCGCCACGCGGCTGATGAATTGATACACGTCGCGCATGCGCGGGCTCTCACCCACCATGTTGAACTCCACATTCATCTCGGCCTGCAAGCGGCGGTTTTCTTCCTCCAGCCACTCCATGCGGCGCGCGTTGTCGAGCGCGAAGGCGGCGATACTGCCGATAGCGGTAAGCAGTTGCAGGTGGTCGGCGTCGAACCGTACTTCCGGATCGCTGGCATCCAGGTAGACGACGCCGAGTATGCGATCGAAAACTTCCAGCGGCACCGCGAGGACGCTGCGGATATGACGCATGGTCACGCTCTCGGTGTCCGCGAACCCTTCGGTGGCCGGCAGATCGTTGCACAGCATCGCAACGCCGTCCTTGAGCACCTGCGCCACGATGGTGCGGCTCACCTGCAACGTCGGGTTCGCCCCGGTTCGCCGGTCCCATCCGAATACGGTGCTATCGTCCAAGCTCTCCAAGCCGCGGTCGCAAAGAAGAATGGCGGCGCGGTCGGCGGGCGCGATTTCGAGGATCGATTCCAGTACCTGTTTTTCCAATGCCTCCAAGCCGCGCACTGAGTTGACCGCCTTGCTGATTCGAACCAGCACATTCAGGTCGCGGACCATTCGCTCGGAAGGCGTGACCCGGTCCAGATCGCGTAAGTAGAGCGCATCCTGTTTACGCAGGATAATAGTGGACCCCGCGCTCGCTTCCTGTTGGTCGAATTCGACCGAGGTTGACAGGACGCCCCCGGTTTCCTCGGACGGCACGACGAACAGGAACAGCGAGTTTCCAATCTTGATCTCGTCTCCGGAAACCAGCGCCCGCTCCGTGACGGGCACACCATTCACGAAAGTGCTGTTGCGGCTGTTCAGGTCTTGGATCTTGAACTCTCCACCTTCCTGCAAAATGGTGCAATGTTTTCGGGAGACGCCGGCGTCAACGACCGAGATTACGTTGGATGGTTCGCGCCCGATAGAGATTTCGCCGCCCGACAAAGGAATGCTGGTTCCCTTTAACGGCCCAGCAAGGGCCTCGAGTTCGGCGCGCGGTTCGGGCATATGTACTATCTCAGGCGTTAGCCCATAATATCTGAAAAGATAGGGTCGCACGAAATCTCGAACCGGCCCGGGAGCTGTTTTTTCTGCCTTAAACCATGATTTTACAGAGAGATGTAGAAATTTGTATCGATTTGAGTACCAGTGGCGCTGGAATTGCTGTGACCCTAGGGCAATCCATGGGGTAGTGCACTACTACTACGTAGATGTGCGGAGGGTTATCGAAATATTTTTTGCAGGCCAGAGCTGACAACCAGCGGTCCTCAATGGCTGTCAGCTTTGGGGCAACCTTGCGGAAGCAGTACGGAGGAGTGCGCGCTTCCGTTTGCACGGCCGGCGGGCGGTCCGGCGACCGTTCGCCGTAACCGTGGGCGTTCGCTTCTCCTCCCCAAAAATTTGGTGCCTAAGACGAACACCCTATCTGAGCGGATAGGGTATCTATCTCATCAGATAGGCTCGACTATTGATCGCAGCCACGTACTTTCGCTGGTGAGTTTCGGAGTTTACCCCCCATTGCTTCTGTTTTCTGTATCTTACATTGCGTAGTACTAAACCGTTCTCAGTCGTGGTACCCTTGGCATCTGAGTTGCACTCCTTACAGGCGTTCCAAGACATTTAAAAGCAAAATAAAGAAAGCAAGGAGACATCGCCCAATGAGGACCAAGACGAAGGTCAAAGCTGGCGCTGCTGTTTGGGGCACCTAGCATGAGTGAGTTGCGTGCCCGACGCCCATGATCGCGCGGCGCACAGCAACGCAGAGAAAAGCAGAAATTGGACTTTAAATCTTTAAGGAGAAACGCAATGAGGACTAAGACCAGAGTAAGAGCTGGTGGCGCCATTTGGGGCGGCTAAGAGAAACAACGAAGTATCCTTCCTACCACAAACCCAAGTCGTGAATCGGACTGTGACGGTCCCTCACTGTCACGGTCCGATTCGTTTTTAGAGCTTGCTATTCTATATAGTTCGAAATGAACACCCTTCTGAAAGATCTGCAATACGGCTTGCGGATGCTCGCCAGTAATCCCGGATCAACCGTCGTCGCGATGATCGCACTGGCCTTGGGCATCGGCGCCAACAGCGCCATCTTCAGTGTCGTCAACGCAGTGCTGTTGCGCCCACTTCCTTACAAGGACCCCAGCCGCTTGATCGTGATTTGGGAAACAAAACTTAGCAAGGGGATTGCGCAGGAGCAGGTCTCGCCGCCCGACTATCGGGATTGGGTAGAGCAGCAGCAAGTGTTCGAGCAAATCGCCGCTCTGCGGGAACAGCCCGCGGTTCTGACGGGCGGTCAATTGCCCGAGCGGGTGGAAACAGCACTAATATCGCCCGGCGCGTTCGAGTTGTTGGGTGTGAAGGCCGGCCTCGGACGAACATTTTTGAGCGAAGAAGCTGAGCCGGGGCGCAATCGTGTCGCGTTGCTGAGCTACGGCTTCTGGGAGCGCCGTTTCGGCGGTGATCCTGGCATCCTGGGCAAGCAGGCGGTCGTGGACGGCAACAGCCTCACGATTGTAGGCGTCATGCCGCGCGGCTTCCGGTTGCTCGACACGCCTTCCGAGTTGTGGATGCCGTATACGTTGGATGCGAAGGAACTCAGCCAGCGCGGATTCCGAACGCTACGGGTGATCGGGCGCCTGAAGGCAGGCGTGAGCGTGGACCAAGCTTCGGGCGAGATGCGTTCCATTGCCGGCCGCATTGAGCGGCAGTACGCGGACACCAATTCCGGCTACAGCACGAAGGTCGTAGCGCTGCGCGATCAGTTGGTGGGCGATATAGGGCCTACACTCTGGACGCTGCTGGGCGCGGTGGTGTTTGTGCTGCTGATTGCATGCGCCAACGTCGCGAGTTTGTTGCTGGCGCGTGCCGGAAGCCGCGACAAGGAGATCGTGCTACGAATGGCCCTGGGAGCAAATCCAGCGCGGGTGTTGCGCCAGCTTCTGACCGAGAGCGTGCTTCTGGCGCTGGCGGGCGGCCTGCTCGGCCTGGCGCTGGCAGCATGGGGTGTTGCAATGTTGGCGCAGTTCGGTCCCGCCAGTCTGCCGCGGCTGGCGGAGATCAATATCGACTGGCGGGTGATGGCGTTCACCCTCACGGTGTCACTGGCCACCGGCATCGTTTTCGGATTAGCGCCCGCGCTCCTTACCGTGCGGACGGACTTGAACTCGGTTCTGAAGACCAGCGGGCGTGGCAACACCGGAAGCCGCACCCGCGCCCTGTGGCGAAATGCGCTGGTAACCTCCGAGATCGCCTCCTGCGTCGTGCTCTTGACGGGCGCCGGGTTGCTGATTCGAAGTTTTCTGCAATTGGAGAGCGTCAATCCCGGCTTCCGGCCCGATCATGTGCTGACCATGCAGATCGCGCTGCCGGAGACCCGCTACTCGGGCCAGAAGGTCGCGCTGTTCTACCATCAACTGGTAGACCGGCTGCACGCTCTGGCGGGCGTGCAATACGCGGGCATCGCGCGCAATCTTCCGCTGAGTGGAGCCGACGCCAGCTTGAACTTCGTGGTTGAAAACCGGCCGGTGGAATCGGCCGCCGAGCAGTCGCGCGCCAAATACCGGGCGGCCAGCGCCGATTACTTCGCGGCCCTGGGCATTCCGCTGGTTCGGGGGCGCTTCTTCGACCGAACCGACGGAGAGCGGACTCCCGGGGTGGTAATTATCAACAACACCATGGCTCGGCGCTTCTGGCCGAACGAAGATCCAATCGGAAAGCGGATGAAGGCCGGCTTCGATGGCAGCCAGTGGTGCACCGTCGTCGGAATTGTCGGCGACGTTAAACATACCGGCCTGGACGCAGCCACCAACGCGGAGATGTACTACCACTATCTCCAGATTCCATCGGAGCTGATGGGCTTTGTCGAAGGAACCATGACGCTGGTGCTGCGAACGCAATCCGAGCCGAATTCGATGGTGGCCGCGGCGCGAGGCGAGGTTCAGAAACTGGATCCAGACCTGGCCGTTTTCAATGTCAAGACCATGCAAGACCTGGTAGGGGGCTCGCTGGCCGGTGCGCGCTTCCGAACGCTGCTGCTGGGAGTCTTCGCCGGCATAGCCTTGATCCTGGCGGCCACCGGGTTATACGGCGTCATCGCCTATGCGGTGACCCAGCGGACCAACGAACTCGGAGTGCGCATGGCTCTGGGCGCCCAGAAAAGCGACGTGCTGAAAATGGTGGTGGGCGAGGGAGCTCAACTGGCGGCCATTGGGATCGGCGTCGGATTGGTAGTTGCGTTCCCGCTGATGCGGATCATCTCCCGGCTATTATTCGGCGTGAACGCGTCCGATCCGCTGACCTTCGCGGCGACCTCTTCTCTGATTCTGCTGGTGGCGCTAACGGCCAGCTATCTTCCGGCCTTGAAGGCAATTAAAGTGGACCCGCTGGCGGCGCTGAGGCACGAATAGTGCAGGATTAAGCGTGGACTCCGGTGTTCAGCGTGAAGCCGGCGGCCCGCGCGTCTTCGAAGAACATTTTCACAGTGTCGAGCGAGTATTCGGTAAGGTCTCGGCCAATCACCGGTAGTTTCTTCAACAGATCGTGCGTCACGGTAATGATATGACAGCCGATGGCGTCCGCCTGGACGATATTGAAAAGCTCGCGCGGGCTGGCCCAGATCAGCTCCATCTGGGGATAGGCGCGCATGCGGGTCAGCGCGCCGCATAGTATGGGCAGCGGATCGCAGCCGGCGTCGGCGATGCGGCCGGCGAAAATGGAGACGCAGCTGGGCGGGCCATAGCGCAGGCTCTTCAAAACCCCATCCACCTGATCGAGCGTCATCACCGCGGTGACGTTGATCTTGACTCCCCGCTGAGCCAGCCGGTAAACCAGCGGCGCCGCGCTTTCGCCGTGCGTGTTGGTGATTGGGATTTTCACGTAAACGTTGTCGCCCCAGGAGGCGATCTGGAGAGCCTGCTGCTCCATCTCGTCGAAATCGTCCGAGAGAACCTCGAATGAAAACGGACGATCCGGGATGGCGCGGGTCAGATCCCGGCCGAAGGACTGGTAATCGGTGATGCCCGCTTTGCGCATCAGGCTGGGATTGGTGGTGAAGCCACTGATCCAGGAATTGCGCGCCAGGTCGAGTATCGACTGCTTGTCGGCGCCGTCGGCGAAAATCTTGACTTGCATGGTAGAGATCCGGTCAGGCATATTGCAACCCCATTTGAGCCACGCGTACGATCCAGTTGGCGGCTTCGCGCAGCGAGTGGACTCTTAGATAAGGCCCGATGGGCCGTTGTTCGTGATACCCGTAATCGACGAAGATGGGCCGGCAGCCGGCACGCTGGCCGGCTTCGACGTCGCGCCATCGATCCCCGACGACGAAGCTGTGGGCGAGATCGATATCCCATTTTCGCGCCGCTTCCAGCAGCAGCCCCGGCTTGGGCTTGCGGCAATCGCACTGCGCTGAATCGTCATGCGGGCAGACCTGAATGTCGTCCAGTTGAAGATAGCGCTGCAAGCGGGTGTGAATATCGGCCACTTGCTGGGCGGAGGTAACGCCGCGCGCGATATCCGGCTGATTGGTGATAAGGATCAGGGCGAACCCAGCTTCGCGCAGCTTTCTACAGGCTTCGCGCACGCCCGGAAGCAGGCGGAGTTCGGAGAGCGTCGCGGGCGGATAAGGCTTGCCTTCGCGGAGGATGGCGCGATTTACCACACCATCGCGATCGAGGAACACGGCGCGGCGCATGCGGTTAGAGCCTCCCGATGCGTACGTCTTCGATCAGGGCGTGCATGGCTACGCAAAGAGCCTGGCGCGAAGTCCGGCGGCAGGTCCAGCCTAAGCTACGAATGCGATCGGTGTTCAGGCGCACGATGGGCACATCGCCTTTCCAGCCCCGGTCGCCGCCCGCATATTCCAGGCGGACGTCTTCGTCCGAAAGTCCGGAAACTTCCATGGCCAGTCGCGCGATCTCGGTCACCGTGATGTAGTCGCCGGTGGCGACATTATAGACCTGGAAGTTTGTCTCGGTCTTGTGATGCGCCGTGAAAACCGCCTCAAGGATGTCTTCAACGTGAATGTAGGACTTGCTCTGCTGGCCGTCACCCAGAATCCGCAACCGATCGGGCTGAGAGCGCAGGCTCCGGATGAAGTCGAAACCGACGCCATGGGTCTGGCGCGCGCCGACGACATTTCCGAACCGGAAGGCGCAGGCCGTGATGCCGAACATAGCGCAGTAGGACGCGATCAGAGCTTCGCCGGCGAGCTTGCTGGCGCCATACGTGGAAACCGGAACGAGCGGGCCGAAATCTTCCTGGGCCTCGCGCTCTCCCAGATCGCCATAAACTCCGCTGCCGGACGCATAGAGCAGCCTGGGCGTGTGGGTGCGGCGCATGGCCTCGACGATCTGCTGCGTGAGGTATGTGCCCTCGCGAAAATCGATGTCGGGCTCGACGGCCGCGCGCGCGATATCCGGGTTCGATGCCAGGTGGATTACGACGTCGTGACCGGCCATGGCGCGTTCGAGCGCAGCCATATCCTTGACGTCGGCGCACAGCACATGCAGCCGGCGGTCCCGCTCATGCTGGGCGTAATGCCATTGCCGGCCGGAGGAAAAATTGTCGTAGAGCGTCACCGCTTCGACGCCTGATTCAGCCAGCAGCCGGTCTGTGAAATGGCTGCCGATGAAGCCGGCGCCTCCAGCGATAAAGAACCTGGCGCCGTTCACTTTACCGACTCCCACTTGGTAGCGGTGCGCTGCAGCAGCGGATGGCTCACCAAAAGGTGCCAGAGGACGGCGCACA
>DATHOT010000069.1:0-2210 GCA_035484655.1 Bryobacteraceae bacterium | reverse complement strand
CACTTGGGCAATCTGGTCGACACAAAGGTTGAGGTGCACAAGGCGCTCTGCAAGCGCGGCGCGTTCATCGGGTTCGACCGGCAGGGCGGGCCAGGCGACGCGAGGCAGGTGCCGATGGTAGTGGCCCTCATCGAGGCCGGCTATACGGACAACCTGCTTTTTTCGTCCGACCTTTCGACGGAGAATCAGCTCAAACGCAATGGCGGCGCGGGCTACGCAAAGACCCTGACGGTGTTTGTGCCGAAGTTGCGCGAGGCGGGCGTCAAAGAAGACACGCTGCACGGTATCGTAGTGAACAATCCGCGCCGTTTCCTGGCTTTCGTTCCACCGCGATAATCAGTGGCTGGTCTGTCCTGCGCCGGCCGCCTTCGCCGACACGTTCCGAAGCTTGAACTTCAGCAGGTAGTTGTCCGGGAACATGTCGTCGCGGCGCTCCACCAGATCGAACCCAGCGTTGAGAAACTCGTCGGTGAAAGTGCCTTCTCCGGCGCGCACCATTTTCAGGATGTAGTCGCGCGACACGCCATCGATGCGCTTGAAGTCGATCAGCATGAGCATGCCATTCGGCCGCAGCGCCCGGCGGATTTCGGCCAGCATCTCGGCCGGATATTCGAAGTGATGATAAGCATCGATGATACAGGCCACGTCCACCGAGTTGGGCGCCAACTTCGGCGAGCGGGGATCGCCCAGCACGGCCTTGATGTTTGTAATCTTTTCCTCTAGCGCGGTCTTGGTGATGTAGTCGACCATGTTCTTCGAAATATCCACGGCATATACGGTGCCGCCCGGCGCCACCCGTTGGGCGATCAGCCGTGAGATCAGCCCACTACCGGCGCCGATGTCGGCCACATCCATCCCGGGTTTTAGCCCCATCGCATCCAGGATTTCGGCGCGCTTGTCGTAAATCGCGCGGCCCTCGTGCTCGAACCGCTGGGTCCATTGCGAGGCGTCGGCGTCGAAACTCTTGTTCAGCTCCTTGGCGGTGGGCGTGATTGTGGACTGCTGGGCGACCGTCCAGCTCATGGTGGCGGCCAACATCAGACCATTTAAGAATGTTTTCATGACACCTCCCGAAAAACTCGTCCTCAAAAGCTTAGGATAGCTCAGCAAGATGGTCGGGTCATCTTCCGGCGGCTAGCGTGGCGTGGTGGGCGAGCGCAAATAGGAAGACAGGCCAATAAGAGACCGGCAGCGAGCAACAACATAGTATACTGACGGCTTCGCATGGTGCTTTATGGATGGGTGATTTTTCTCGGTGCTTTTCTACTTTTCCAGATCCAGCCTCTCATAGCTAAAATCATTCTGCCTTCGTTCGGCGGCTCGTCGGTGGTTTGGAGCACGTGCATGCTGTTCTTCCAGGTGGTCCTGCTGCTGGGTTACGCGTACGCGCACTGGCTCAACGAACACCTGCGCGCCACCAGACAAGCCATGGTTCATTCCGTCCTGCTGCTGGTGAGTATCGCAGTTCTTCCGATCGGACCGGACGCGGCTCGTGGCGTCACCGGAGTCGATCACCCTTCGTGGCAAATCCTGAAGCTGCTGGCGGTCACCATCGGCGTTCCTTATTTCCTCCTCTCTTCCACCAGTCCGTTGTTGCAAGCCTGGTATGCCAGACGCAAGGGCAAAGCGCCTTACCGCCTCTATGCGCTCTCGAACCTCGCGTCCATGGCGGCGCTTCTGACCTACCCGGCGCTCCTGGAGCCTAATTTCACCACCTGGCATCAAGGCGCGATGTGGTCGATTGGTTACGTCGTTTTCGCCGCGATGTGCGCCGCCACAGCCTGGCAGAGTGCGCGAGGTCTGGCAAGGGCTGATCTAAACGAATCCACCGCAGCGGTTGATTCCGGAACGCCGCCACGCTGGCCGCTGTTGTTGCTCTGGATCGCGCTGGCGGCTTGCGGGTCGATCTTGTTGCTCTCAGTGACTACCTATTTGACGCAGGATGTGGCTGCAATCCCGTTCCTCTGGATCCTTCCACTGAGCGTCTATCTACTTACCTTCATCATCTGTTTCGATTCGCCCTGGCTGTATGTGCGCCCTATCTTCTATCCACTTCTGGCGGCTGCTCTGGGTTTGTTCGCCTACCTGCTGAAGCATCCCAACGGCGTGTTCAAGATCAGCTGGACGGTCATGCTGGCTGTTGCAGCGTTGTTCTTCTGCTGCATGGTGTGCCATGGAGAACTGGTCAGGTTGAGGCCGCATCCGCGTTA
>DATHOT010000068.1:0-9029 GCA_035484655.1 Bryobacteraceae bacterium | reverse complement strand
AATTTCTGGATTTCCTGCTCAGCACCCCCGAGTGCGCGTGCCAGCTCCACCTTTGCCAGATTGTGCGCATAGAGCGCCGAAATCAGGTTGTCGTTGGCGATGGCGACCGATCCTTGGGCCTGCACTACCTCGATATTGTCGGTAACGCCCGCTGCAAAACGGTCACGCGCCTGCGCCAGCGTCTCATTAGCGAGGTCGAGGTTGCTCCTCGCCACCGCTACCTGGTCGGCTGCGGACTGGATGTCGAGGAGCGCGGCCCGGATCTGGTAGTCAATCTGCCCGCCCAGATCGGCCAGTTCGTCCCGGCGCTGCTTCAACGTGGCTTGCGCCTGGACGATGTCACCGCTGATGCGGCCGCCGTCGAAGATATTGACTTTGACCGCGGCCTGAAAAGTGAACGTGCCATGCGAGTTGGTGAGCGCCGGCCCCACGTCGCCGTAGTCGCCGGTGACTCCCACGCTCGGGTAACGCTCCGCGCGAGCGGCCCCGACCGCCTCTTCCGAGGATCGCACCAGCGCCTTAGCGCTCTGAAAATCCGCGCGCTGCTCGAAAGCCGTGCGCAGGGCCTGGTCCGGGGTCATCGTGGCGAGCGGGGAATAGGGAACCGGTTCCGCGATGTTGAATTCCTGGCCGGACGGCAGACCGATCACCCGCCCCAATGCCAGCTTGTCTTTGGCGAGCTGATTCTCCTGCGCGAGCAATTGCTGTTGCTGCTGCTTCAACTGCACCTGCGCGCGTAGGACATCGATACCCGCGCTGGTTCCGGCGTTCTTCTGATCAGCGGTTCGATCGTAGATCGCCTGGTCTGTCGCAACCTGTGCCCGCAGCGACTCTGCGCGCGACGAGTCGGCGATCACGAGAAGGTAAGCGTTCGCCACCGACTGTACCACCAGGTCGCGGGCGTCCTGCAAAGAGAGTTGAGCAGCACGCTGATTCTCCTTGGAGGCGCGATAGTTCTTGCGAAGATTATAGTCGAAAACGCTGAAAGAGCTGGAGGCCCGCGCATCGGTGTAGTGAAAAGGGCCGACAATCGTGGGGACGGTAAAGCCGGGAAAAGTAAAATTGAAACCGACCGTTTTCAGGTTGAGCTGTTCGACGGTCTCGCTGATGGTACCGTTCACTTGCGGTAAGAGACTGCTCAAGGCTCGTATCCGCTCACCGCGCGCGATCTCACTGGCCGAGCCGCTCACCAGCAGGCCGAGATTACTTCGCAGGCCGCGATCGAGCGCGTCGCGAAGCGTCAGCCCCAGTGGTGTGGATGCGACCGTTCCAGTTGGCACGCTGCCCTGGAACTGGCTCTGCTGGCCGGGCAGCGCTTGAGCAAGCATCAGCCCCAAGACAAAGGTGGTTCGATAAAAGCAAGTCAGGAGACGTACGGAAATTGATGTCACTCGCATTCTCTTTCCATCGTAGCCCTTAATTTTCAGATCTTGATTGCATTGTGTCTTCGTGAACTGTCTGCTCGTGGGCTAATATTACGCGCGGCGTTTGCTAGATGCTCCCTAACGCCAAACAAGCAGCAGAAGTGTGAGCATGCCGCGCCGGGGATTCGGCGACTTTCCAAGTGATCTCATCTACAACGGAAATGGTCATCGCCCCGGCGGTGCGGAAGAATGCTCCCTCGCGAAATAGTTTCTTGAGAACTCGTTTGCCTTCCTCATCGATATACAAAGTCTCGGTGAGATCGACGATCAACGCCTTGCGTTCCCGAGTGGAAGCTGCGGTCTTCCAGGATTGTTCCAGCTCTTTAGCCCTAGCGCAAATCAGCTTTCCTTCCACCTGGAAGGTGAGTGCTTCCGGACCGTCGTGAATCGTTATCTTTAGCATCCGTGGTTTTCGTGAGTGATCAGAAGCAGCTCAAACACCGATGTTTCCAGTAATATTATCAGCATGTTAGATGAAAGTGCCGACTGCGCAGCGCCGACCTATCGGCACGCGACGACTATTCGCCAGCGGAGTCTGGCCGTGTTTCTGCCCCGGACCCCTCGGGAAACATTCAAAGAGGCTCGGGGAACATTCAAAGAAGTACGGTGTCTACATAGACGTGTTCGAGCAATCCATACTGATTTATGATCTGCCGAGTAAGTCGTGGAGTTTTTTCGCCTCACTAAGTGCGGAAGTACTCGTTGTAAGTCTCGCGATTCTGATTCCACTCGCGCGGACCGAACACTTACCTGGTTTTCATTGGAAGCCCGTTAGTTTGGGCGCTCCATCTAAAGTTCTGGAGCCGGCGCCGGCAGTTGCGCACGCAGCAATCGCGGCGACCTACGTAGCCTCATCACACCGAACTTTCATACCGCTGCCGAGCCAATTCTCTCCCAGCCGCGGAGCGAGTACGGAATTCGTTTCGATCGACCCGCCCGGAGCGATCGCTGTTGACGGACCGTCGCGACCGGCTGGCATCGAAATAGAAATACTTGGGGCTACGCCGGTCGTTGCGCGACCGCCTCATCCACCCACCGTTCCAACCGCGCCTCCCGGTCCGATTCGCGTGGGCGGGGACGTACAAATGGCCAAGCTATTGAGGAAGATCATCCCGGAATACCCGTCTCTGGCGAAGGCCGCGCGCGTGTCCGGAGTGGTCCGTTTGCTCGGCGTCATCGCGAAAGACGGGACCATCCGGAACCTGCAATTGATCAGCGGCCATCCCCTGCTGGCGCGTGCCGCCCTGGAAGCGGTCAAACAGTGGGTCTATCAACCTACGTTGCTGAATGGACAGCCGGTAGAAGTAATTGCGCCCATCGATGTGAATTTCACACTGGGTCAATAGGGCGCGACTTGAGAACACCCCGTCTATGCAAGAAACTGATTACTAAGTAAAGAATACTGAACAAAGCAGCAGCCAGCAGCCCGAATTGCCAGGCGTGAAGCCGCAGATAAGGCACAGTGTCTTTACCGAGCCGCGTGCCCAGCCAGGCCAGGAACACGTAGCGGGGAATTCTGGCTGCCATCATCACAATGGTGAACGTGGTGGGGCTTTCTTCCATGGCGCCAGCGGAGACGATGAAGATCTTCAACGGGAGGGGAAATGGCACAAACGCAGGCACAAACACGGTCAGCAGCCCATACTCATGGAACCAAGCCCGGAAACGCGCTTCGCGCCGGCTGATAGTGTGACGTTGAAGGTATGCCTCGCCTCCTTTTCGCGCGATTAGAAACAGTAGCAGGCAACCGATTAACGATCCCGCCACGGCGGCGGCCGCCGACCAATAAGCTTGCGTATGATCCACTGCCGCTATAAGGACAATCAGAACATCTACGCCGCCGATCATGGGTACGCCGGTGTTATCGAGGATCGCCAAAAGAAAAACACCGATAGGCCCCCACGAAATGAGTGTTTGAATGAATTTGGCCAGTGGCGCTCCGATCGATCCTTACTTAAGCATCTCGAGCAGCTCAGGTTCGCTCAGTACTGCAATCCCCAGGGTGTTCGCTTTGTCGAGTTTAGAACCCGCATCGGCGCCGGCTACCACGTAATCGGTCTTCTTGCTCACCGAACCGGTGACCTTACCGCCAGCCGATTCGATGCGGGCCTTGGCGTCTTCGCGCGCCAAATTGGGAAGGGTGCCCGTGAGGACGAATGTTTTGCCCGCCAGCGGTCCCGCGCTTTTCTTTATAACCGCATGTTCGAAGGTGAGACCGGCCTTTCGAAGCCGTTCCACCAAATCCCGGTTGTGGCGCTCGTGAAAGAATAGCCTGATACTTTGCGATACCTTTGGTCCCACTTCTTCGGCCTGCTGCAAAGTCTCCTCGTCGGCGTCCTTAATTACATCCAGGCTTCCAAAGCTCTCCGCGAGGATTTGCGCCGTCCGTTCCCCGACGAACGGAATGCCCAGGCCATTCAGAACGCGCGGCAGCGGTTGCTTTCGGGAACGATCGATATTCTTGATGATCTTTTCGGCTGATTTCTGGCCCATCCGTTCGAGTGCCAGCAATTGCTCCAGCGAAAGATCGTAAACATCCGCAACGCTCTTGACCATCTCTCGCGCAACAAGTTGCTCCACCAGCACATCCCCCATCCCGTCGATATCCATCACACCACGCGCGGCAAAGTGCAGGATAGACTGCTGCAGCCGCGCCGGGCAATTGGTATTAATACAGCGGCTGGCGGCCTCCCCTTCCTCGCGCACGATTTCGCCGCCACAAACCGGGCAATGCTTGGGCATGCGGAACGGCCGTCTTTCGCTGCCTTGGCTGACCACGCGCACGACTTTGGGAATCACGTCGCCGCTGCGCTCCACCAGCACCCGATCGCCGATCTCCACGCTCAGCCGTCCGATTTCGTCTTCATTATGGAGCGAGGCCCGCGCCACCGTCACTCCGCCGATATTCACCGGCTTCAGAAATGCCACCGGCGTAAGCGCGCCCGTGCGCCCGACATTCACCTGTATATCCTCGATTGCGGTCTCGGCCTGATGCGCGGCGAACTTGAAGGCGATTGCCCACCGCGGCGCCTTGGCCGTCCAGCCCAGCGCCTGCTGCTGCTTCACTGAGTCCACCTTAACCACTACGCCATCGATTTCATAGGGCAGCGATTCCCGTTTGGTTTCCCAATGCCGATAGAACTCCAGCAGGTCGTCTAGTGCTCCGCACTTCTTTCGATAGGGATTCACTTTGAAGCCCAGCTTGACGAGCGCCTCCAGCGATTCCCAATGACTCTCGTAATAAGGACGGCCGTCCACAAACAGAAAATACGCGAAGTATTCTAATTGGCGCGCGGCCGTCACGCTTGGCTCCAGTGCACGCAACGCGCCCGCCGCGGCGTTGCGAGGATTTGCGAATAAAGAGAGCTGCCGCTGCTCCCGTTCCGCATTCAGTTTGTCGAACGACTTGCGCGGCATAATAACTTCCCCACGTGCTTCGAACGCGGGCAGGTCGGTCTTGGCCTTCAGCGGCATCGACCGTATGGTGCGCGCATTTTCCGTGACGTCCTCTCCCACCAGCCCGTCGCCGCGCGTCACGGCCTGGGCGAATTGTCCCTTCCGAAAGTGGACCGCCATCGATAAACCGTCCAGCTTCAGTTCGGCCACGTATTCAAACGGCTCGTCTCGCAGGAGATCCCGCACGCGCCGGTCGAATTCGCGCATTTCGTCTTCGTTCAGCGCGTTGTCCAGGCTGAGCATGGGCGAGCTATGCGGCACCTTGACGAATCCTTCGCGCGCCTTTCCGCCCACCCGCTGGCTGGGGGAATCGGGGGTGATGAGCTCAGGATGCTGGGCTTCGAGTCCTTGCAACCGGCGCATCAATGCATCGTATTCGGCGTCGGTGATTTCCGGCTGGTCGAGCACGTAATAGAGGTGCTCGTGGTGGCGCAACTGTTCGCGCAACTCTTCAATTTCCCGGCCTGCGTCCGTGGAAGGCATCTCTACTATAATTAGGGTACTATCGAGACCTACCGGAACACGTTTCTCATCTACAATCCTTTCGCACGCGGGCTTCAGCGGAGGAAGCATGCGCTCGATCGCACCATCGGTCTGCTTGCGTCTCGAGGAATTACTGTCAGCGCAGTTTCCACTACCGGCCCCGGCACAGCGGCCGAACTGGCGCGCCGCGCCATCGAACAAGGCGCCGATCTCATATTGGTGGCCGGGGGCGACGGGACCATCAACGAGGCCCTCAACGGCATGGTCCACTCCGAAGTGCCGCTCGGCATTCTTCCCGCGGGAACCGCCAACGTGCTGGCAAACGAGTTGGGGCTCGGCAAAACAATGGAACGCGCGGCTGCGTCTTTCGAGGAATGGACGCCGGAGCGCGTAGCCGTGGGATTGATCGACAGGAGTGCGGATGAAGGCCCACGTCACTTTCTGCTGATGGCGGGCGCAGGTCTGGATGCCGACATTGTGTATCACCTGTCGCTGGGGGTGAAGGCCGCGCTCGGAAAAGCGGCGTATTGGATCGGAGGTTTCGCAAAAGTGGGCCGCCGGCTGCCGGTGTTCACCGTGGAGGCGGAGGGCCGAAAATTTCAAGCCGGCTTCGCGCTGGCCAGCCGCGTTCGCAATTACGGCGGCGATTTGGAAATCGCCCTAGGCGCCTCGCTGCTCGACGATCGCCTCGAGCTGGTGTTGTTCGAAGGTTCGAGTTCTTTCACCTATCTCAAGTACATGTTGGGCGTGGCGGCGCGCCGGCATGTGCGCATGCGCGGCATCACTACGCTTCGAACCCGGCGGGCGTTGTTTTCGGCGTCTCCACAGGGCAAGGTCCATTTGCAAGTGGACGGTGAATACGCAGGGTTCGCGCCGGCGCGAGTCGAGATCGTCCCCAACGCGCTGACCTTGCTGGTTCCCCCGGCCTTCCGCATTCGAGACGCGAAGTCTGCGGCTCGCACCCCCGCCGACACTGCATGGACAACCTCACCCACACGCTGACAGGCCTGGCGTTGAGCCGAGCCGGTCTGGACCGCTGGTATTCCCGGCCCGCCCTGCTGCTCATGCTGGCCGCCAATATTCCGGATATCGACATCGTTGCCATTGCCGGCGGCCCATTCAACTATTTCGTCTATCACCGCGGCGTCACGCACTCGGTCGCGATGGCGCCGGTAATGGCGCTGCTTCCGGTGCTCTTGGTTTGTTTAGTTGGCCGGACGATGCGCGGGTGGAAAGCGGCCTATGTCTTGTCGATCATCGGCGTCGCCAGCCACCTGTTGCTGGATTGGACCAACGCTTATGGTGTCCGGTTTCTCTTCCCATTCTCCCCGCAATGGTTTCGTCTGGATCTCAACAGCTTGACCGATCTCTGGATTTGGGGAGTTCTCACGCTGGCCTTCCTCGGGCCGCTGCTCGGCCGGCTGGTCAGCGCTGAGATTGGAGCCAAGCCCAGCGCCGGACGGGGACTAGCTCTTTTCGCACTGGCCTTCATCCCGGCTTATGATTTCGGCCGCTATCTGATTCATCAGCGCGCGCTCGAGACTCTAAACTCGCGTGTCTATCAGGGCGGCCCTCCGATCCGCGTGGCCGCGTTCCCTCTCTCGGCCGGCGACCCCTTCCAGTGGGCCGGTTGGGTGGAACGGCCAGAGTTCGTGATGCGCTTTTCCATGAACCTGCTGGCCGAATTCGATCCGACCAATGGCGCAGTGATTTATAAGCCCGAGCCTAGTCCCGCGCTCGAGGCCGCGCGCCAAGCGTACATCCTGCGGAAATTTCTAGAATTTGCGCAATATCCGCTATGGCAGGTTACGCCGACGGCCGATCCGGACGGGGCTCGCCGCGTGGGTGTACGCGATTGGCGATTCTCGTTTACGGCCAGCGCGACCGTGGATGCTTCCAACCGCGTGCTTTCCTCATCCTTCCATTATTAGGCGCATTAACCCCCTGGCCGGCTTATGCCAGGTAGTCGAAGAGGCTGGTTTTAGGTAATTGCGCGCGGGCCTGCAACGCGGCCGTCTCCTGCGTCTGGGACTGCTGCATTTGGGTGATTGCTTGCGCCAGGTTGGCATCCTGGATGCCGCTCAACTGAGTCTGGAGCTGCGTTTCATAGTTAGCGCCGAAATTCGTCTCGCTGGTCACGCGATCTTGGACGTTTCCGTAAAACGCCAGTTGCTGGTTTAAGTAAGTATCGATGGATTGAACATTGGGCATGGCGGCGTCGATGCCGGCCTGATCGTTCTTCAACATAGCCAAGCGAAGATTGTTGATAGACGTGAAGATATTTTGCTGGCCGGTTGGATCGTCAAAGATAGTCTGCGCCGTTTCCGCGACCCCAAAGGTTGTGCCGTCCGCGCCCTGGATCTGGCGTGTCGAAGCCGAACCTTGATAGGCGCTGACTGGGTTGGTTTGAGTAAGGTCGATGGTGTAAGGCTGGGTCCGGTCGCTGTCACCCGCGAAGATATAACGGCCTCCCACGTTGGTGTTCGCGGCGCTCACCAGTTGCTGCATAATTCCACCCAGTTCGTTCGCGATGTCCTGACGCGTCGACACGGTGGCCGTGCCGGTGTCGCCTTCCGAAGCCAGCGTTTGAACTCGCTCTATCAGCGTTACGGTTCCACTGAGCGTCGATTCACCGGTATTCACCTCGGCCGTGACCTGTCCGAGATTGGTATCGATCTGCTGGGCTTGACCCAGTTGGGAGCGCGTCTCATACAGGTTCGCGATCTGACCGGGCGCATCGGAGACCGAATTGATCTTCAAGCCGGTCGTCATCTGATCTTCGGCGGTTTGCGCCCGTAACCGGATCGCGGCCATACCATTGAGGAAACTCACGGCCGACGCGTTGAGAGAGCTAATCATTGGATAATCCTTTATGCCGCGTTGGGTAGCACATTCATCAGGTCCTGGGTGAGGGTGTCCAGCACAGTCAGCATTTTCGCGTTGGCCTGATAGGCGCGCTGAAAGGCGATTAAATTTGCAGCTTCCTCGTCGAGCGAAACACCGGACGCCTGCTGGCGCAGAGTCTGCGCCTGGCCCAACAGCGCCTGTTTGGTGCTTTGGTTATCGGTCGCGGTCGACAAATCGTTGCCCACCTGTGCGCCAATATTTCCGTAAAATTGCGCGAATGTATAGTTGTTCAGGTTGGGTTGATTAGCTAGCGCCGCCAAGGCTAGGGCGTTGCCGTTTCCGCCCGGCGCTCCAGGCATTGCAGCCGCTATTTGGTCCGGCGTCAGCGGATTCACAGCCAGTGTCGCGGCTGCTCCCAGGTTGGCGTTATAAGTGAACAAATCGGTCGCCGGTGACGCGCCGTTTTCATCAATTCCATTTGACAAGCCAGTGTTTACTTGGTCGGCCACGCCCTGGGCGAGTGTATTTAGACTCGCCAGGTAGCCCGGCAAGACGTTGTTTTTGTCGTCCAGCATCGCGCTTAACTGTCCGCCTGTGATCTGGCTGGTGATATCCGCTCCCGTGCTGGAGTCGACCGCCGTCTGAGGCGTCGAAAAATCTCCCGAGATGGCATAGGTATGTGCGCCTACCACTAAGGGAGTCTGTCCGCCGACGTACACCGTAATTGTGCCGTCAGGTTGCTGCAGAGCCTTGAAGTTGACCAATTGCGAGAGTTGCTCCAAGGTGGAATTCAATTGGGCGTCTACTCCCGCATTGACG
>DATHOT010000067.1:0-27287 GCA_035484655.1 Bryobacteraceae bacterium | reverse complement strand
CGCTGGTTGGCCAGGTCAGGAGTCTGCGCTTCGGCGGGGGTGGCATCGAACAGTACGCCATAGACCTCGTTCATGGCTACGAAGCAGGCGGCCATGCCGGACGCGCTCTGGAAAAATCGCCGGCGAGAGAGGCCCTGCCTGAAAGCGATGGAGTCGGCCATGTTGATCAGACGGGCTTCGACTTCTTTTTGCTGCGGCGTCTGCGGCGAGGGAAGATATTCATCGCTCGATACGACCTGCGTCGGCACGGGCGAGGGGAACGCGGCTTCTTCCGCGCCTTGCAATTGGTTCAGCTCATCGTCATTTAGAAAGTGCATTTGTGGACCTCCAGGGGGCCGGCAAATATTGATACTACCGGAGTGGGGATCTGGGCGCTTGGTACGGAATCGTTGGAACCGAATGCTGAGCGATCTTGCGATGCTGCGTCAGAATGGGCACCTTCGAGGAGGACCTGGCGCAATCAGAAGACGGTGGAAAGGATCGCGGTGGCGCCAGGGGAGCGAACCGCTGTAGATAACGTGCCGCAAGTCGACGCCGAATATTGTCATTCGGAGTTCCCGGATGCAAATCCAGCTTGGCTAAGTTGAATGGACCAAGCCCAAATCATCCAGACGTGTGCGCCGCCTGGGAATCCGCTTAGGTTCCTCACCTGGTTACCTGTTACATCGAAACAGGAACAACTCTTGACTCATCTAGGGTACGGTGATGTTTTCGTCACCAGAGACCAGACAAATTAATTAGGAGAGATATCATGTCAAACGAACCGGGGAAAGGCCAACAAGAGCAACATAAGGGTGGCCAACAAGATCAGCAGCAAAAGGGTCAACAGGGTCAGCATGGTCAGCAGCAGGGCGGCCAGCAGGGACAACAGGGGCAGCACGGCCAACAGCAGCAGGGCGGCCAGCAAGGACAGCAAGGTCAGCACGGCCAACAGCAGCAGGATCAGCGCAAGGGCGCTCAGCAGGAACCGGGCAAGGGCAGAGACGAGGGCAAGACCGGCCAGCAGGGTCGTTAGTCGTTAAGAGATCGATCGGCGGGTCGGCCTAGTCAGCTGTTGTGCGATGCGCCCAGGTCGGCCCGCACTGCCCGGATTATTATTCTGTTTCTTTAGCTGAGTCTTCGGTAGCTTCTTCTTGGTTCTGCGCGGCCGCTTCCTTGCGGGCGTGCTCGAACAGGAAGTTGAGTGTCTTCTCGGAGCGGATGCGGTAAGCGATCCGGCCGAGGATCCCGTCCTTCTGCAGCTTCTTGCGCATGGCGGCCACTGGCTCGCGTTCCTGCTTGGCGATGCGCTGGACCTCGTGATCTACCTCGTCGTTGGTGGCGTTGATCGATTCCCGCTCGGCAACCTTATCGATCAGCAGGCTGCCCTTAACATCGTGAATAGCCTTGGGACGTTGCGCCTCTTTGAGCTTGGTCCAATCGATCTGGAGCTTGGAGGGATCGATGCCGCGATCCGTCAAATCTTTGAACTGCTGGGTCACCTGACTTTCGATCTGACGCTCGACGTACGCCTCGGGCACAGGAAACTCGTGCGTTTCAATGAGCCGGTCGATTAACTCTTCCTTGGCCTTTTGCTGCGCCAGAAATTCCCGCTCCTGAAAAATCGCTCTGCGGATGGCCTCACGTAAATCGTCCAGGGTCTGATAATCGCCCAGATCCCGTGCGAATTCGTCGTTCAGATCCGGCAATTCCTTAGTCCGGATCATCTTGAGCTTCATGCGGAAGCGCACCGTCTTGCCCGCCAGGTTTTTCTGCCCGTAATCTTCCGGGTAGGCAACTTCGAATTCCTTCTCATCTTCGGGAGACAGGCCGCGCACCGCGTCTGAGAACGCCGCCACCGTTTCCGGATCCCCAACATGAAGCTGCATATCGTCCTGATGGATCGGCTTCTCGACGCCGGAAAGGCTGTCGAGCGAAACCACGGCGTAGTCTCCGTCGGCTACAGGCCGGGGGTCGACATTCACGAACTGAGCCTTCTGATCGCGAACTTCGTCCAGCCGCTTCGCGATATCTTGGTCGGTAACTTCGGGCTCGCTGTAGTGAACGGTGACGCCGCGATACTCTTTCAGGTCGATGGTGGGGGCGACTTCGAATTCGGCCTTGAACCGGAGCGGTTCACCTTCCTTGAACTCGACGTCCTTGACGCTGGGACGCCCAACCACCTGCAAGTCCTCTTCTTGCACTTTCTTCTGGAAATATTTGGGGAGCAGGTTTTCGATGACGTCTTCGCGCACCTCTTTGGCAAACTTGGTGCGAATGAGATTGATGGGAACTTTCCCTGGGCGAAATCCAGGCAGCTTTACTTTTTGCTGGATATTGGCGACGACCCGGTCGGTCTCGCGGGCAATTTCATCAACGGGAACGCTGATCTCGATTTCGTGTTTGCAGCCTTCGACAATCATGGGTGTAGGTGTAGGAGGTGGGGATAGGAAGACCGTCGCCGGTCCTACCGCCTACCTCCACTACCCACCACCATTCTACGTACCTTCGTTCCAACTTGCCAGGTAGTGCTCCTGCTCGAGCGTCAGGCGGTCGATCTTCACCGCCATGGATTCGAGCTTCATACGGGCTACCTGTTTGTCGAGCTCCTCGGGAACCGGATAGACGCGCTTTTCGAGACTGGCGTGGTTCTTGATCATGTAGTCGGCCGATAGCGCCTGATTGGCGAAGCTCATGTCCATCACCGAAGCCGGGTGGCCCTCGGCCGCGGCCAGATTGATCAGGCGGCCTTCGCCCAGCACATAAATCCGCCGTCCGTCTTTCAGGGCGAACTCTTCGACGAACTCGCGGGTCTGCCGCCGGGAGGAGGCCATCTTGCCGAGAGTTTCGAGATCGATCTCGACATTAAAGTGGCCGGAGTTGCAAATGATGGCGCCGTTCTTGAGCTTTTCGAAGTGATCGCGCGCAATGACGCTCTTGTTGCCGGTGAGGGTGATGAACAGGTCGCCGATAACGGCGGCTTCCGTCATCGACATCACGCGATAGCCATCCATAACGGCCTCGATCGCTTTGGTGGGATCGATCTCGGTGACGATCACATTAGCGCCCATGCCGCGTGCGCGCATAGCGACGCCGCGCCCGCACCAGCCGTAGCCGGCCACCACAACGGTCAGGCCGGCCAAAAGGATATTAGTGGCGCGGATGACGCCATCCAGCGTGCTCTGTCCCGTTCCGTAGCGGTTATCGAAGAGGTGTTTGGTCAGCGCATCATTGACCGCGACGATCGGATATTTCAGCACCCCGTCCTTGGCCATGGCGCGCAGGCGAATCACGCCCGTGGTGGTTTCTTCGGTGCCGCCGATCACGTGCTCGAGCAGTTCCTTGCGCTTGGTATGCAGGATGGTAACCAGGTCGGCGCCATCATCCATGGTGATGTTGGGGCGGTGATCGAGAGCCGACATGATGTGCGAGTAATAGCTTTCGTTGTTCTCGCCCTTGATGGCGAAAACCGGGATACTGTAATCGCGGACCAGGCTGGAGGCCACGTCGTCCTGCGTCGACAGAGGATTAGACGCGCACAGCACAATGTTCGCCCCACCGTCGCGCAGCGTGACCATCAAGTTGGCGGTTTCGGTAGTGACATGCAGACAGGCAGCCACACGAATATCCTTCAGCGGCTGGGCCTTGATGAACTGCTTGCGAATGCTCTGCAAGACAGGCATCGATTGGAACGCCCACTCGATGCGGCGTTTTCCGAGGTCGGCCAGCGACAGATCTTTCACATCGCAAGCGACTGTTGCGGTTGCATTAGTTGACATGAGTCCCTCGATTTCAAAAATGGAATTATTTGGCAGCGACCGCGACGCGGCTGCTGTCCCGTAGCGCGGCGGCTTTGTCGTTGGCTTCCCAACTGAAACTCGGTTCGGTTCGGCCAAAATGCCCGAATGCCGCCGTTAAACGATAAATCGGACGGCGCAATTTCAAGTGCTCGATCATCCCCTTGGGAGTGAGCGGGAATAGTTCGCGAACCAGCTCCACCAAGCGCTCTTCCTCCACCACGCCGGTTCCAAAAGTATGGACCATCACTGAAACCGGCTCGGCCACGCCGATCGCATAAGCCAATTGGACTTCGCAGCGCGTGGCTAATCCGGACGCTACCAGATTCTTAGCGATGTAACGCGCCATGTAGCAAGCTGAGCGATCCACTTTAGTCGGATCCTTGCCTGAGAACGCGCCGCCGCCATGGCGTCCCATGCCGCCGTAGGTGTCGACGATGATCTTGCGCCCCGTCAGCCCGGTATCGCCGTGCGGTCCGCCGATGACGAACCGGCCGGTGGGATTGATGTGGAATTTCGTGGACGAGTCCACCATGTTGGAGGGCACCACGGGATCGATGATGTGCTTCTTCACCTGCGCGCGGAGCTCTTCGGTCGAAATCTGGTCATCATGCTGGGTGGAGACCACTACCGCCTCGATGCGCTTGGGTTTGCCATTGGCGTATTCCACGCTGACCTGGCTCTTGCCATCCGGCCGCAGGAAATCGAGCTTGCCCGAGCGCCGAACCTCGCTCAACTGGCGAACCAGCTTGTGCGCCATCATGATCGGCAAGGGCATCAGCTCGGGAGTTTCATCACAAGCGAAGCCGAACATCAGGCCCTGGTCGCCTGCGCCTCCAGTGTCCACACCCATGGCGATATCGGGCGACTGGCTCTGAATGGAATTAATAATGCCGCAGGTTTTGCTGTCAAAGCCGAAGTTGGCGTCCGAATAACCGATGTCATTGATCACGCTGCGCACCAGGCGGGGAACATCGACGTAGGTATTGGTGGTGATTTCACCCGAGACTACGCAGATTCCGGTCGTGATCAAAACCTCGCAGGCCACGCGGCCCTTGGGGTCGTCCTTCAAAACCGCATCCAGGACGGAATCCGAGATCTGGTCCGCCATTTTGTCGGGATGTCCTTCAGTAACCGACTCTGACGTAAATAAATGCCGCATCTTTTCTGACACCTGTTGATCCTCCAAAAAGCCGTTGGTCTATTGCTAATCGTGAATTTTCCGTGCGGGAAACTAAAAGTCAGTGTATCTCGCCGCGACCGTGTTGGTCAATGAACCGAGGTTCTATTCCCGCTTGGGCCTATAGTTCCGTGGAGGTCTAGTTCCTTAATTCAGCCTACTCGACTTGGATTCATGTCATGAGTCCCGATGGACCGCATCCAGGCCGAAAGCTGGAACACAAACTGCAATATATTCAGCACCTTCCGCGCCGGGAGTGCTATACCGTACCCATTCGCCTCGCCGGGCAATGACGGCCTGACCGGCCCTAACCTCCATGACACCTTCCTTAGATTCCACGCGAACGGCGCCTCGGAGCACGATTGTGAATTCGTCGAATTCCGGCTGCTGGCCCGGCTCGCTCCATCCGGCCGGACTGTGCATGTGAGCGATGCTCACGGACTCATGGCCGGAATTGACCCGCCCGATATACTCGTCAATCAGTTTGTTGGCCGGCACAGGAATCCGGGTCGGGTTTTCTACGAGCGTCGGCATACTGGCGGCTTAGTGGTCTCGATCGGTAACCAGGTCAGTGAGCGCGGTCAACGCTCTCTGGTAGGGAGAGTCGGGGAACTCGATCACGATAGAGCGAGCCTTGTCGGTGAAGGCTTGCGCACGTTCACGGACGCGGTCGAAGCCGCCGCGCCGCTCGATCATATGGAGAACTTTGACGAAGGGCGCCGCGTCATAGTTGCCGTCCCGGAGAACCGTGTCCACTAACCGGCGCTCTTCTTCGGAGGCCTGCTCGAGCGCATAGATCAGCGGCAGAGTTACCTTGCCTTCCCGGAGGTCGCTACCCACCGGCTTGCCCAGCACCTTCTCATGCGAGGTGAAATCGAGGACATCGTCGACCAGTTGGAAAGCGATTCCGAGATTCCAGGCGAACTCGCCCAGGCGGGCCTCAGTGGCGTCGTCAGCCCCTCCCATCACAGCGCCAAGCCGCGCGCAGGCAGAAAACAAGCTGGCCGTTTTGCGATCTACCAGCTCCATGTAATCGGCCTCGGAAATATTGATCTTGCCGATCAGTTCCAACTGGAGCAGCTCGCCTTCCACCATCATCTGGGTCAGCGCGATCAGCACATCCAGTACGTGAAAATTCCGCTCGCGCAGCGCCATCTGAAAAGCCTGCATGTACAACCAGTCGCCCGCGAGCACGCAAGTGTGATTGCCCCAGATGGCGTTGGACGATGGACGGCCGCGGCGCGTCTTGGCAATGTCGATGACATCGTCGTGAACCAAGGTCGCAGTGTGGATCATCTCCACCACGGCGGCCATCCGGATGGAGCCATCGGTGACGCTGCCCACCAGTCGCGAGGCGAGCAAAACGAGAATCGGGCGCAGACGCTTGCCGCCGCCGGCCTGCAAGTATCGGCCGATAGTGGTCACAGCATCGACGCTGGCCACCGATTCGAGGCTGATCTCGCGCTCTACACGTTCGAGATCGTCCTTGACGAGATCGAAGATGTCCCGCGCCGACAGGCTTTGGCCGAGCTTGCTGAGTCCCATGCAGGAATTCCTAAGTTTAGCAGGTTGACGGACTTACTCCGGCGGTTTGTCGAGACTTCAGCTATGCAGATAAAGCGGTGTGCCATCCGGATCGCAAAAGCCGCGGGCTGACCCGGGATAATGGGCTTCACGGAGCAGGGTGAGCGCGTCCGGAATCTGTGGCACCGACATAGGAGCTGCGCCGCAGACGCGTGTCCCAGAGCCAATTGTGCCTTCGATTAATCCCTGGGCGGCGAGCTCTTCATAAGCGACAAGCACGGTATTGCGCGAGATCCGTAGGCGCTCCGCTAGAAGGCGAGTGGAGGGTAATCTTTGCCCCGGTGGCAACGATCGGTTCAGGATCGCCAGCCGTAAGAACGCGCAAAGCTGGCGGTAGATCGGCCGCGACAAGGTCGGGTCCGGCACGAAGTCCAGCAACGTAGACTTACTCGCTCGCTTCAGAATGGTACCTCCTCGCGCAAAATGGCTCTTTGCATTCTCTCACTCCTGGTGGATGCTAGGAAGGGGTTTGAAGTGTGGCTGTTTGTAGCGAAAGGAGCAACGGATGATCTTTGGCGCCCATGTAATCGTATATAGCAAGGATGCGGCGGCTGACCGGGCCTTCTTGCGGGATATCCTCGGACTTGCTTTCGTCGACGCTGGCCACGGATGGCTGATCTTCGCGCTGCCTCCGGCCGAAGTGGCGGTCCATCCGGCCGAGGACAGCGAGCGGCACGAGCTCTATTTCATGTGTGACGATCTGGAGGCCGAGAGATTAGCGCTGGGTGCGAAGGGCGTCCGGTGTTCGGAGACACAGCAGGCCAGGTGGGGATCGATCACCAAGATCCGGCTTCCCGGCGGAAGTGAAGTGGGTCTCTATCAACCCAAGCATCCCATGGCGTTCACCCGCACGCCCAACTTACCCACTAGCGATACTAAGAAAGGGCTGAGCTGATCGCTCGGCCGAGGAGATGACGATGTTTTCTGGCGGCAACGTGACCGTTTATGTTTCCAACATGGATAAAGCCGTTCGCTTCTACAGCGAAACGCTAGGGCTGAAACTGGCGTACCGGTTCGGCGACCACTGGGCTTCGGTAGAGGCGGGCAAAGGCCTGACCATCGGTCTGCACCCGGCTTCAGCGCAGTCACCCGCTGGTCGAAAAGGCTCGATGGCGATCGGCCTCGAACTCAAAGGTTCGATTCAGGACGCAGTCAAAGCGCTCGAAGCGAAAGGCGTAAAGTTCCAAGGCATCGCCAACGAAGGCAAGGCCGGGGCTTTCGCCGGATTCGAAGATCCGGACGGAAACCAGTTGTATCTTGCTCAACTCGACTGGAGCCATGTCCAGCAGGGTGAAGGCCAGTATCAGGGAGCGATGTCTTAGCTAACCCTTCCCCATTAGCCGGCGGAAGTTTTCGGTGGTCACAAGGCTCACTTCCTCCAGCGATTGGCCGCGGAGGTCGGCCAGCTTGCGCGCGGTGTGGACCACCAGCGCCGGTTCGTTCCGTTTGCCGCGCTTGGGAACCGGAGCGAGATAGGGAGAATCTGTTTCCACCAGGATGCGATCCACGGGAGCTTCCTTGGCCGCGGCCTGAAGATCGAGCGCCTTGGGGAACGTCACGATTCCGCCGAAGCTCAGGTAAAAGCCGAGATGCAGCGCCCGCTGTGCTTCGGCAGGGCCGCCCGAGAAGCAGTGCATAATTCCGCCCATGCCGTGCGGCTTCCAATATTGTTCGAGCAGCGCGGCCGTGTCGTCCCAAGCCTCGCGGGTGTGAATCACGATCGGTTTCTTGGCGGCCGCGGCGATTTCCATTTGTTGGATAAACACCGACGTCTGCGTTTCGCGCGGAGAAAAATCGTAATGGTAATCGAGACCAATTTCGCCGAGTGCGACTACTTTCGGGTGCGATAGAAGCTCGGCCAGACGTTGGAAATCTGGATCGGTCGCTTTGGCCGCATCGTGCGGATGGATACCGACCGTCGCATAGAATTGCGGGTATCGATCCGCCAGTCGAATACCGGCTTCCAGATCCGGCGGACCGCTACCGGTCCCGATTGCGACCATCTGCTCGACTCCCGCCTCCAGCGCACGGGCGACTACTTCGTCACGATCGGTGTCGAACTCCGGACTGTCGAGATGGCAGTGGGAGTCGATCAG
This sequence comes from Bryobacteraceae bacterium, assembly GCA_035484655.1. Classification (GTDB taxonomy): domain Bacteria; phylum Acidobacteriota; class Terriglobia; order Bryobacterales; family Bryobacteraceae; genus Palsa-89. The sequence continues at coordinate 18,651 of DATHOT010000067.1, read as the reverse complement.
ACTCACTTCAGCCGCGCTCCCACCGGCACGTCTTCAAGGAATCCGGCGAGGACCGGCTTGCCGCCCTCGATCGAGGCCGCGACGATCATGCCGTTGGATTCGAGCCCGCGCAGCTTGCGGGGCTGCAGGTTCGCTACGATGACGACCTTGCGTCCGATCAACTGCTCTGGAGGATAGGCTTCGGCGATCCCAGCCACGATGCTGCGCGGCTCCGGCTCGCCGATTTCTACTTTGAGATGAAGCAGCTTGTCGGCGCCCTTCACGCGCTCAGCGGCAAGCACCAATCCGACTCGCATCTCGACTTTGACGAAATCGTCGATTGCAATTTTGCTCGAGCCAGGCTGAGCTGCGGCAGATACCGGCTTCGGCGGCGCGAAAATTGCGGCCTGCCGTTCCCGCTCCTTCAATTCCAGCTCTTGCATTTGTGGAATTGCGGTTTTCGCATCCAGCCGCGGAAAAACGCCGGCTACTTTTCCGACCTTTTGGCCGGCCTTTAGCTTGCCCCAATGGAGATCCGCGATGCGGACGTCGCTTATCGGCCCAGGCATTCCGAGCTGCTCCCAGATCTTGCGGGCTGACGCAGGCATCACCGGATAAATCCACGCGCAGACAATGCGCAGAGCCTCGGCCGCGGTATATAGAGTCTCGTCCAGCAGTTTCTGACTGAACGAATCTTCGTCCTTGGCGAGCTTCCAGGGCGCGCGCTCGACGATAAATTTATCGATGACTGAAATCAGGCTCCAGATCGTCTCCAGGCCTCTCGAGAAGTTGAATTCATCGAAGGCTTCGAGTGTCATCTCAGTGGTTCGGGTGGCCGCTTGGGCGATATCGCCCGCGCCATCCGACCGTGGAATCTCTCCGCCGCGGTACTGATGGATCATCGTCAATGTGCGATTAGCCAGGTTGCCGAGGCCATTGGCCAAATCCGAGTTGTAACGCTGGATCAGCGCGTCGTAGCTGAAACTGCCGTCCTGGCCGAAGGTGATCTCGCGCAGGAGAAAATAACGCAGGCCATCGATCCCAGCCACCTGGGCGATCGGATTCGGACGCAGGACGTTGCCGCGCGACTTACTCATTTTGTTTTCTTCGAAAAGAATCCAACCGTGGGCGAAGACTTTTTTCGGCAGCGGCAGATCGGCCGCCATCAAGAAAGCCGGCCAGTAGACCGCGTGAAATCGCAAGATATCTTTGCCGATCAGGTGCAGGTCCGCCGGCCACAGATTGTCGTTCTTAACCGCGCTCATATACGAGATCAGCGCATCAAACCAGACGTAGAAGACGTGGCATCCTTCGACAGGCACGGGAATGCCCCAGCTAATATTGGTCCGGGTGATCGAAAGATCGTTCAGCCCCTGCCGGACGAAAGCGGTGATCTCGTTGCGACGGTGATCGGGCTTTACGAACTCCGGGTTCTTCTCATATAGCTCCAGCAGCTTCTCCTGAAACGCCGAGAGCCGGAAGAAGTAATTTTCTTCGGTTACCGTTTCGGTGGGACGCCCGCACTCCGGACACGGATCGCCTGGTCCGGCTTCGTTCACGTATAGCTCGTCGTTCACGCAGTACTGGCCGATGTACGCGCCTTTATAGATGTATCCGTTCTTCTGGCAGCGCTCGAACAACTCGCGCACTGTCTCGTGATGCTTGGGATCGGAAGTCCTGATGAAATGGTCGAAGTCGATTTCCAGCGTCTTCCACTGGTTCACAAATTCGGCGGCCATCTTGCCCGAGTACACTTCCGGATCGAGATTGGCTGCCTTGGCGGCCTTCTCCACGTTGCGGCTGTGCTCGTCCGAGCCGGTGGTGAATACGACCGGATCGAAGCCTTCCATTTTCTTGAAGCGCTTGATGAGGTCCGCAACAAAGGTCGAGTAGGCGGTGCCAAGATGCGGCGCCGCGTTCACGTAATAAATCGGGGTCGTCAGGTAATATTTCATCGAATGTTTTTCTGATACGCCAGGTTTGCCTCGGCCAGGATCTGCTTCAAAGGAACTCCGGTCTCGCGCGCGAGTTTCCGGCAATCTTCATATTCCGGTGCGTACGATCCGTCCTCAGCGATCTTGATCCTGACCTTGCCGTGCGGCGTCTCCACTTCCAGGGTGTGCCGCTCCTTCACGCGCCGCTCAGCGGAGTAAATCCGCAGCCCGAGCGTGGATGTCTCGGCGAACATCAATTGCGCGAGTGCCTCGCGATCTTCCGGCTTTGCGATCACGCGCACCAGCGTCCCGGGGCGATTCTTCTTCATTAGGACCGATTCGAGCGTGACATCCAATGCGCCGGCTTCGAGCAAGCGCTCCATCGCATAGCCCAACACCTGAGGACTCGAATCGTCGATGTTCGCTTCGAGCACCGCGACGGTCGTGGCTTCTTCGGCTTTGCTCGTCTCGCCGATCAGCACACGCAGCACGTTGGCGTGTTCCTGGAAATCTTTGTCGCCGGCGCCATAGCCGGTGGCCGTGATCTGCATAGGTGGCAGCGCACCGAATTCGCTTGCCAGCGTGACGGCGATGGCCGCACCGGTCGGCGTTGTCAGCTCGACACTGGGGCCGCGCGCGTACACCGGTTTACCCGTCAATAGCTCGGCGGTAGCGGGCGCCGGCACCGGAAGCACACCGTGCTCGGTCTTTACCGTTCCGCTTCCGACGTTCACCGACGAGCTATGAATCTCGTCGACGTCCAACAGATCGAAAGCCGCGCATGCACCCACAATGTCGCAGATCGAATCCACCGCGCCGACTTCGTGGAAGTGAACTTTGTCGATCGAAATGTCGTGAACCTTGGCTTCGGCTTCGCCTAGACGCTGGAAGACAGCAGAGGCGGCCTGCTTGACGGATCCAGGGAGCGCAGACGCATCGATCAGTTCCAGGATATTTTTCAAGTGCCGATGCCCGGTGGCTTTCCCGCCTATGACCCGAAATTTCGAAGCGGTAATGCCACAGCGTTTGGTCTTCTCGATCGTAAATGTCGCTCCCGTACCCAGTTGTTCGAGCGCGAGCACGACCGCGCCCGAATCAGCGCCGGCATCGATTAAAGCGCCAACCGTCATATCTCCGCTGATGCCGGAGAAGGCGTCCAGGTAGCAGATTTTCATGCGATCAATTGGGCCAGGAGTTCTCCGGAGGGGCCTTGGAGAAACTCATCGATGCTGTCCGACAACACGGTCTCAGCGATGTTTATTTCGACCACGCGCGCGCCGGATGCTTTTGCGATTTGGGCCAGGCCCGCAGCCGGGTAGACTACCGCCGAAGTTCCGATCAGCAGAAAAACTTCCGCCGTCCGCGCCGCCGTTTCAGCTTTCTGCCAGACGCGCGGCGGCAGGCTTTCCCCGAACCAGACTACTCCAGGGCGCAGCAGCGCGCCGCATTCGCACTTGGGAGGAATTTCGGGAATGGGTGTGCGGCGATCCATATGCTCGCGCTCGCACGAGGTGCAGCGGACGTTCCAGATGCTTCCGTGTACTTCGAGAACATTGCGGCTGCCGGCAAGATCGTGGAGTCCGTCGACATTTTGCGTGATCAGCGTGAAGGCCGGCACGCGCTGTTCGAGCTCCACCAGCGCCCGATGGCCCGCGTTGGGCTGGGCCTGTGCGATCAGCCCGCGCCGCCAGTCATACCACTCCCAAACCAGCTTCGGATCTCGGGCGAATGCGCCCGGCGTCGCGAGATCTTCGGCGCGATACTGCTTCCACAATCCGTTGTTGCCGCGAAAAGTAGGCACACCGCTCTCGGCCGATACTCCCGCGCCGGTGAGCACGGCGACGGATCGAGCCTCCTTCAGCCATTCGCGAACCGCGTGCATTAGTCTCAGAGTAACGCAGGCGGACGGGGCTGCACCCGCATGCGATTCGTGATCCACGCTCCGAGGGAATATCCCGATAAGGAAAAAGCCGGCCACGTTACCAAGCCAGTAGTAAGTCCTTCATCAGCCCCGCTAGGAATAAAGTACAGCATCTTTGCATCGATGCAGAATTTGCAAGGCCAGAGCCAGTCGTGAAGGAAGCCGTAAACAAAAAGCGGAACAGGGACAATCCAAATCCATTTAGCGGTCGCACGCAAAAATGGCCTTATCGTCAGAGTGGACCAGCCGAGCACCAGCCCCACTATCCCAAAGATAATTGCATCGGCGGCCAACAGGGGACTTTCACTCTTGATCTTAGCGTTGTATGCTTCGGACAGGGCCAAGCCAAGAGCTTCTCCAAACACGTACGCGTAAAATACCTGCCCTGCAAATAAAATTAGCGCCGCCCCGTCGTGGTACATCCTGACAAGTGCAAAAATGACACCCAAACCGACAGCAATGAATAGCACACCTGTTCCATTTGGGCCGTAAGAAATCGAGAATAGTGCAGCATGAACTGCTATCGCATACGCCCATACTCTAACGCGTGGTTTGGAGAGCTCGACGCGAGGCGCCATGGTTTCACCGTTTTCGCGTCAGGCTTTCCCGCGCCCGAAGCACCGTCCGGTACGCCTCTTCGGCATCATGATTCAACGCCGTCAGGTGCCCCATCTTGCGCCCTGGCCGAGGCTCCAGCTTGCCGTAGAGATGCAGCTTCACATCCGGATATGAACAAGCCGCGCGCCAGTCGGGCTCGCCCGACGACCACTGATCGCCCAAAATATTCGCCATCGCCGCCGGCCGATGCATGGCTGTCGAACCCAGCGGCAACCCACACACGGCGCGCAACTGTTGCTCGAACTGGCTGGTGACGCAGGCGTCGACCGTCAGGTGCCCGGAGTTGTGCGGGCGCGGCGCCAGCTCGTTGATCAGGAGTTTCCCGTCGCGGGTCACGAAAAACTCGACACACAGCACGCCCACCACACCGAGCCGCTCCAGCACGCAGCGGGTTATCTCTACGGCCTCGTTTGCAACATCGGCCAAAACGCGCGCCGGCGCGACGGAAAGATCCAGAATATGCCGGCTGTGCTGGTTCTCAATGGCGCCGTAGTGCACGAACTGGCCGTCCTCGCCGCGTGCCGCCACTACCGAAATCTCGCGCTCGAAATCGATGAACGCTTCGAGCACCGCTTCCTGACGCCCGATCGCGTTCCAGGCCCCGGCCACTTGATCGCGCGAACGGATCAGAAACTGGCCCTTCCCGTCATAGCCGAACGCGGCCGTTTTGAGCACCGCCGGAAGACCGAGTTCCACGATGGACTGATCGAGATCCTCAAGCGAATGCACCTCGCGATAAGGAGTCATCGGCAGGCCGGCGCTTTTCAAGAACGCTTTTTCGCGGATGCGCTGCTGTGTCGTATGCAGAATCGCCCCGCTCGGCCGTACCGGCGCACAACTGGCGGCAGCGTCCGCCGTAGGCGCGGGCACATTCTCGAATTCGAATGTCACGACGCTCACGCGCCGGGCAAAACTCGCGACGGAATCCAGGTCATCGTAAGGCGCAACTACTTCGAGATCGGCAATCTGACCGGTGGGAGTGTCCAGATCCGGTGAATACGTGTGCACGCGATAGCCCATGCGCCGCGCCGCGATCGCGAACATCCGGCCCAATTGTCCGCTTCCCAGCACGCCGATGGTGGCGCCCGGGAGTATCGGGTCGGTCACGTCAGTTCTTCCGAACGCACGCGCGCGAACTGCTCTTGTCGAAAAGCACGCAGCTTTTCGCGCAGCGCCGGGTCATGATTCGCCAGCATCGCCACCGCGAGTAGCGCCGCGTTTTGCGCGCCTGCCTTTCCGATAGCCAGCGTCCCCACCGGCACACCACCGGGCATCTGGACGATTGACAGCAGCGAATCCATGCCCTTCAGCGAGGCGCTTTCTACCGGCACGCCCAGTACCGGCAACAAAGTATTGGCTGCGACCATACCGGGAAGGTGCGCCGCGCCACCGGCCCCAGCGATGATCACCCGGAGGCCGCGCCCTTCTGCACTGGTCGCGTACTCCACCATCCAGGCCGGTGTGCGGTGCGCCGAAACGATTTTCGCCTCGTGTGGCACGCCAAAGCGTTCCAGCGTCTCGCCGGCATGGCGCATCGTCTCCCAATCGGACTTGCTGCCCATGATGATGCCGACGAGTGGCTGCATCGGGACTACTGTCCTTCGGAAAGCGTGGAGCCGGTGGCCGCGGCGGTGATGGGTACGAGGTTAGACATGAAACCGGAATCACCAAAATAGCATGTGTGGCCGAGCGGCGTGTATAATTTCATCACGCTCCACATACGATTCCAACTGATAGTTTGCGGGCTGCTTCTGGCTGCATGTGGCGCCAAGCGTCCCGCGGTGGAAGACCTGGCCACGCATGCAGACTTATCGCTGTTCAAGCTACATTCGCTACGCGGCACGCGCGACGGCGATCGCCTCCAGGCTCAAGCGGTGTTCAGCGACAGCTCGTCGATACTGACGATGGAGATGCATTTCGCGATCGGATCACCCACCACGCTCGATTCCGGCACGTGGCGTTGGTCGCGAAACAATCAGGCGCTGAGCGGCAGCATCGCCGCGCGATCGGTGACGTTCCTGGGTGGTCAGGATGGCCCGCCCAGTATCGGGGGCACCTACGACCTGCGCGATTCGGCCGGCGCGCCGCGCTATCGTGTCACGATTCCCACTACGGCGCTGCCGGAACACTGGCAGGCGCGGCCCGCAACAAATTAGCGAAGCCGTTCAACTCGCCCGAGTTCAGATCGGACACCACCCACCAGTTCATTCCGCCTCGCGTCCAGCGAATCATGTTGTAGCCCTGACGGACGCTCTCACCGGCGCCGGCATCAGCCGATCCGGGAGCAGGCCACACGTAAACATTGATCAAATGTTGACGGCGCTGGTAAACCAATACCGCCACGGCGCGCCCGGTCAAAGAATCGAGCCGGCCGCCGGTCAGCGGAAATCCTTGCCGGGCGAAGTCGGTCACCGGCGGCGAATAATCGAGCTTGCCGTTAAACCAGGGCTTGACCGTGTGTTGATCCGTGGATTGGACGTCGGTAAGATGCCCGGGCATCAACGACCGCAGATGGCTGTCCAGAGCCTCTTGCGCCACCAGGTTGCTGGAAGCGTCCCGCACAGTTCCGGGGCTTAGCCTCGCGACAAAATAGACGGCCAGCAACAAGCTCGCCGCCAACGCGATGAGCTGCCAACCGAATCGTTTGGGACGCGATTCCGATCGACCCGCTCGCTGCATTGCCTTTTCCAGCCGCGGCCCGAGGCTCGCCGGGGCCTCATAATAAAGCCCACCGCTACGCATAGCCGAGCCGAGCGCCCGCAAATTTTCTACGGCGCGAGAGCACGCCTGGCAACCCTCCATATGCTTTTCGATTTCAACGCTACGCACCAGATCCAGCTCCCCATCCGCGTAGGCGTCGAGAAGCATGTGAGCGTCGTCGCAACTCATGCCGCACCTCCCTGGCGAGCGCGCTTCGTCAGCGCTTGCTCCAGCCGGCTTCGGGCCCGCGCCAGCCTCGACATCACCGTCCCCATCGGAACTCCCGCAATCGTACTGATTTCCTTGTACGACAAGCCTTCCAATTCCCGCAGCACAATCGCCTCCCGATACTCTACCGGCAAATTATCCAGAGCCTGGCGGAGCAATTCGCTTTCCATGTCGCGCAGCAGAAGCGCTTCGGGATTGGACCGGCCGCTATCCAACTCCGGGATGTCGTCCTCCAGTTCGACCGACGGCTTGCGATTCTGCTGCAGCCAGGTGTAACAGGTATTACGCACGATAGCCAGCAGCCAGGTGCGGCCGTCACCGCCATGGAAGCCGTCAAAAAAGCGATACGCGCGCATATACGCCTCTTGCACGACGTCCTCGGCATCGTGGTTGTTACGAGTCAGCCAGCGCGCCAGGTTGTAGGCGGCGCCCATGTGCGGGACCACCGACAGCTCGAAGCGCGCGAGTTTGCTCTGTTCCGGCAGGGTACCCCGATCTATTTGCACCGGACCAACCACGTTTGAAAGACTGAGCCGGCTGCTATTTTATTCCCGGGAAAATTATGGAACAGGTTCCACCAGCAACTTGAGCCCTGCCATGCCCTTGACGCGCACCCGCGCACCTGCAGGAATGTTGGCGGAAGCCACAGCGTCCCAGATCTCGCCGCGCACCAGCACTTGGCCTTCCGGTTCGAGCCCCGTGCGCGTGAGTCCTTCTTCGCCGATCATGCCGTCGGCGCCGGTCAGCACCTTGTTACGGCGAGCTTGAATCACGATCGAAACCAGGAACATGGTGATAGCTGCGAACGGCACAGCTACGGCCACGGCGGTTGTGAAATGGATACGAACTTCAGGGGGACCGTTGATCAACAGCATCGCGCCCAGCACCATCGAGATCGTGCCGCCAATCCCAAGCACTCCATGAGAGGTGAATTTTGCCTCCAGGACAAACAGCGTTACCGAGAGCAAAAGCAGGGCCACGCCGACCCAGTTGACAGGCAGGATGGTCAGCGACGATAGGCCGAGCAGAAAAAGAATGGCGCCCGCCACACCCGCGAAAATCAAGCCAGGCGAAGAGAATTCGACGTAGATTCCGAGCGCTCCCAGCACCAGCAGGATGAAGCCGATGTTCGGGTCGGCGATGGAACTGATCAGGCGTTCGCGCAGTGTCGTGCGAACTTCCGTGACAATCGCCCCGGCCACGTGCAACACCTCCTTGCGGCCATCCCAGCGCGTGATCTCGCGCCCGTCCAAGTCTTTGAATAGCTGCTGCTCGTTGCTGGCGATCAGATCGATCAGCTTTTGATCGAGCGCCTCTTTTTCCGTGAAGGCCTTGGCCTTGCGGACCGCGTCCTCGGCTAACTGGCTGTTCCGTCCGCGGCGCGACGTCATGCTGCGCAACAGAGCAGCGGCGTCGTTCTCCACCTTTTCGCGCATCACCGGATCCATCTGCTGGCCCATCAGCACCGGGGAAGCGGCGCCGGTATTGGTGCCCGGCGACATGGCCGCGACATCGCCCGCCTCGAGTACAAAGAAGCCCGCCGAGGCCGCGCGCGCTCCGCTAGGCGTTACATAGGTGACAACAGGAATTGGCGATGCGGATAGCTGCTGGATGATCTGGCGTGTCGCGTCGAGCAATCCGCCGGGTGTATCCAATCGAATCAATAGCACCGCGGCGTGCTGGGCCTGCGCCTGCTCGATGGCGTGGTTGATGATTTCGACGGTAATCGGATGGACCACCCCGTCTACCGGCACGGCGATTACGCGCGGTACGGGTGCCTGCGGTACGGGTACCTGGCCCGTGGCCGTGAACAGCGCCAAAGCGATGAGTGCAGTGGACCGCCAGCGCATAAAGAAAAGCCTATTTGTTCCAGGATAGCGCTCAGGTCGGTCAGGGCGCTGGCAGAGGCTCGAGGATCAATTCGGTTGTGATCGCGATGGCGTTTTTCAGGCTCCGGTACACGGGACACTTGTCGGCGAAAAAACCGTGTACTCGCTGGGCTGTCTCCCAGTGTGCCTGATCGGCCTTCAGCTTGAGCTTGGCGTGAATGCGCCGGATGATCAACACGCCGTCTTCCACTTCGATTTCGCCTACAGCATCCGACGCCAGGCGATCGTTCGAAGCCGGGATTTGACGCGCCTCCAGCGCGCCTCCAAAGGTTCCGGTCAGTCAGCCGGCCGTCGCGGCGACGATGTAGTCCAGTGTGGTCGCGTGAGGCTCCAGCGACCCCGGCGGCACCTTGTAGTGCTCGGCCACAGCGCTGTGCACCCCAAAAATCACCGGCTGGCTCTCGGCCGGCAGATACGCCCGGCGAACCGGGCCCTTCACGCGTTCGATTCTAACTTCGGAACGATACACGACGTCAGACATTACGCTCGCCTCCGGTCACCATATTAACTGACGTGAAACGAGCGTAAACCCAATCCAGGGTGGGTGGTCCGCAGTTTTACGCGCGGATTCGTCGTGCCAGCAAAGCCATACCCAGCCCGCAAGCAACCAAAAGGTAGGTTGCCGGCTCCGGGACGCTGGCGCCGGTAATGGCTGCTATTTGCACAACGTCATGTCCACCGGTGGCGCCAAATTCGCCCGTGCAGGAAGCGAAGCCATTCGCTCCACAGCCTGCTTCCAGGCTGGCTCCAACTACGATGGTCGCTCCCGAGTTGCCTGCGGCGGTAATCGCACTATTGACCAGAGTTTGTTCAGCCGCATCCAACGTGAACACCCACCCCGCGTTTCCGATCCCGGCCAAGCTGGTCAGATTGGTCGGACCTGTGTAGACAGCATCGTCGATCAGCGTAAGCGTGCCATTCGAAGCCCGCGAGTAGATCTGAGCATTGAGTTCCTGAAGAGTAATTGAGAAGTTCATATTACCGGGCTGCGCAGGATTGAACAGGATACCTATCTGACTTGCGTTTGTAATGCCCGACGGCAGCGCTCTTAGACCAGTTTGACTGGCGCCGGTCTGGGTTTGTCCAAAAGCAAAGCTGCTGGCGCCAACCGCCGTGCCGCAGTTCGCGTTTATTGTTTCCGTGCTTCCGGCACCGCCGACGCATCCCGCTTCTGCGGTGCTATTTCCAGGCGACTGTACCGTGAGAATTGTCGTTACCGCCCCAATGCCATTGCCAGTCGAAGGCGTAAGAGAGCTTAAAAGCAGACTCGCCTGCGCACTCGGCCCCGGTAAGCAGAGCCCGAGCGCACCTGCGGCAAACCATAAAGTTTTCATTATTGTTACCCTCCGAAATGATTTAATCTCGTGCGCTTGCCCCTTCGAGCAGGACATAGCGGCGCAATCCGAATATAAGGCATTTCACATCAAATAGCTACTGGGAGATCTGTCAGTGAGAGATGGTGACGAAGGTGACGCCGAATCTGCGGCACGCGATCGTCGCGCAAACGCCATTGATAGTGCTGCTGGCGATGGATGAAAGGCGCAGCTATCTCCTAGCTCGCGGCGTTTTTTCCGAACGCCTCTCTCAACTTCCGCCACGTCACCGGCAAATCCTCCGGCAGCACCCTCGTCTCCGCCACCGTAGTGATGAAGCTGGTGTCGCCCGGCCAGCGCGGCAATACATGCAAATGAATATGCCCGGCTATGCCCGCGCCCGCGCTCTCACCGAGATTCATCCCCAGGTTGTACCCGGGCGCATGGTAGATTTCGCGCAAATGTTTTTGGGACGCCTGCGCCAGCAGCATCATTTCCTGGAGCGTGTTCGGAGAGGCAGCTTCCAGCGTGTCCATGTGCTCGTACGGCACGACCATCAGATGACCCGTGCTGTACGGATACAGGTTCAGAAGAATAAAATTATGCCGGCCCCGGTACACCACAAAATTCTCTTCGTCCTTTTCTGACGCCGCCGCACCGCAGAAAATGCATCCGCTGCTCTTCGTCTCCTTTTGGACGTAGTGGTAGCGCCACGGACTCCAGAGATAGTCCATAACTGTATTTTGAAAATGATGCTACGGAGTGTGTGGCGCTCCGCCCGAGGAGGTAGGTTCCGATCCCGCGGGAGCCGCAGCCGGCTGTCCGGCTTCGCCCGCCGAATTGTTCACCAGGTCCTTTAATTCTTTGCTCGGTTTGAAATAGGGAATCCGCTTAGAAGGGACTTCCACTCGAGTCCCGGTCTTGGGATTTCGCCCTACGCGCGGCTGCCTCTGCCGGGTGCGGAAACTACCAAATCCCCGGATCTCGATCTTGTCTCCAGAGCGCAGAGACCGAACGATACTGTCGAAAATGGCTTCTACGATCACCTCGGAATCCTTCCGGGTCATTTCCACGACCCGGGAGACTTCCTCGATCAACTCGGCCTTCGTCATGTGTAGTTTATCTCCCTTGCAGTCCGCTTACTGGCCTTCGCCCTTGACTCTTATATTCATTACTTCCTCTATTGTCATTGTGGCTGCCGCGGCGTGGCGTTGGTAATCCTCCAGCCTGGTTTTTTCCTCATCGTCGGCCAGCGCGCGAACGCTCAGGCCGATTTTCTTCTCCGGCTCATTCAGCTTAACAACCTTGAAATCCATCTCTTCGCCGATCGGCAGCGACGGCTCATCGTGCTTACGATCAGAAGCGGCCGGAATCTCCGACCGGTGGCACAGGCCCTCGACGCCCGGCGCCAGCTCCACGAAAACTCCGAAGTTACATGCGCGGCAAACGCGGCCCCGCACTACGTCGCCCACCTGGTGAGCGCGGAAAAACGATTCCCAGGCGTCAGGTTGAAGCTGCTTCACCCCCAACGAGAGCCGACGGTTGGGAGCATCGATGTTGAGAATCACCGCCTGCACCAACTGTCCCTTCTTTACCACTTCAGACGGATGCTTCACCCGCTTGGTCCAGGAGAGATCCGAAATGTGCACCAGCCCGTCGATGCCCTCCTCGATTTCGATAAACGCGCCGAAATCGGTGAGCTTTCGCACCCGCCCTTCCACCACCGAACCGATCGCATAGCGGTCCGCCACCGTGGTCCAAGGATCCGGTTCCAGCTGCTTGATGCCGAGCGATACACGGCGCTCCCTCGGCTTCACATCCAGAACCACGGACTCCACCTGGTCGCCGGCTTTCACTACCTTGCTCGGATGTTTCATCCGGCGGCTCCAGGTCATCTCCGAAATGTGGATGAGCCCCTCCACGCCCGCCTCCAGCTCCACGAAGGCGCCATAGTCGGTGACGCTGACCACGCGACCGATCACTTTCGAGCCGCTCGGATAGCGCTCCTGGATGCTTTCCCAGGGATCGGGGACCATTTGCTTCAAACCGAGCGAGATTCGCTCCTTGTCGCGGTCGAATTTCAGCACCCTGACGGTGATCTCGTCGCCCGCGCTGACGATCTCAGAAGGATGATTTACGCGCCCGTACGACATGTCGCTGACATGCAGCAGCCCATCTACACCGCCCAGATCGATGAACGCCCCGTACTCGGTCAGGTTCTTGACCACCCCGGTTACGACCGCGCCTTCCGCCAGCACCTGCAGCGCGGCACTCTTGCGCACCTGCTGCTCTTCTTCCACCGCCATCTTGCGCGAGACCACCACGTTGCCGCGCCGGCGGTTCAGCTTGACGATCTTGACCGGGATGTCCTGCTCCAGAAAGGAGTCCAGGTTGTGGATCGGCCGGACGTCGATCTGCGACCCCGGCATGAACGCCGGAACGCCCACATCCACCGACAAGCCACCCTTGATGCGGCCGGTCACGCGGCCCGACACCACTAATCCGTCGCGATGGGCCTTCTCCAGGTTGTCCCAGGAGCGCAAACGGCTGGCCTTCTGGTGCGACAGCAGGATATAGCCTTCCGGCTGCTCTCCCTGGCGGTCAACCATGACGTCGATGTGGTCGCCCACCTGAACCTGAACTGTGCCGTCGGCTTGCGTGAACTGCTCGATTGGAACCAACCCCTCGGACTTGTATCCAAAGTCGACAATCACATCTTTTTCGTGGAGTTTGACGACCCGTCCCTGCAGCAATTCCCCATCGTGAGGCGGCGCAAAATGGCTATAGTCGTCGATGAGCTGCTCGTAATCCGCCTCTTCCGGCGACACGGGCAGGTTCAGTTTGTGCTCATCTGCTCTGCTGGCCATGGCCAAACTCCTGGAGTTCATGCTACTACAACGGCCACGGAGCGGTACACGGGTGCATCTGGGAATCCAAAACGATCAGAGAAAACTGCCTCCCGCAGCGCTCGAAATTAGTCCGGATTTACTGGACAAACCGTTGATACATCAGTACTTCAGAACTATAGCGGAGCCGCATACAGAAGTCAACTTGCATTTTTCACACCAAAGTGTAAGCCAGCTTTGGCAAAAGGCCCGGACGGATTCAGTTGCGGCCGCACAGGTCCGGCGTCTGGCACATCCCGCCGGGGCAGGCAGGAAACTCAGAACTCTTGGCCTTTCCATTTGAATGCGCGGCGAATGTCGAAAGCGCGGTGGTCAAGTGCGACTGTCCGCAACTCGGACAGGCCAGGGCGTCCTCGTTGCGGCGAACGAGTTTCTCGAATTTCGTGCCACAATCGTCACAAACATATTCGTAAATCGGCATTTTTCGCAGGCTCCAGATTATAGCTTCCCTCCAATTCTATCGCACAAGTTGGTCGTGGTCCGCGGCCGGCGGGTGATTACGTCCCTTACTGAGGAGCCGTCCGGCGACGAGGATTCCAACAATCGCTAATCCTTCAACAACGTAGATCAGAGCCGCGGAGGGGTGCAGGGTGCGTGTGATAAAGGGGTCGGTAGCCATCATTTCTCCTCCAACCTTGCCCAGAATGGCCGCGCCCAGGTACACGATAACGGGGTAGCGATCCATCAGAATCGCAATCAGATTGCTCGAAAACACCACGAAAGGTATGCTCACGCCCAAACCGAAAAGGATCAGCGATGTGTTCCCTTTGGCCGCGCCGGCAATGGCCAGAACATTGTCGATAGACATGGTGATGTCGGCCACCACGATCAGCCATATGACCTGGAGAAACTTACCCCGGCTAGGCGCCTCGGGAGGTGGCGAGCTCGCGTCCGTGAAGACTTTCACGGCAATCCAGAGGACGAATGCCCCGCCCAGCAGCTTGAGGAATTCGATGCTCAGCAGCCGCGCCGCCGCGATGGTGATGATCACCCGGAGTACTACTGCCGCAGCCGCGCCGAAAGTGATTGCGATCCGCCGCTGCTGCTTGGAAAGAACACGAACGGTCATGGCGATGACCAGGGCGTTGTCGCCGGCCAGCAGAATGTCGATCAGGATGATCGAAAAATAGTCGACCAGAAGCGGAAGCGTGCCGTGCGGCAGTTGCATGGGGAAGTGGCGCTACTTTAACAGTGCCACACCGATCTCACTAATCGCTTGAGCCTTGCGAACCGCGTCTGAGTTGAAGTCGCCGGAAGAGCTGGAAGGGTCCTGCCGCGCTACTTGGCATCCTCGATCGTGAGATCTTCCTTCGTATCGCCGGCCAACATTTTCGCGGAGTCATAGAACCCGGCCGTAGTCAGGTGGATCTGCACGTCCTTGTCGCCTTTGTTTTCCCAGAACCAGCCATGAATTCCGGTGGTCGGCGCGATGAAGGAACCATAGGAGTGATCCTGACCGCCCTTGTCGTCCAGTTCGTAGCTCTCAAAATAATCAGGACGTGGTTTCTGATCGGGCTCTCCATGGAATTCGAATTGGACCTTTCCCGTCGCCTTCCATCCATAGACCATGACCGCGCCTTTCTGCATATGATATTTGATCTCGACTCCTTCGCCCGGAGCCAAAGCCAGGTCCTCGGAGTCCACTTTATAAATCTTGGGCTGCGAAGTGTAGATTCCGGTCTGTACCGGTGTCGCGCGCCCGGCCGTGGCCGTATCCGAGGTTTTCGAAAGGCCGATTAAACCCAGCGCTGCGCCCGTTTTCAAAGGGTCGATCCCATATTCGGCCGGCAAAACCGCGGTAAAGAGAATCAACAGCGCAACGGCCAGAGCTATGACCGTGGCCTTCACGATTGCCCCTTTCGAAGGCGTTTCCAGTGCGGGCAAAGTTTTTTCTTCAATCATGATTTCTGCCTGTCATTTATGCCGCGACAAAATATCCTGTGAGCTGATATCCCACCAGAACCAGTCCCACCACCATCAATGCCGTATTGGTGGCGAAGGCGTAGCGGAAAAATCCGCGCTGCGTGCGCCAGAAGCTCAACGCGATCAGCACCGCCGTCAGCGCCAGCACCTGCCCGATTTCTACGCCGACATTGAAACTGACTATGTTCGCGATCAATCCATTCTGCGAGAGATGCAGCTCCTGAAGTTTCGTCGCCAGGCCAAAACCGTGGAACAAGCCGAAAACCAGAACGGCAATTTTGGTGTTCGGTTCAAACCCAAAAAGGCGTTTGAAGCCATCCATGTTGTCAAAGGCTTTATAGACCACCGATAGGCCGATAATGGCGTCGATGATATATGAGTTCGCGTGGATGCCGCCCAGAACGCCCGCCAGCAGCGTCGTACTATGCCCGATGGTAAACAGGCTGACGTACAGAACGATGTCCTTCAGTCGATAGAGAAAGAAAATAACGCCCACCAGGAACGCGAGATGATCGTAGCCGGTCACCATGTGCTTGGCGCCGAGGTAGATGAAGGGAGCGATCGCAGCGCCCTTATTCGATTGAACGAAGGTGGCGTCTCGCTTAGATACGTTGTGCGCGCTGGCCGAGCCGGAGAACGCCAACCCGGCGATGATCATCGCCATAAACAAAGCTGCGCGTGTGAGCATAGCTGCACGAAAGTTTATCACGACGAACCGCCGTGGCAGGCGTGGGGACCAATGGCGGCGCATAGGTTGTTGTCAGCGCCCATGCCGCGTGCTAACGTCAGATTCATCGATATCTTGAGAAGCGAGGGCACCAACGATGAGCCGTAATACGAATGTTTTCTGTTTCCTCGTATTTACTCTGGCCGGATTGGCCGGCTGTTCCAGCGGGCCGTCCGCCAAAGAATCCAAGCCAGCCGCGGCCCCGGACAAAATCCAGGGAAAGGCCCAGCTTCTTCTCAACGAAACGACGTCGTTAGACGCCGCGATGAACGCCGGCGGACCTTCCGTCTACCTGGTGGATGGACTGAATCGCTATCGTCTCTTCTTCAACAAGCCCTTTCAGGTTGAAGCCGAGAAGGAGTACATGGCCGAGGGCGTCTATGCGCAAAAGGCTATCGACGCGATGGGCGATCCCGACCAGGGCAAGAACGGCTATCCGCTTCAATCCAGCTGCGACCGTATCGTGAGGATGGCTTGGCCCGGGCTGGCCTTTGATGTGACGGATTCGGACGTCAACACGCTGCGGGCCAAAGTGAAACGCTATCCCGCCAGGCCGGTGTTCCTGGTGACCCGGATCGAGCCCGTTACCGCCGATTCTGCGAAACAAAAGAAAGAGACGGGCGCGGAGAAAGAAGCGCCGGAAGTCCCGGTTCCGGCCGACAAACAACGCGCTCTTCTGATCGAGGGTCCCACCGTGTTGCCCGCGCCCCTTTGGGAACCTACTGGCGGAACTGCGCGCTGCAAAGTCGTCATCGACGAGGAAGGCAAGATTGCGGAGCTCAACTCCGGCGCGCAACTCTGCGAGACAGTGCCGTGGTCTCAGTTCCGTTATAAGCCCACGCTCAAGAGCGGCCGCGCCGCCAGAGTGGAAACCGAGGTCGAAGTCCGCTTCGACCCGCGAAAGTAGAATCCCGGAACCAAGTTTTTCGCAGTGGCGGCGCAGTTGCCCTTACTAGGTGAAACCCTCGCTCTTTCGTAACAGGACCTTCCGTGGGGATCTAAGTACTTTCCGGAGGTTGGCCTATTGTAGCGTTTCCTCATCCTGAATAAAATTGGAAGAACGACTCGATTCTGAGTAATGGAGGATGTTGATGCCGAAACGGCTTTTAAGTGCTCTGCCTTCTGGATTTTTTCCAACTGTGCTGGGACTGCTAATCACCGCGCCACTGTCGCTTCTGTACGCGCAGGGTTCAGCCGGAGGGGCGAGGAACATCGAGGCGGGCCAACCGTTGGTTGTGATCCATGCGACGGTCGAGGACGCGTCTGCTGCCCATGAAGCTCGTAGGGGAGGGGGCTCCGGCTCGACGAACCTGTACTATCACGGCGGCACCGGCGGCATCGGTGTCGAGACGGCGCCCAAAATCTACGTGGTGTTTTGGGGTTCGCAGTGGAACAACAACGATCCGAGCGGCGAGGCTGCCATTCTGCAGTCCTTCTACAACGGGGTAGGCGGTAGCTCCTGGTTAAACAGCGTTACCCAGTATTGCCAAGGTGTGGCTGGCGGGACCCTTTTCTGCAACGGCGCCGGTACCCACGCTGGCAATCAGGCGGGCATCCTCGCCGGCCTCTGGTATGACAATGCATCTCCAGCCCCATCGCGTCCGAAGCAGTCGCAGCTTGCGGCCGAGGCAGTGAACGCCGCCAATCACTTCGGCAACACTACGGCGAGCAGTAATGCGAGCGTCCAGTATGTGATCGCCACGGCGAACGGGAACAACTCGAGCGGGTTCGGTACACAATACTGCGCGTGGCACAGCTCCACCAGCTCATCCGCCGGCAACGTCGCCTACACGAACCTGCCTTACATCACCAACGCGGGCGCAAGCTGTGGCGCCAACTTCAACGGCTTGGGGCCCGACGCAGGCATCACCATCGTCGGCGGTCACGAGATGGCCGAGACGATCACTGACCAGTTCCCGAGCACGGGGTGGTTGGATGCGAACGGCGCGGAGAACGGCGATAAGTGCGCCTGGATCTCCTCGGGCCAGGGTGCATCGGCGAATGTCACGTTTCCCGGCGGCGCCAGTTTCCCGGTGCAGTCGTTGTGGAGCAACGCATTCAACTCCGACGCGGGCGGCTGCGTGCTCTCGTATCCTTAAAGTCAGCTCTGAGGTCCGTTACGAAACGGTCTGGCGCCGGTTTCCACGCAATCCTAGCCGGAAGCTACCCACCTGACTGTAGTCGCCATCCCGGACTTGTGACGCCCCGCCCACAAGCGGCTGATCTGCTCTCGTGCTGCCTGGGCGGCGATGCGGCTCGGGAAAGTGCGGACCGTCTGTGTCCCGGCCGTCTGTGT
Organism: Bryobacteraceae bacterium; assembly: GCA_035484655.1. Taxonomy (GTDB): domain Bacteria; phylum Acidobacteriota; class Terriglobia; order Bryobacterales; family Bryobacteraceae; genus Palsa-89. The sequence continues at coordinate 217 of DATHOT010000067.1, read as the reverse complement.
CCCGCCTTGCGTGGCACAATATCTGCGAATAAGTTTCCGAAGCATGTCTGTCTTCATGCTCAGATACGGCCCCGTGTTTCACGATGGGTTGAACTTGAGACTGCCGGCGATCTGTTCAACGGCATCGCCCGAACGCCTTTTTTCCGTACCTTGAAGGCCTGGAAGTACACTTCACCCCCGAGACGGAAAAGAAACTCAAAGACCTCTCCGCTCAGAC
>DATHOT010000066.1:0-34948 GCA_035484655.1 Bryobacteraceae bacterium | reverse complement strand
TAATTTGCAAGTTCCCAATGACACGGCTATTGGCGCGGTGCCGGTGGTGGTCATGACCGCCGGCCAAAGCGCGACATCCACGGTAACGTTGGCTCAGTTTGGCCCTTCGTTCTTCGCGCTCGACGGCATTCATGTGGCCGGGATCATCCTGAGATCCGATGGCTCGGGAACATATGGTGGAGGCTCATACGATATCATTGGGCCCACCGGGACTTCACTCGGCTATCCAACCGTGGCCGCGAAAGCGGGCGACGTCGTGGAGCTTTTCGGCACCGGATTTGGGCCAACCAATCCGATGGTGCCTGCTGGTCAGACGTTTTCCGGAGCGGCCCCCACCACCAATCCCGTGACGCTCCGCATCAATAACGCGAGCGTGGCGCCGGGGTTTGCAGGCCTATCGGGCGCTGGACTCTATCAGATCAACCTGACGGTTCCCTCCGGCCTCGGGACGGGCGGTGTTTCGCTTCAGGCCAGTGTCGGCGGCGTCATGACCCCGTCCGGTGTCGTGATTTCCTTGCAGTAGTGGCCCCAACCCTAAAGAGAAATTAATGACCGGTAACCCACTCATTTTGAGTTAGACTAGTACGCTTAGAACGTCAGTAGAGTAGGGCTTCCCCCCAGCCAGTGGTATAGTTGATTGTCATAGAAACAGTTCATGCCCTTTCAGATTCAACCGGTTAAGGAGTTCCTCGTCCGGCCGGCGCTTCCGCCTGCTCTGTCTCGGATGAGTGATCTTGCTTACAACCTTCTTTGGAGTTGGGACCACAACATCCGCTCGTTGTTCCGGCGGCTTGATTCAGCGCTCTGGAAGAACTGCGGCCACAACCCAGTGCTTATGCTGGGGCGCGTCCCACAGGCCACGCTGGAGCGAGCTGCCGCCGATCCGAGATTCCTAGCCGCCTACCGCCGTGCTTGTGAGCGTTTTAGCACCTACGTCGAGCGTTCCGAACAGGCCGAAGGCCGCCTGATCGCTTACTTTTCGATGGAATACGGCATGGTGGAATGCATGCCCATTTACGGAGGCGGCCTGGGTGTGCTTTCAGGCGATCATTTGAAAGCTGCCAGCGATGGGGGCGTTCCGCTGGTCGCGGTTGGTCTGCTCTACCAAAGAGGCTATCTCCAGCAGTCGCTCAATCCCGATGGCTGGCAGCAGGAGCGAAACCCGGTCAACGATTTCTATACCCTCCCGGTGCGCCCGGTCCGAGACGAGCAGGATCGGGATCTTATGGTCCAGGTCAAGTTGCCTACCGGAACTGTTTTCATCAAAGTCTGGTGCATCAATATCGGTCGCGTGAAGCTGTACCTGTTGGACACGAACATTACCGAAAACGATCATGTCGAGCACCGCGATATCACGGCGCAGTTGTACGGTGGCGACATCATTACGCGCATCCGCCAGGAAATCGTGCTGGGCATCGGCGGCCTGCGCACACTGCATCGTCTTGGCCTGAAGCCAACCGTGTGGCACATGAATGAAGGCCACTCGGCCTTCCTGGCCATCGAACGTATGCGCCTGCTGATCGAAGAACAAGGTCTCGGTTTTGATGAGGCATTCGAAGCCTGCCGTTCCAACAACGTTTTCACCACCCATACCTCGGTACCGGCCGGCATCGACCTCTTCGATCCTGGCCTGCTATACGAGTTTTTCGGTGAATATTGCCGCGAAGGCGGGATTCCCTTCGACAAGTTTCTTACCTTGGGACGATTCCTTTCGGAAAACCATCAGGAACCGTTCTCCATGGCCATCGCGGCTATCAAGACCTCGTCGTTCCGCAACGCTGTCAGCTGCCTGCATCGCCAGGTTTCGCAGGAAATGTGGCAGGAGCTGTGGCCTAAGCTGCCCGTTTGGGAAGTGCCCGTTACCTCGGTCACCAACGGCGTGCATTTATTTACCTGGCTGAACGGCGACCTCGCGCTGCTTTACGATCAGTATCTTCAGCCGGACTGGCGCGAGCGTTACTCCGACCCCAGAATCTGGGATCTGGTGGATGATATTCCGAGTCAGGAGCTATGGGAAGCACATCGCCGGCGAAAGCGTAACCTGGTGGCCTTCGTGCGCGAGCGGGTGGTTAACGCCGCTATGAGCCGGAAAGCCTCAGCCGCCGAACAGCGCCGGCTCTCCGACGTGCTCGAGCCCGATACGTTGACCATAGGTTTCGCTCGCCGGTTTGCCACCTACAAGCGCGCCACGCTCCTGTTCCGCGATGTGGAGCGGCTCAAGCGGCTTCTGACCAACAAGGAACGGCCGGTCCAAATCGTGATCGCCGGCAAAGCGCACCCCAAGGATTTGCCCGGCAAAACCCTGATCCGTGAAATCGTGCAACTTTCGCGCACCCCGGAGATCTCCAAACACATCATCTTTGTGGAGGACTACGGCATAGAAGTGGCCCGTGAGTTGGTGCAGGGTGTCGACCTATGGTTGAATACTCCCCGCCGAGGCGAGGAGGCCTGCGGCACCAGCGGTATGAAGGCCGGTATCAATGGCGTCCTGAACCTGAGCATTTTGGACGGATGGTTCGACGAAGCCTATGAAATCTCAGGCGGTTGGGCCATCGGCGACCGCGAGCCCTATTCCGAGGACCAGGATGAAGTTCACGTTCGCGCCATCTACTCCATACTGGAAAACGAGATTGTGCCGATGTACTACCAGGACCGCGAAGAAGGCGTCCCGGTAGACTGGGTGCGTCGGGTAAAACAATCGCTGATGCATCTCAGTCCTCAGTTCAACTCCCTTCGGATGGTTGGCGAGTACATGTCGCAACTCTACGAACCGGCTCACCAAGCCTTCCTGGAAATGTCAAAAGACAGTTTCGCACCGGCCCGTGGCCGGTCGAAGTGGAATGAGCAGGTGGAAAAGGTGTGGGATAATGTTAGTTTCCTGGAGATCGGACCCTCCCCTGACGTGTCCGTATTGACCGGACGTCCGATTCCGATGCGCGCTGTTGTCAACCTGGCTGGGCTCTCGCCCAAAGATGTTCGAGTGGAGGCCGTGATCGGTCGCGTAGCGGCTAACGGCAACCTCGAAGAAACCCAGGTGATGAGCCTTCCGGCGGTCGAACAACAAGGCGACGCATATGTGTTCTTAAAGGAGTTCGTACCACATCAGACGGGCAGGCTGGGGTACTCGCTTCGAATTAGTCCTAATCATTACGATGACCCTTTGACCCGGCCTTGTAACGCGCTTTTGAAGTGGAGCGCCAGTAATTGAAGTTTGGCTTAGTAAATTTACCGATGTTCACCGAACTGTAGTGGAAGCCGGTTAGATTGTACTGGTTTTACCAGATTATAGTGGCTTCCTGGATCGTTTCGTGGTACATATTAGGTAGGCGTGAGCGGGATTTTGCTTCACCGAGTAGCCTCGCCGGCTCCGCAGCAATCCTCCGATTGATCCTACAGATTGGCCAGGTATGAACCTAAGCTGGACACCGCCCGAGTAGGCAGTGTGGCGACAGCCCGAATTCCAGGAGTCGACTCGACACATGGACGACGACCGTAAATATAAACAACGCGGTTATATGGATACCGACAGGGAATCCAGAGACCGCCGGCCCCTTGACAAATCCAAACCCTCCGGACCACGCCCGCCCATCGACGTGACCGGCCCGCGCCTCCCCCGCCTTCTGCAGAACGTAGTGGCAGCCCGATGTTTCAACTGCTCCACGGCTTTGCAATCCGACGTGGATTGGAAGGGCAAGTGTCCCAAATGCGGCGCCGCTCTGCACTGCTGCAAGCAATGCGCGCATTTCGAGCCTTCCACCCGCTTCCAGTGCCTGAAGCCGATCCCGCTGCGTATCGCGGTGAAGGATGCGGCCAACGAATGTGAGCTGTTCTCGCCTCGTGTCACGGTGGCGCGCGATGCTGCGCCATCCAATAACAACCACAACAACTCTGTTCAGCAAGCGCCCCGGAATCCGACCGATGCCCGCGCCGCCTTCGATAACCTCTTCAAGAAGCCTGAGTAGCCGCCTCCCAGCCACAATTCCCGCGAATGTTGGTCGCTGAACTTTCGAATCCCCGGCAGTTTCGCCTCACTGACGCGCCGCACATTCCTGATCCCGCGCCCGGTCAGATTCAGGTGGCCGTGAAAGCCGTCGGCATTTGTGGGTCCGACCTGCATTACTTTTCCGATGGCGGTATCGGCGAGGCGCGCTGCGTTTATCCGATGGTGCTTGGCCACGAGCCGGCTGGCGTCGTGCGCAAGACGGGTCCCGGCGTCTCCGGCTGGTCCGTGGGCGATCGCGCGGTGCTCGAACCCGCGCTGTACTGTTATCACTGCGAATTCTGCCTAACCGGCCATCACAACGTCTGCGCCAACCTGCGTTTCTTGAGCCAGCCCGATGAGCCGGGATTCTTCCGCGAGTTCGTCAACCTGCCGGCGCACAATCTTCTGCCTCTGCACGCTCATCTCAGCGATCAGGAAGGCGCGCTGGCGGAGCCGCTGGCTGTGGTTTTGCACTCCATGCAATTCGCCGCGCCTCGGCCGGGCGAGACGGCGGTTGTCTTCGGAGCGGGCCCTATCGGTCTGCTGACCATTGCGGTGCTGAAATTGTCCGGCGTCACGCGCATTTGGTCCGTAGAACCTGTCGCTCATCGACGCGACCTGGCGCGGGCCCTCGGCGCCGACGCCGTGCTCGATCCCGTGGCTGCCGACCCAGCGCGCGAGATTCTGCGCGACACAGCCAACCGCGGAGTCGACATTGCCGTCGACTGCGCCGGGAAAGCTGACAGCATTAATCAGTGCATACACGCCGCGCGTCACGCCGGGCGCGTGGTTGTGACCGGCATTCCCTCGGAAGATTACATCCGGCTCGCGCTCCACATCCTGCGCCGCAAGGAACTGGCATTCTACAGCGTGCGCCGCTCCAATCACGATTCTGAAGCGGCTCTGCGCTTGCTCGCGGCCCACTCCAAGCGTTTCGCGCCGATATTGACCCATGAGCGGCCGCTGGCCGATATCCAGCCGGCCTTCGAACTGTGCGAGCGCTACGCCGAGGGGGTCGGAAAACTGACCATCACTCTTTAAGTGTTAAAGTACTACGCCGTCACGTCCGAAGTATAATGAGGAGCAGCCACCCCATGTTTGTACGAAACTTGATTCTGTTTTGCCTTGCCTTCGCGATGCTGGCGCCGCTGGCCGACGCCAAGTCACCTAACAAGCACCCTAAACCCAACCACGGCGTCAAGAAAGCCAAGATCAACAAATCTAAGAGCAAATTTGGAACCTACAAGGTCAAAAAACAGAAGCCCAGGAGTTAAGGCAGGCGTTAAGCCTTTTCCAACATAGACCGTCACAAACGTTTCAGCCTTCTTCGCGTCGGCGAGAAATAAATGCTGTAACATCCACGTCTCGCTGACGATCCAACCATTGCCGACTCAAAGCTCGGCCCTGTTAACGGGCAGAGCACTACGATCCAATGGAACGCTCCCGTGAGTACTCTGCCTCTTCCCGTCGATTGCCCCTCGCCGCCTTTGTTATCGCCATTGCGGCCCTGTACTTCGCCAAAGAGGTGCTGGTTCCGTTAGCTCTCGCGGTATTGTTCGCGTTCCTGCTCACCCCGTCGGTAACCCGTTTGGAAAGCCTGAAGCTGGGCCGCGTGCCCTCTGTAATAGCGGTGATGATTGTCTCGCTTTCCCTGATGGGCGGAATCGGATGGATTGTCGGCAATCAATTGATCGATGTCATAAACGAGCTGCCGAACTATACCAACAATATTCGCGCGAAACTGGACTCCTTTCATGGACCCCGCGGCGGTCTTGCTAAAGCGACCGACAACGTCCAGAAGTTGACTAAAGAATTATCCGCGCCCCCCGATACTCCGGTAGCGCCGCCCGTATCGGAGCGGCCCCGGACCCAGAAATCGGCGCCGCCCCTGCCTCCAACCGACCATCCGGTGCGTGTGGAGATTACCGAACCCACGCCCAGCCCGCTGCAATCTTTGCGAATACTGCTGCGCCCCTTGATTGGGCCCATCAGCATGGCCGTGATCGTGATAGTCTTCACTGCCGTGATGTTGATCAAGCGCGAGGATCTGAGGAATCGACTGCTTCGTCTGGCCGGGCAAAGGCAGCTCAATCTCGCGACACAAGCTTTCGATGACGCCGCCCAGCGCGTCAGCCGCTACTTGCGTCTGCAATTCGTAGTCAACACGACCTTCGGCTTGCTCATGGCGATCGGGCTTTATTTTATCGGTGTCCCGAATGCTCTGCTTTGGGGGGTTATCGCGGGTATCTTGCGCTTTGTTCCTTATATTGGCCCCATCATCGGAGGCAGTCTGCCGCTGATTCTGGCTCTGGCCGTTTTCCAGACCTGGATTCAGCTGATTCTGTGCCTCTGCCTTTTTCTGGTTATCGAACTGAGCGTCGCGTATCTTATTGAGCCCTGGCTCTACGGAAACAGCATTGGCATTTCATCTCTGGCGATTCTGGTGGCCGCCGCCTTCTGGACCGCGCTATGGGGCCCCATCGGACTGGTGCTGTCCACGCCGTTGACAGTGTGTCTGGTTGTTCTCGGCCGATACGTTCCACACCTGGAGTTCCTTCACATTATTCTCGGCGACGAACCAGTCCTATCGCTGGACGCTCAATTTTATCAGCGGCTCCTGGCGATGGATCAACGGGAAGCGCGCTCGGTGATCGAGGAATTTCTCAAGGATCGGTCGCTGGTTGAGCTTTACGACGAAGTCATGATCCCGGCTTTGAGCATGGCTGAGGAAGAGCGCCATCAGGGAAACCTGGATGAAAACCGGGAAAATTTCCTGATTCAGAGCATCAACGAATTTATCGCCGACCTTGCCGAACACGGCCTCCAAGCGCCCGCCAAAACTCAGGTAGCCGAAGACGGGCTCTTCATCGAATTCAAGAAGCCGGACCAGTCCCGCCTGGATCTTCGAGTGGTCTGCATCCCGGCCAGCGACCGGGCCGACGAGAGCACCGCTGCGATGTTGACCCAAATTCTGGAATTGGCTGGGTATACAGCGGTGCTCTTGCCCATTCCACATTCCCCGGGGGATGCATTAGATCTGCTTTCCAGGCAGGAATGCGATGTGGTGTGCATCTCCGCATTGCCGCCGTTCGCGCTGCTGCATGTGCGCTCTTTGACCAAACAATTGCGCCGAAGCTTTCCGAAGCTCAGAATCGTCGCCGGTTTATGGAACTTCTTGGCTAGTGGAGAGCAATCCGAGGAACGGCTGGCAGCGGCGTTCTCCGTGGATGTGGTCACCACGCTCGCGCAGGCCCTGGAACGGATTCAGGCGCCACTCGAATCGATGGATTTACCGAAAGGTGCTTAGTTGTCCATAAAATGATACGCGATCATATGGCACACCACCATATGCGCATCTTCGATCCGGCCCATGTGCGGCACGGCCACCTGAATATTGAGATGAGCCAGCGGCCCTAGCTTGCCCCCATCGCGGCCGGTCAGCGCGATGGTCTTGCAGCCGATCGAATTGGCGTACTCCATCGCCTGCACCACATTGGGCGAATTGCCCGATCCGCTGATGCACATCACCAGGTCGCCTGGCTGCGCGAAATTCTTCAATTGTTCGACGAAAACGCATTCGTAGCCGACATCGTTGGAATAGGCCGAGAGGGTCGCCGGCGAATCGGTCAGCGCCATGATGCGGAAGCGCGTCTCGCGATTGTAGCTCGCGCCCTTTACGATGTCGCACGTGAAGTGCGACGCCGTCGAAGCGCTGCCGCCGTTCCCGCACACGAAGATATGCTTGGAGCCGTCGCGCGCTTGGCGGAACCATTCGATGGCCTGCTCCACCCGGTTCGTATCGATCCGCTCGATCGCCTCCAGTAAAGCCGCCTTGTATTGTTTCGGGTAACTCATGCGAGAAAGAAATCGAATGCCTTGGACAGATAGTCCTTCAGCTCTCCGCGTTTCACTACCGCGTCCAGAAAACCATGCTTCAACAAAAACTCGCTGGTTTGAAAGCCTTCCGGCAGCTTCTGGCGAATAGTCTGCTCAATCACGCGCGGGCCCGCAAAACCGATCAGCGCGCCCGGTTCAGCGATGTTGAGATCGCCCAGCATTGCGAAACTAGCCGTGACGCCGCCGGTGGTCGGATCGGTCATCACGCTGATGTATGGAATCTTTGCTTCGTCCAAGCGCATCAGCGCGGCCGAAATTTTGGCCAACTGCATCAGGCTGACCGTGCCCTCCTGCATGCGCGCGCCTCCGGACGCCGAAATAATAATCAGCGGAACGTTCCGTTCCAGCGACCGCTCGATGGCGCGCGTGATCGCCTCGCCCACCACCGCCCCCATGCTGCCCCCGATGAACCGCAGATCCAGTGCGCAGATGTGCACCCGGCGGCCATTCAGATTCCCCGCCGCCGAGATGATCGCGTCGCGCAGGTGGGTCAGATGTTGATTGGACGCCAGGCGCTTTTTGTAGGTTCTCGAATCCACGAACTCCAGCGGGTCGGACGACGCCAGTTGAGTATCGAACTCCTCGAACTGGCCCCCGTCGAAGAGCATGGTCAAGCGCGTGCGCGCGTTGATCCGATCGTGATGCCCGCATTTCGGACAGACCTGCAGGTTGTCCTCCAGCGCCTTGCGCCAGATGATCTCGCCACAGTGCTCGCACTTCAGCCACAATCCTTCGGTGCGGACCTTGCGCTCGCCCTCTTCGGTCTTCAGAGACGTCTTCTCTCTCGTGAACCAAGCCATTCAAGTTCAGTGTGGCACAGCAGAGAGGGACTGGGTATTACTCTAGCGGACTTTCTTGGCGGCGCCGCCGACGCCTTCGACGTAATGCTCCAGATCCTGGTTGCCTTCGATACAGGCGAATTCCATCTGCTGGTACTCTTTGTCGTCCGGGCGGCGCTGCCAGGTACCGGCGATCTTCCAGGGGCGAGTATAGATGGTGGAGTCTTCGACGGTGGCTTCGTAATTGATGGCGTTGGAATCGATCGGCGTAATCCGCTCGACCACGTGGATATTGGGTGTCGTGAAATTGCCCACCATGTCGAACCAAGTCCGGCCGTTTTGATTGGTGGTGTCGATCACCAGCGTGTCGCCTTCCCAATGGCCCACCGAATCGCCCATGAACATCTTGATGTCGGCTGGAATGTGCGGCCGGTTGTCGGTCGGGATGGAGCGGAAGGAATGCGCGTACTCGAACAGGATCAGGAAATAGCCGGGCGGCTGGATGATCTGAAATCCGAATTGCTGATAGGCGGAATGCGGCACGCCGGACATAAAACAATGTGCCTCGGGTTCGTCGTACACGTGATTCTTTCCAAGATCACGGGCTCTGGCCTCGGCCGCGGGCTGGTAGGGAATTTTGCCACCGGGCGGATCGACAATCGCGCCTTTGCCGGCGGGAATTCCGGTGCGAGCCACAGGATGATCTTCGATATCGTAAATCGACTGATTGAAGCGTGGGCCGTAGTATCCCTGCAGATCCGGATGACCGTCGGGAAGCCGGGGCACTGGACCGCCTTTGACTACCGGCGGCTGGTAATAGGGTAGGTACTGGCCTTGGCCGGCAGCAGGCCTTGGAGCGAGCGTGATGGCGACGACGAAGAGTGAGGCGGCGAGCTGCGGTTTCATCTCACTTATCCTCCTTGGCAGCGTCTTCGAGATACGCGTGGCACTCATATTCCAGCAGGCGGAAGTTTTTCTCCTTGTGGAGCGCTAGCGGCATGCTGATCTTCCACGGCCGGGTGAATACCTTCGGATCCTCGATGGTGGCTTCGTAGGTGAGAGTGTCGGGACCGGTGCGAGTGTAACGCTCCACCACGTGCAAGGCATCGCTGTGGTAATTCCCGGCGCGATCGAACCAGGTCTCGTCGTTGAAATCCGCGACGTCGACCACCAGCGTGTCGCCCTCCCAGCGGCCGCGCGAATCGCCGTCATAGAAGTCGACGCCGTCCAGATGCTTGCTTCCGTCCAGATAGATGGTGCGATCGTTATGAATATACTCAGACGTGATGATCGCGAATTTGGGAGTCTGATAAATCTGGATCGGGAACGGCATGTAGGTGAAGCGCGGGACGCCGGGCATGAAGCACTTGGCGACCGGATCGGCGGTAGCGCGATTCTTGAAATTCTGCTGCTTTTTCGCGAGCCCCGCGGGCAGGTACGGGATTTTCCCATCGGGCGGATCTACGATTACTCCGGGTCCGGCAGGCACGCCAGTGGACGCGGTGTGGGCCTCGAGATCGTAGGATGCGGTGTTTTGCGCTTGCCAGATTCCTTGCAGGTCGGGCTTGTCGCCCCACGTTCGTGGAGCTTTGTAGGTTGATTGGGCGGCCACGGGCAGCGTGGCGGCGAAGACGGCCAGAAGCAGATGCTTGGTCATCGGGCTCGGGTTATTGCTTCGGCTGGTCAGTAGAAGGCGTGCGCGTCGGCGGAACGGAGTCGGCATTGCCGGCAAACATTCGACGGCCGTCGGCGGTGGTCACGGTTCTGGTCCACATGGTGGACGTGCCATCTTTGGCCAGGAAGCCTTCCACGGTGATCTCGTCGCCGGGCTTTAGCGAATCCTTGCGCCAGCCGCCGCGGTACAGGCCGTTGGGTGGAAGCGCTTCGCATTTCCAACTCACCACCTTGCCGGCGGGACCGCTGACGTCCATGTAGATCCAGGAGTGCGGATTGACCCAGTCCATCTTGACGAACTTGCCCTTCATGCTGACTGGCTTTTCCGCATCGAACTCGGCGGCGAAAGAGTGATGCGCCAGGGCCGGTAGCGAGGCCAGGAATAGCGTGAGTCCGGCGGCGGCTGACAAAGCGAACTTAGCTGTCATTGTTTGCGCTCCAGATGGGACTCATTATATCGCGGGGATCAGGCGTTGGAATAGCCGGGAGGTGGCTGGAATCCACCGATTTCGCGGGCCAGAAGTTGCGCGAAGCCGATGGGCGTTGCGTCCTCCAGATATGGTCCGATGATTTGCAGCCCGACGGGCAATCCGCTTTTGCTGAGACCTGCCGGAGCAGTCGTGGCGGGACAGCCGGTCAACGTAGCGAGCGTAATGTAGGAAAGCAGGCTCCAGAAGTTTTGCGAGCCACCTTCGGGCATAGGGATCCTCCGCTGGTCGGGAGGCGTCGGGTCGTGCGGAAACGCCGTCGTGAAAGCGGTGGGGAGCAGAAACACGTCGACGGATTCGAAAGTTTTTTCCCAGAGGGCCCGGTAAGCCAGGCGCTTTCCGTTCTTTTGTTGCCATTCCGCGAAACTGCTGAGCGCCCCTTTCGCGAGCGTGTCCGATCGTTTTTCAAAATGCGGCCGCACGCGATGCTGGCGCTCGGGCGGCATGACGCTGAAGTCGAACGCTCCGAGCAGGAAGAAATACGTATCGAGCAAATCCTGGAACTGGAAACCCTCGGGCCAACCTTGCTTGACTTTAGCCCCAGCCTTCTCACAGGCACGGATCGCCCCCTCGAGTACAGATTTCGTTTCAGTAGAGACCGGAACGGCTGGGTCTTCGAGCAAATAGCCGATGCGATAGTCGCGCAGACGCTGGTGGCGCGGCTTGGGGAGGGTCCAATGGAATGCTCTGGAATCGGGCGGTTCCGGGCCGGCCAGGATGCGTAGCCCCGCTTCCAGATCCTCCGCACTGCGCGCCAAGGGGCCGGCTACCGCAAGCAGCGTAGAAAAACCAGGATTAGTTTCCGATCCGCCGGGAAGATGACCGGCCATGCTGACGATGTCGAGCGTAGGCTTGTGGCCGTAGATTCCGCAGAAGGACGCGGGCGTTCGGATGCTGCCGCCGATATCGGAGCCGATGCTGAAGAAGGCTAACCCAGCGGCGAGCGATGCGGCTGAGCCTCCCGATGATCCGCCGGGCGTGCGCGTGAGATCCCAGGGATTATTCGAGACGCCGTAGATTTCATTGAAGGACTGGCCGTCCATGAGAAATTTCGGGACGTTGGTGGCGCCGAGCAGGATGGCGCCTGCATCGCGAAGACGGCGCACAGCGACAGAATCGGCGGGTGCTATCGCATTCTTAAATTCAGCAACGCCCCACGTACAAGGCTGGCCGCGGACTCCGAAGCTTTCCTTGACGTTGATCGGGACGCCATGGAATGGGCCGGTTTCGCCGTTTCGCGCGATGACTGCGTCGGCTTGCTTGGCGGCGTCGAGCGCCTGTTCGCGCATTTTATAGACGTAGGAGTTTAGCTTGGGCTGAAAGGCGTCGATGCGGCGCAGGGTGTGCTGCGTCAGCTCGACGGCGGAAATCTTGCGCTCTCGGATGGCCGCCGCGGCGTCGAGGGCGGAGCCGAAATCGGGATCGAATTCAGTTTTCATAAGGCGTACAGAGAGCGGGTAAGCCTGCCAAAGAATCAGCAGCCGACACCTGGGCGACGATTTCCTCGCAGCGATCGGGCGATAGGACGGCTCCGGCGAGCGCGCGAAACTTAGCGATCAGTTCCGGCCACGTCAGCGGGTTTTTCGGGTCGCCTTTGGGATGACGGATCATTTTTTCGAAGCTGCGACCGTCCTTCAGGTGGATGGTGGCGATGGCGGGCCATTCTTCGGGGAACGTTTTCTCGATCTCAGGATTTTTGATCATGACCACTTTGTCGAGGAAACTACGGACATCGTTGGACTGCAGCCTGGCTTGGCTGAATTGCTCGAGGCCGGCGGCGCGATCGATCACAGCAACTGCTGCGCCGTAGGGCATGGAAAACTGCGCTTCAACAATCGATTGGGGTTTGTATTTCTGAGCGCGAGGCTCAACCACCAGCGGCCATCCAGCTTCGAGAACCGCGGCCTCGATCTGGCGGACCTGCGCGGGCTCGACGTTGTGCTCGTGGACGAGAGCCAGGATCGCATCGATCGGGCCTTGGATGTAGCGGCAGCAGGCGTGCGGTTTGACGCTGGTTCGTAGGATTTCGAAAGACTGGCCGAGATCGCTGGTCAGCAGATCGGGCAGTGGGTCGCGCGAGTAGCCGTGAAGGAAACCGTCGCGTCCTTCAAGAATTCGGGACGGCCCGCGGAAGCCTTCGGCAGCGAGCATGGCAGCCTGTATGCCGTTCTGCGCGGCCAGCCCTGCATGGAGGCGCTTGGTCCACGCTCCATCGGCGAGAAATTCGAGCGATCCTGCGGCCATGCTGCCCGCGATCCCGACCGCTGAAAGCACCTGATCGACACTGAGGCCGAGAAGCTTGGAAGCGGTGACGGCCGCGCCGAAGACTCCGCACGTTGCGGTGGGATGGAAGCCGAGCAGATAGTGCTCCTTGGGCCGAACAGCCATGGCGATGCGGGCGGCGGCTTCATATCCGGCGACGACGGCGGTGAAGAATTGATCGAGCGGGGCATCCGGCAGGGTCTCTGCAAGCGCGAGGGCAGTGGAGAACATTACGACGCCGAGGTGAATAGAGCCGGCGTTGTGTGTGTCGTCGAGTTCGCTGGCATGGGCCGCCGTGCCGTTGGCGAGCGCTGCATAGCCGGGCAGGGTTCGGATGCCTTTGCCGATGACGGTGGCCGAGCCCGGCCCGCCGGTGGCACCGAGACGCTCGATCATGCGATAAACCGGAGCGGACGATTCGGCACACGATCCGCGGATGGCGACGCCCAGGTAATCGAGCAAGAGATAGCGCGCGCGGTCGAAGATGGCGGTGGGGAGACCGGGTGGCTTGAGGCCGGCGAGGAAGTCGACCAGTTCGCGGGTGTAGTAGGGAGTTTCGCGCTTCATGGTTTTCGCAAACCTGGGATTAGGCACAAATTGTAGGGCGGACCCCATGGTCCGCGCGGGACGCCCCCGTCCCGCTCTCGCCTAGAAGGCCGACCATGGGGTCGGCCGCGGACCAGGGGTCCGCCCCACAAATAGTGCAGATGTTCGGCATTAGGAGAATTAGTGGCATTACGCAGCAGTTCGTGCATCATCAGGCGCCTCGTTTCGGAGCGAGGAATGCCCGGCGCAGCACGATGATGCGCTCGCGGTTCTGATTGAAGCCTCGCGTTTCGATGGCGACGATGCCTCGATCAGGCTTGCTGGCGGACTCGCGCATTTCAAGCACTTCCGATTCTGCATAGAGCGAATCGCCTGGAAACAGCGGGCGTTCGAACACGACGGTGTCGTATCCGAGATTGGCGATGGTCTTTCCGCTGGTGTCCGCTACGCTCATGCCGACGGCGAGACTAAAGACCAGGGTGTCGATGACTGGGCGGCGGCCGTGGGGCTGGCGGCGTGCGTAATGATCGTCGATAAAAAGCGGATGCTGGTTCATCGAGAGCAGTGCGAACCAGGTGTTGTCGTGGTCGGTGATGGTGCGGCCCGGCCAGTGGCGGTAAACGGCGCCGGTCTGGAATTCGTCGTAATAGCGGCCGAAGCTCATACGCGATATTTCTTGAGCAAGTTGCGCGCGATGATGAGGCGCTGCAGTTCGTTGGTGCCGCCGCCGATGACCACCAGCGGAGCGTCACGATAATATCGCTCCACCGGAAAATCTTTCGAGTAGCCGTTGCCGCCCAGGATTCGCATGGCTTCGAACGAAACCTCAGCCGCGGTCTCGCTGGCGAACAGCTTCGCCATGCCGGCTTCGAGATCGCAGCGCTCGCCACGGTCCTTTTTCTCGGCGGCGGAATAGATCAACAAGCGCGACGCTTCGATGCGCGTGGCCATGTCGGCGAGCTTGATTTGAATGGTCTGGTGTTCCGCAATCGGTTTACCGAAGGTCGTGCGCCGTTGGGCGTAGCGAATAGCTTCTTCGAAAGCAGCGCGCGCGATGCCGAGGCCGCGAGCGGCGACATTCAGACGCTCGGCCTCCAATCCCGTCATGACTTGCTTGAAGCCGAGGCCCTCCGCGCCGCCAATCAGATTTGTGGCTGGCACCGGAAAATCCTGGAAGTGCAGCTCGCAGGTCTCGACGCTTTTGTACCCCAGCTTGTCGATATCGCGGCTGACGGTCAGGCCTGGCTTGCCCTTTTCGATCACGAACGCGCTCATGCCGCTGTGAGCCGGCTCGGCCTTCGGATCGGTCTTAGCGAGGAGCAGGAACGTGTTACCATACCGCCCGTTGGTGACCCACATCTTGGAGCCGTTGATGCGGTAGCCGTCGCCGTGGCGGGTTGCAACAGTCGTGATGTTTTGCAGATCGGTGCCCGCGTTAGGTTCCGAGAGGCAGATGCCGCCGCGCCGTTCGCCCGTGGCGAGGCCGGGCAGAAATCGCTGTTTCTGGTCCTTGGTCCCGAAGCGATTGAGCACGTCGCAGAGCACCGAGTGAGTTCCGATCACTCCCGCCAAGCCCAGCCAGCCTCGCCCAAGCTCTTCGAAGATCATCGCGAAAGTCGTGAAATCGGTGCCGGCGCCGCCATACTCCTCGGCCACGTTCAATCCGAACAGGCCGATCTTGCGCATCTGTTCGACCAACGCGTGCGGATATTCGTTGCGATGCTCCAGTGCTGACGCGACGGGCACCACTTCTTTATCGACGAACTGCCGGACGGTGGTAACGATCAGTTCCTGCTCGGCGGTCAATTTGGCCACGGCTGTTCTCCTTCCGGCCGCTTCGGCACGACGATCCTGCGGCGCAGCGTGAGCACGATTTCTCTGCGTTGGTTGAAGCCTTTCGTTTCCACGATGATTACCCCGCGACCGCCCGCTTGTTCTTCTTTCGCCACAATCGTCGATTCGGCATAAATTGTATCGCCGTGGAAGACCGGCTCGTGGTGGCGAACGTCGGAATAATCGAGCGTTTCGAGCGCGCGGCCACCGACGTCGGCTTGGCTCATGCCGATCACCAGGCTGATCACCAGCGGGCCTTCTACTAATCGACGGCCGTGCTGCGTTCCCGCGGCGTAGTGCTCGTCGATGTGCAGCGGATGCTGGTTCATGCTCATCAGGCTGAAAAGCGTATCGTCGAATTCAGTGATGGTGCGGCCGGGCCAGTGTTTGAATTGCTGGCCCGCTTCGAGCTCGTCGAAATAGCGGCCGTAGCCCACTTAGACCTCCGCGCCACACGCCCCAATGCGAATCAATTCATCAATGGCCGCGTCCGGGTATCCGGCTTCGCGGAGAATGATTCGGCTATGTTCGCCCAGCGCAGGCGGCGGACCGGCGGGACCGGCGGGCGTACGCGACAGTGCGATCGGCAGGCGCGGAAGCAGGGCCGGCTCCTCGCCGCCAAGCTCGACTTCGGCGAACGCGTTGAGGGCCGCCAGTTGCGGATCTTGCAGCACTTGTTCGGCGTTTTGGACGGCGTCGTTGGGTACGTCGTTCTCGTTGAATACCTCGACCCAGTGCGCCGTCGGTTTGGTCCGTAACAAATCGGCGATCTGGCCTTCCAAGCCGGCGCGGTTGCGGCAGCGCTCGGAATTGGATGAGTAGCAGGGCTCGTCCAGCCAGTCGGTACGATTGAGCGCAATTGCGAGGCGGCGAAACAGCCGGTCATTAGAAGTGCCGATCATAATGGCCCCGTCGGCGGTGGCGAACGCTCCGTAGGGCGCGACCGAGGAGTGGCGCGCGCCTTCCGGTCGCGGATTGACGCCAGTGAACTGGCGATAGAGCAGGTGGTAGCACATCAGCATGACGCCCGTCTGGAGCAATGAGGCATCCAGGCGCTGGCCGCGACCGGAGCGCTGGCGCTCGAACAGCGCCGTCACGACGCCGAGCGCCATCCAGACGCCCGCGCCCATGTCGAGGATGGAGACGCCCGCGCGCATGGGCGTGTTTTCGTTGACGCCGGTGACGCTCATGATGCCGCTGCGCGCCTGCAGGATGGCATCGTAGCCGGGCTTGGAATAGTCGGGACCGCGCGATCCATAAGCGGAAAGCGAAGCATAGATGATGTCCGGTTTACGCGCGCGAATGGCCGGTTCGTCGAGCCCCAGCTCGGCTGCTTTTCCGCCGCGAAAGTTTTCGACGCAGACGTCGCAGGTTTCCGCAAGTTTGAGCACTACGTCGCGCCCGGCCGGATTTCGGAGGTCGAGCGAAATGGAACGCTTGCCGCGATTGATGGGGATGAAATAAGAGCCCCACGGGCCGCGATGGGGCGGCATACCGCGGGCGTCGTCGCCGTCGATGCGCTCGACCTTGAGGATCTCGGCGCCCAGGTCAGCCAGGATCATGGTGGCGGTGGGCCCGGCTACAACGGTGCTGAGGTCCAGAACACGTACGCCTGTCAGTGGAGGGGGCAAAGAGTTGAAGATAGCACGGAGAGCCCAACGAAGGGCCGGCCGAGGCATGACGCAGCGGTAAGATGGACTGATCGTGCTGCGAGTGCCCAGCTACATCGTTTGGCCGATCGTGGTTGCGTGCGCGTATGGCGCGCTCTATTTTTTCGCGAATCGCGCGATCTACTATCCGACCAAGTATCCGCAAGGATTTTGGGATTTGCAATCGCAAGTCGGCGCTCAGGATGTCTGGCTGAACACGCCCGACGGCGTCCGGCTGCACGCATGGTTGGTCCGTCGCGACGGCACGCGCCTGGTTACGCTTTTCCTCCACGGTAACGCCGGCAACGTCACGCACCGCATTCCGCACATTCACGAGATTGTCGCCGCCGGGTCCTCGATTTTAATCCTCGATTATCGCGGCTATGGAAAGAGCGGCGGACGGCCGACCGAGAAGGGGCTCTACATCGACAGCGAAACGGCGCTCGCGTATTTGCTCGGGCAAGGTTATCGGCCGAAGCAGATCATCCTGCATGGCGAATCGCTCGGAACAGCAGTCGCAATCGACTTGGCATCCCGTCGTCCTTGCGCCGGGTTGATACTCGAAGCCCCGTTCACTTCCGGGAGCGACGTGGCCGGCACAGTTCTGCCGGTTCTCGGGCCGCTACTGGTCCGAAGTCTCAATTCTGTTCCGAAAATTCGTTGGATTCTGAAGCCGAAGCTCTTCATGCAAGGTGACCAGGATGAGATCATCCCATTGCGGCTCGGCCAGGAATTGTATGCAGCCGCGCAAGCGCCAAAGTCGTTTTGGATAGTTGAGGACGCCGGGCACAACGACATCGTCGAGACTGCCGGTCCTCAATATCGTGAACGCTTGGTGGCATTTTACGCCAGCCTAAAGCCGTGACTGAAATCGGTTACGGAAGCGGCGCGCAAAGTCAAGCTACGCGACGGTGTCAACCCGCGCGCCGTCTCCGCACCTCCGAAGCTCGAAATGCAGCCTCGGGGTCTTGTGAATCACCGCGCTACGGCCAAGACCTTAAGCGCGGTCGTGTGTTCGCAGATGGCCTTTAACGTCTCCACCACGTCAAATTCCCTTAAGACACGTCCTCCTCGCACGGGGTACGACCGACCCTAAAGTCCTCGCAATCGAGCCTCCGGCGAACGGTTCTAGATTTTTCAATGGGATAGGAGCCAACTCGTGCGGAGTTGATTCTTTTGACGCACCCAGAACCGGGCGACGGTGGGTTTTAACGCGCCTCGCTATGAGTAGCGGAGATCAGACGACGTTCATCAGACGGCCTCGGCGAACCACCCACTCCTCGCTGGTGAACACACGGGGTCCGACCTCGATGAGGCGGGGCAGCATGTCGAAGACGGTTCCCGGGGTCCACCGGTTGTTATGCCGAGTGCGAAAGCCGCGCTGGTTCAAGGACTCGGCGATCTCCGACAGCGGTTTGTCCTGGATGATCATTTCGAGCATCACCAGCAACGCTTCTTTTTCCTGAATGTCCTGCTCGAGCTGCAGACAGTCTTCGGAAATTTTGAGGCCATAAGGCGGGTCTTCCGTGATGTCGGCTGCTCCGGTTTGGCTGCCTTCCACCTGCCTCTCCCAGACTATGACGACGGGTTTCCAGCCTTCGCCGGACTTGCGCTCGATGTACGCCTGGGTCAGGGGATTGGCTAATACTTCGCGCATGCGCTCCACTCTTGGCATCGGTGTCCTCCTGAAAGACCAGACTCAAGAGGCAAATAGATTGCCAGCGGTTCGTTGATTGAATTCAGGCGTTTGGCAAGATCACCCGGTGCCGGCATTGTTCATTCCTGGGACTCGATGGAGCGCTGTGCGACAGGCGCACCGATCTTTATATTTCCGCGTCTGTTTGAAGTGAGTCGGACCTCTGGTCTGCCGCACACCCCCGGGTCGGCCTTCTGTATCCGCAAGGCGCTGACTCCGTCGGCGCGCGAGCGGGACGGGGGCGTCCCGTGCGAACCATGGGGTCCGCCCCACAATTCATTCTTTATCCAGGTTTGGCAAACTCAATGACATTCGGCTGGCGCGTGCGACACGTCTTTGATCAGGAACTCCCCAGAACCTCTTTCACCTTGTCCAGCAGCGCGCCCAGCGTAAAAGGTTTCTGTAGATATGCGGTTCCCGGTGGGAACTTGCCCGCATAAATAGCGGCATCGTCGGTGTAGCCGGAGACATACAGAACCTTCGCGGCGCCGCGCAACTCATGGAAGCGGTCCACCAATTCGCGGCCACCCACCTCTGGCATGATGACATCGGTGATCAGCAGCTCGATCGGTCCGGGATGCTCGCGGCAAATAGCCAGGGCCTCGTCTCCGTTCGACGCCTCGAGTACTTCGTAGCCCTGCCTGCGGAGGATCTTGCGGACTAGCGCGCGAATCCCGGCCTCGTCCTCCACCACCAGAATGGTTTCGAGATGAGAAGCAGGCTCCGCCGGCGCCGTCTCGACGACTTTTGGTTCAGGTTGTCGCTCGATCGTCTCCTCGACGCGCGACAGGAACAGGCTGACCACCGGCCCTTCGTACCGCTCATTCGATACCGCGATGTCGCCGCCCCATTGGCGGATAGTCCCATACGCTCGCGAAACCGCGCTCGCGGAGTCGTCGGTGGGCTCTTTACCAGCCAAAACCGATTCGAACAAGCTGGATCTCAAATCGCCCTCAAACGCCCGCCCCGTGCCGCAGATCGTGATCACGCCATAGGCTCCAGGTTGAAGCGGCGCGTCCGGACGCCTTAAATCTTCCCGAATATCGATTCGCGAGGTCTCGATTCGAATCCGTCCTTTGCCTTGCACGATCTGTCGCAGACGCTCTACGATGGCGGCGATAATCTGTTCCAACTGGCTGGAATCCGCCTTGACGACGTTGGAGTCCGGCGACAACTTCACCTCCAGCTCAGTCTGTTCCCCTACCAGAACTCGCAGGTACTGCTGCACTGTGCCAAGCATCGTTTCCAGTTCAACCGTGCCGGCCGGAGCAGCCTGCCGCCTGGCAAAGCTGAGCAATTGGCTGGTTAACGCCGTCATGCGTTCGGTTGCAGTAAGGACCTCTTGAATATCGGCGCGCAATGAGCTGCCCTGCGGCAAGCCATTCAGTAACTCCTCGCCGTATCCGGTCATGATCATGAGCATGTTGTTCAGGTCATGCGCCAGGCGGCTGGCGAGCCGGGAGACGGCTTCCACGCGCTCGGCCTGCGTGAGTTGTTCTTCCACCAGGCGCCTTTCGGTGACGTCCATGGTGACACCGACCAAATGGCTCGGACGACCCTGGGAATCGGCGACTACGCGGGCCCTTTCTCGCAGCCAAACGATGCGGCTATCCGAAGCGACCGCTCGAAACTCACAGACGTGCGCGGCTTCGCTTTCGATGGCGCGCTCATAGGATTGCGCCACCCAGTCCCGGTCTGCCGGATGCACGCGATCCGTCCAGAACGCGGCGTTCGTCGTCCAATGCTCCGCCGGATATCCCAGCAACTGCTCGGCGTAAGGACTCACGAAGGTGAAATTTCTGTCCGGCAGATCCACCGTCCAGACGGCGGCCTCCAGATTGTTGAGGATTTCAGCTCCAGGAGCTTTCGCGATTTCGGACTTTGGTTCTGGTACCTCGGCGGCTGGTACAGGGGCAGGAGCGGAGGCGGAGGTTGGGCTCAGAGAGGTTGGGCTCAGAGAGGTTGGGCTCAGAGATGTCGCGCTCAGAGAGGTTGGGCTTAGAGACAGCGATAGTTGGGGAGTCTGCTCGATGGCAGAGACGTCTTCGATGCTAAGGAGCGCTTCCAGTGCGGCTTCGTCATCCCAGCTCCGAATAGGAAGAATTGCGATCCGCAGACGCCGCTTTTCGTCCGTTTCCGATTCAACCAGAACATCCGTCTGCGCTACACCGGACTTCAGCACTGCCGTCACCCGATCGAGCACCCATCCCGGCAGCAGCGCGTCCAGCCTGCCGCGCAAAGCATCGCCGCTGCGCAGCCCAAAGATCTTTCGGGTGGCCCGGTTGGCCGAGACGATAGCGAGATCTGCCGCCAGCACCAGCAGGCCCACCGGCACGGAAGCAACGATCTCCTGATAGTAGCGGCGTTCGGTTTCGACCAGGGCAAGAAGTCGCGCAACTTCTCTGCCCTTCCATTGCTCCAGGTCGGCTCGCTCCATGATTGTCCTGTAATCAGTGTTCACTCTACTGATGCTGTTGGACAACCCGTATTTTTAGATTGAGAGTACCGGTACTACGCTTGGCCGGCTTCCTACTGCTTGTCCGTATCCTGTTTTTTCGCTTCCGGCCCCAGTACCTTCTCCACTTCGGCAAGCTGCTGCTTCACCTGATCGATGTCGGTGGCGTTGGGGGCGAAATGAATATAGTCGCGTAGCTGTTCGGCGGCGCCGGCGTAATCCTTTTTCTGCGCGAGAATGGCGCCGAGAACATGATTCATGGTGGCGTAATGATGCGCGGCGTCATGCGAGATCCCCTCGCGAGCGCTTTTTTCCGCCGCATCCAGGTTCTTGAGGTAGTAATTGCCCAGGGAATTGAAGAGCCACGCCTGCGGGAAATCCACGGCGTTGAGTCGCAGCAGACGATCGGTGTCAGCGACTACATCCTGCCATTTCTGCTCGCGCGCGTCCAGCATCGCGAGCTCCTGATAGGGACTGACGAATTTCGAATCCGCGGCGAGTGCCTGGGCATAGGACTTGCGGGCTGCGTCCTCGTTTTTCTTTTCTTGCTGGACCAGCCCGAGCTGGTACCAGGCCGCCGCATACTTGGGATAAATATCAACCGCTTTCTGGAAATCTTTTTCCGCCTCGTCCCATTTCTGTTTCCTCGCGGCCTCGCGCGCCTTGTCGAACGCCTTCTTGGCGTCCTTAGGAGCGAAGGCGCTGGTGGCGCTGATGGTCAGGCCTTCCACCCCGGCGATCCGGTGCAGGAGTATCGTCCCGACATCGGGATTGTCCAAGGACCGGCGAGTACCCAAATTGATATGCTCGGAACGAAAGCCGGCTAGAGCGGCCTGCAGATCGCAGGACATCAGATCGCGTTCCCCCAGACCGCTCGAAGCGTTGGGCGAGCTCATGCGCCCGCCGCCCATTGAGCCGCCGCCGTAGGGACCGCCAAAGCCGCCTCCATTGACCGGCTGGCTGGCATCCAGCAGCGCTGCGTTGTTCATGCGATTACTGAGGTCGACGCTGAATCCACCCTTCGAGTCGGTGAAGCCGACCGAGCGGGGCGCTCCGTTGCAGGTCAGCTGGATCGTTACCGAATCCGGGGGAGCCGTTCCATCTTCCATCACTACTTTACCCATCAGTATCAGCGGCCGCTGCACCATATCCGGCGACGGGAAGTTGTTCGGGTTGTTTCCCGGCTGAGTCCCAACTCCCGGCTGAGTGGGAGTATTCGGATTGGGATTCGTCGGGATACCACCGGCGCCTCCGGGACTGGACGGCCGTGCCTGCGCAAACAGACCGATACTCAGCGTCAGCCCCAGCGAGCAACGCAGAAGAAAGTGGGTTGTCATGAAAAGCCTCCCCGCCTGCACACATTATAATCCTTAACAATCGCACGCACTGTGAGACTCTTAACGCGAAGCCATGGGAAAATGAATGCATGTCAACGCTCGCGCGGGCTCGCCTGCTGCTGCCGCTGGTTTTTCTGCTTTCCGCATGTTCGGAGGCGCCCAAGCCTGCCGAGACCAAAACGCCCGAGAAACCTCCCGAGCCGTTGACTGGACGACAAGCCTTTCAGATGATGTATCCACAGGCGCGCGGTTGGGCGCCGGACGCTCAGCCGTTGGAGCTGCGAAGCATCAAGCTGTCGCAAGTCAAATCCGAGAAGGGTAAAGCCGGAGGCTGGCAGGCCATCTTCGTTTCGCCGTCGCTCGGAAAATCCCGAGCCTACACCTATTCGGCGGTGGAAGCGGACGGCAATCTGCACCAAGGGGTCTTTGCCGGGATTGCGGAAGATTACGCGGTAGGCCGCGGGACGACCGCTCCTTTCTTGCCGGCCGCGCTCAAAATCGATACTGACGAGGCCTACGACACCGCCGCGGCAAAAAGTAAGGATTACACCAAGAAGAACCCGGACAAGGTTGTTTCATACTTGCTGGAGCAGAACAAGCGGTTCCCCGACCCGAGCTGGCGCGTGATTTGGGGCGAATCAGTGAGCAGCAGCGACTATTCCGTATTTGTGGACGCCACGACGGGGATGTTGCTGGAGATCATGCACTAGCCGCTCGGCGCCTACTTCCGCCGCTTTCTCGCGTCCGCCTTGCGTTCGGTTTCCCGGCTGGCCAGCGACGTCATCTGAATCACGGGGATCAAGGAGTGCTGGGGCTCTTCAGCCGACTTCCTGGCTCGAACCGTGAGCTCGCGATTGAGCGTATAGACGAAATCTTCGATCTGCCGCTGCATGCCCGCCATCTTTTCGCGCATGTTCAGGATGATCTCAACACCGGCCAGGTTCACTCCCAGCTCGCGCGTCAGCTTCAAAATCACTTCTAACCGTTCCAGATCATCGTCGGTGTACAAGCGCGTGTTTCCTTCGCTTCGCGACGGCGCTAACAGCCCCTCCCGTTCATACAGGCGCAATGTTTGGGGATGGATCTGATATTGCTCCGCGACAGCGGATATCATGTACGCGGCTTTGGATCTGGCTCTGGCCATAAGATTTGCACCTTAATAGATCTACACCTTGGACCAAATCTCCTTCCGGGGATCTTCTGTATTCGCCTGCGACAGTTCCCGCAGCAGCTCCCGCGTGCGCTCGTCCTGAGCTTTGGGCGCCTGGATCACGACTTCCACAATCTCATCGCCGCGCTTGTTCTTACGCGCGTTCATAACGCCTTTTTCGCGCAACCGGAATTTCTGTCCATTCTGCGTACCCTGCGGCACTTTGAGTAGAGCCCGGCCGTCGATGGTGGGGACTTCAATCTTGGCTCCCAATCCGGCCTCGGAAACGGTCACCGGCACTTGGATGTGAATGTCGTCGCCTTCACGCCCGAAAAACGGATGGGGAGTCACTCGAACGGTGATGTAGAGGTCGCCGGCCGCGCCAGTGTTTCTGCCCGCATTGCCTTTTCCCGCGACCCGAAGCCGCGATCCGGACAGGGCGCCCGGCGGTATTCGCACTTCGACCATATCAGGCTTCGAAAGCCGCCCGTCGCCATGACAAGTGGGGCAGACATTCCGCAGTCTGCCTTTGCCGTCGCAGCGCGGACACGTCAGGCTGAATTTCATCGCGCCCGCCATCTGGGTGACGTTTCCGGTGCCATCGCATTCCGGACAAACGGTGGTCGCGCCGCCTACCGAGCCCGAGCCGCCGCAGGTTTCGCAAGTTTCCTGGCGGACGATGTTGAGCTTTACCTGAGTGCCCCGAATGGACTCCCAGAAATCGATATTCAGGCCATACTCCAGATCGGAGCCTTTTTCGGGTCCCGAGGCGGCGTGATTATCGCCTCCCCGCCCACCGAAGAACTGGCTGAAGATGTCGCGGAATTGACTTGACCCGGCAGCACCACTCCGGTCCGCGCCGCCGGTCTGATTTACATAATCGGAAAAATCGAAGCCGCCAAACCCCATGCCGGGATCGTAGGCTCCTCCGCCCGTGCCGGGGCTTGGGCCGCCGCCTGGCGGGATGTTGTCGGAATAAAAACCGTGTTGGTCGTAGATCTGGCGCTTCTTGGAATCGCTCAGGACATCGTAGGCTTCCTGAACCTTCTTGAAGCGCTCCTCGGCGGCTTTGTCACCGGGATTCAGGTCGGGATGATGTTTGCGGGCCAGCTTGCGATAGGACTTGCGGATCTCGTCAGCCTTAGCGTCGCGAGACACGCCCAGCACTTCATAAAAATCTTGCTTGGAAGTGCTGGGCATATAAAAACGTCAGTTACTTTTTGTCGTCCACGTCTACAAATTCGGCATCGACGACGTTGTCTTTCGGCTTCGAATCACCACCGGCCGCGTGGCCGTCGCCCGCTGGACCGCCCGGTTGTTCTCCCGGTTGACCGCCAGATTGACCTCCAGTTGCACCAGCCGATTTATACATTGCCTCGGCCAGTTTATGGCTAGCGGTTTCCAGCTTCGAAGTGGCCTGATTGATGCGGTCGATCCCGCCCTCCTGCATCGCCTTCTTGGTCTCTTCGAGCGCATCCTCCACCGCTTTGGCGTCGGACGCCTGGACTTTGTCGCGATGCTCCTTCAACATCTTCTCGATGTTGTAAACCATGGCATCGGCACGGTTGCGAGACTCGATCTCCTCTTTCTTCTTACGATCGTCGCCGGCATGCGATTCGGCGTCCCGCGCCATCTTCTCCACTTCGTCCTTGCTCAGGCCGGAAGAGGAAGTGATGGTGATCTTCTGCTCGTTGTTGGTGGCCTTGTCTTTGGCCGTGACATTCAGGATACCGTTGGCGTCGATATCAAAAGTCACCTCCACCTGCGGAATGCCGCGCGGAGCCGGAGGGATGCCAACCAGTTGGAAAACGCCCAACATCTTGTTATCCGCCGCCATGGACCGCTCGCCTTGATAGACCTTGATCTCCACCGAGGTCTGGCTATCGGACGCCGTCGAGAAGATTTCGCTCTTGCGCGTCGGAATGGTGGTGTTGCGCTCGATCAGCCGCGTAAATACTCCACCCAGCGTCTCGATCCCGAGCGACAGCGGCGTGACGTCCAGAAGGAGAACGTCTTTCACCTCGCCGCCCAGCACACCGCCTTGAACCGCCGCGCCCACAGCGACCACTTCATCCGGGTTAACGCTCTTGTTGGGCTCCTTGCTGAACAGATCACGCACCTGTTGCTGCACTTTGGGCATGCGCGTCGAGCCGCCCACCAGCACTACTTCGTCGATCTGCTGCGGAGTCACGCTGGCGTCCGCGAGCGCCTGCTTGCAGGGGCCGATGGCCCGCTCCAGAATATCGGCCACCATCTGCTCGAGCCGCGCCCGGGTCAGCTTGGTGTTCATGTGCTTCGGACCGCTGGCGTCGGCAGTCAGGAACGGCAGGTTGATCTCGGTTTCCAAGACGGTCGACAGCTCGATTTTGGCCTTCTCTGCCGCTTCCTTGAGCCGCTGCAGCGCCATCTGGTCTTTAGAGACGTCGACGCCGGTCTCCTTCTTGAACTCCTGAACCAGCCAGTCAATGATCCGCTGGTCGATGTTGTCGCCGCCCAGGTGCGTGTCGCCATTGGTGGACTTCACTTCTACCACGCCGTCGCCCACCTCCAGAATCGATATGTCGAACGTGCCGCCGCCGAAGTCATAAACCGCGATGGTTTCGTTCTTCTTCTTGTCGAGCCCATAGGCCAGCGCCGCCGCCGTCGGCTCATTGATGATGCGCATGACTTCCAAACCGGCGATCTGGCCGGCATCCTTGGTCGCCTGGCGCTGCGAATCGTTGAAATAGGCCGGAACGGTGATCACAGCTTTGGTGACCTTCTCGCCCAGATAGGCTTCGGCCGCTTCCTTCAGCTTGTTCAGAATCATGGCGGAGATCTCGGGAGGCGAATATTTCTTGCCGTTGATCTCAACGCGCGCGTCCCCATTCTCGCCAGCTACGACTTTGTAAGGAACAAGCTTCATCTCCTGCGACACTTCGCTGAATTTCCGTCCCATGAAGCGCTTGATCGAGTACACCGTATTTTCCGGGTTGGTAACTGATTGCCGCTTGGCCACTTGCCCTACCAGACGCTCGCCGCTCTTGGTAAAGCCCACGACGGACGGCGTGGTCCGGCCACCCTCCTGATTCGGGATAACAACCGCCTGTCCACCCTCCATAACGGAGACAACTGAGTTCGTCGTGCCCAAGTCTATGCCTATGATTTTGCTCATTTTTCCTCAATCCTCCGGAGTGAGATTTCCGGGTTCGTATATTAGCCTAGCTCCATTATCAAACTTTAGTGTGTTGTTGTCAAGTCTTGGTGCGCTGAAGCTCAAACTCCCGGAAGCTTAGGGATTGAAGGCTTGGGGATTGCAAGCTTGGGCATCGAAGGAACTTTGGGAATCGAGGGGAGGTGGGGAATCGACGGCGGATGGATGACCTTATAGCCCGGAGGAATCTGAAAAGCGCTGCTGGGTGGCTCGCCCGGGGTGACTTGTTTGCACGTCGTGGTTTGCTGGCTCGCTCCCGAGCCTGATTTCGTAAGTAAAGGCAATTGCAGTTTGTGACTGGTCCAGACTTCTACGGCATGCGGCATTTGTGGAAGCCCGGTTTTGGGAGCAGCAGGCGCCGCTGCGGATGGAGCCGCCGGTGCTCCTCCTGGAGACTGAGCTGGTATGCCGCCTGGAAGTTGAGGTAGCGTTCCGCCCGGAGCCTGAGCCGGTATTCCGCCTGGAAGTTGAGGTGGTGTCGCGCCAGCGGACGGAGGCGTTGGCGGCGCCGGTGGTCCGCCGGGCGGTTTAGGCATTTGCGGCAAATTGACCCCCGGCAGCTTCGGCAATTGCGGCGGTGCCGGCGGCTTGAACGTGAATAGTTTTCCCACCGCCTCATGTCCCGCGATCAGCTTCTTGCCGAGATCCGTCACTTGTACCGGAGGGGTCGGGGACGAGGGGGTTTGTGGCGACGGGGCCTTGGGTGCGCCGGGAATCATCCCGCCCATTCCTGCCGGCATCTGGGGCAGCGGCATCACCGTTGCTTCCTTCTTTATATGATCGAGCGTGATCACCTGCTGCTCGTTCGGGTTGGTGATAACGGTTTTATTGCCATAACCAACCGCCGATTGACCGCTCGAGCCACGCGCCATATTCCAGTTTTGCGTCGAGGCGCCCTGACTTCCCGAGTTAGACGAGTTTTCGAATTCAGCACTCAACGGAGGCGGCGGCGTTGGCGGTTGAGGCAGCCCGGTCATCTTCGATTTCTATACTCGCACAAAAGTGAACCGTTGGCTTATTCTTCCCGCAGCGCGGTCAGCGGATCGATGCGCGCTGCACGCCAGGCCGGCACTGCGGCAGCCAAAAGCACGATCGGAGTGACCGCGCAAAGAACTGCCAGATACGTGAGTGCGTCGGCCGGTTTCAGTCCGAACAGCATGCTCGCCATCGCTCGACCCGCAACTAGCGAGAGCAATATCCCGATTGCCAGCCCGACGGCCGCAAGCTGCATAGCGCCCTTGAGAACCAGGCTCATTAGATCGCCAGGCGCTGCGCCTAACGCCACTCGCAGGCCGAATTCGGATGTTCGCTGGCTGGTCACGTAGCTCATCACGCCGTAGACGCCGGCCATCACCAATAGCAGCGCCAATCCAGCGAAGGCGCTGATCAGAAGCATACGGAAGCGCGGGCGCGCGATCGAATCGGCCACCATGGCGTCCAAGGTCGTGAACTTCATCGCGATCTCGGGGTTCAGGCCGCGCACCTTCTGGCGGACCGCGTTGATCAGCGATCCGGGCTCAACGCCCGTGCGCACCACCACCTGCAGCTCGTTGGCATAAAAGGGATGCTGCTTGAGCGGCATATAAAGCTCCGGGCCGGGCGCCGAGGCCGGAGAGTCCTGACGCACGTCCCCGACGACGCCCACAATCGTCATCCACTTCGGTGAATCCAGGCCGCACTCGACGCGCTTGCCCAGTGGATCTTCATTGGGAAAGGTCTCGCGAGCCAGCGCCTCACTGATGATGACGACGAAGTTGGAACCGTATTCGTCGCGGCTCGAAAACTCGCGGCCATGCAACAGAGGGATTCCCATGGTCGCGAAATAGCCGGGGCTTGCCAGCCGGAAACCCGCGTGCGGAAGGCGCTGGCCCGGAGCAAAGATATGCTTGCCTTCGACCGCGTAATAGCCATTAGATCCGTATTGTCCGGCAGGCAGCCCCATCGCGCCGGCTACCGACGTCACTCCCGGAAGCCCGGCCAGCTCGCTGAATGAGCGCTCAAAAAGCCGGCCTACACCGAGCTGCTCGTCCAGCGTTCCGGCTGGCGCGTGCGCATACATCACCAGGACGCCATCGGTGCGGAAGCCCAGTTGGGCGTTGTTGAGCGCCACCAGGCTGCCCATCAGCAGGCCGGCGCCGACCGCCAGCACGAAAGACAGCGCGATCTGGGCGATAACCAGCCCATTCCGAAGGCGCGGGGATCCGCCGCCCAGAAGCCCGCGCGCGCCTCCCTGCTTCAGAGCGTCTTGAAGATCGACACGGGTGGCTTGCCAAGCAGGAACGAGGCCGAAGATCAGACTGCTGGCGAGCGAGACCGCTGTGGCGAAAATCAGAACCATACGGTCGATATGGATGTCGTTCAAGCGCGGC
Organism: Bryobacteraceae bacterium; assembly: GCA_035484655.1. GTDB lineage: Bacteria > Acidobacteriota > Terriglobia > Bryobacterales > Bryobacteraceae > Palsa-89. The sequence continues at coordinate 5,638 of DATHOT010000066.1, read as the reverse complement.
AGCGGAACGCGGCCGGACGAAACGCGTACCAGCAAATCTGTTCCGATATTCGCGAGCAGGAGCCCCAGCGCACCGCCCGCGAGCGCCAGAACCGCGCTTTCCACCAGAAGCGGACGAACGATATGCCACCGGCCGGCGCCCAAGGCTGCTCGTACAGCTATCTCGCGCGATCGAGCCGTGGCGCGCGCCAGCATCAAATCCGCTACGTTAGTGCAAGCGATCAGCAGAACCAAGGCGACCGCGCCCATCAGCAGGTACAGCGTGGTGCGCACCGGCCCGACCAGCCGGTCCCTCAGCGGGATTGCAACGAAGGACTTGTTGCGATTGGTGTCCGGCATCGCCGCCGCCAGCCGCGCCGCAATCGTCTCCAGGTGCGCCTTAGCGGTATCGAGCGTGACTCCCGATTTAATCCGGGCCACCGTTCGATAGTTGTAAGCCGTGCGATTCAGATTGTCGGGCGTCACCGGCGCAGGCACCCAAACTTGGGTTTCGGCGGGAAATTGAAAGTCTGCCGGAAGAACACCGACGATATCATAAGATCGATTCTCGATTCGCACGGCGCGGCCGAGGGCCGCCGGACCGGATCCGAAATTGCGCTCGGCGAACGGCAGGCTGATTACGGCGGCGCGGTCTTGGTCGGCGTTTTCAAACAGTCGTCCGTAAGCCAAATGCGCGCCGAAGACATGGAAAAAATCGGGGTTGACCCGATATGCGCCCGTGAACTCCGCGCGGCCCTGTAGCTGAACGCCCATCTCTCCACCGACGTAGTAGCTCAACGCATCGAAGATCTGGCCATCCGCGCGAATATCCACCAGGTCGCCGCCGGTCAGCCGGGGCGTGATGGAGCCGGTTTGCCGGAAGAAGGTGGATAACGCGACGATTCGATCCGGTTCGGGATAAGGGAGCGGCGACAGCAGAACGCCGTTGATGATGCTGAAGATGGCCGTGTTGGCTCCGATCCCCAGCGCCAGGGTGAGGACGGCGACGGTCGCAAACCCTGGGTTCCTGGCGAGCGCTCGGCCGGCGTGGGTGAGGTCTTGAAACGAAGCCATGCCTCATAATAGTGCACTCATGCTAAGTTCTCAGCCGTCAATTCCTGCGGCCAATTCGGATTGACCCGCTGCTTGACCTGATCCCAAACCTTGTTCTTGGCTTGCTCGGAGAAGCAAGACCTTGAATGCATTTATACTCCCGTTCTTTCGTAGGATCTCGCCGGAGCATCGAGCGCCTTGGCTTTCTGTTCAGTCCGCTGGAACTGCTCCTGAAAACCAGGCACTACTTCCCCGACGAAATCCTTGAAACGCGTGGCCGCCACTCCAATGAGAGCGCCCTTGATGTTGTCCCAGGTTTCCAGCGCTTTGTGTTTTTGGTGGTTGGTGCCGGCGTGTGGTTCTGACGCGGCGGGCGCCGTGTAAGATCGCCCCCCGTTCCTGCTCTTGCGTCCGCCCAGCATCGATGCCAGCAGGATTCCTCCCCCGAAGGCGACGCCCAGCATGGCCATGGGGTTGTTCTGAAAATGATGCTTCCAGTCGGTGGCGGTTTGAACCTTTTGCTCCAATTCCTTCAGATTCGCACCCAGCTCTCCACGCGTGTACTCGATGTGAGCTTCTATTTGGTTTGTTGTTTGGCCCATTCAATGTTCTCCTTTATTGTTTCTACGGTACGTTGCGGCGTGGGATGAATTCGTTGGAAGCTCTTCACACCGCCCATCAGCATCACGCCCGCGGCGACCGCCAGAGCAGCCCCCACCACCAGCGCAGCGGCCCAGTTCGCCATTACCAGCGCGAGTGCGGAAGCGATCATGAGCAGCAGAAAGAGGATGGCGAAAAACCCCGTTAACGCGCCCGCGCCGAGCAATACCAGCGAGGCTCTCGTTTTGGCCGCCTCTTCCCGGATTTCGATCTTCGCCAGACGGACCTCCGATCGAACGATCTCTTGCACATTGCGAATAATGTCGTGCAAAAGCTCTGAGAAAGACCGGTCCACTGCTGCCATATCTTTTTGCCCTCTTCTCTCCGTCCTCAATCGTTGTTGCTGGTGCTGAAGGCCCGCGCCACCAGAAAGCCAATCGCGGCTGCGGCCAACAGCGCTGGGCCGGGATTGTTCTTGACCAGTGTCTCGACATCCCCCATCATGCGGTTGACGTCGTGTGTCCGGACGTAATCGGCAGTCGAACTTAACTTGTCTGCCGTCGCATGTGCCAGACTGGTGACTTTCTCGCCGCCAGGAAGACTCTCAGCTTTATCGTGAAGAGTAGAGGCCGCTTTATCGAGGCCGGTCGCCGCTGCGTCTCGATTGTTGTCGATCTTGTCCTCGGCCATCTGGCCCAGCTCGGATGCTTTCTCTTTCACCTGCGCCGCGGTGTCAGAAATCTTGTCGCCCAGAGTCGACGGCCCATCCGAAGGAAAAGTGGGTCGGTCTTGAAGTGATGTCGATTTATTTGTCATAGGTAGCTCCTGTCTGCTATTCGAGAAGCACCTGCAATGCCAAGCGCGTCATCCCCGGGGGTCTGACCTAGGTTGTAGGTTTCATTCGAAAGCTTCCCTGGGGGGAACGAGAGGTTCTTAACTTGACGATCCGGGAAGGCCGGTACATCTTGCAAAACAGCGGTATGAATTATAAAACGATCGGCGCTAACCTTCTGCGAACGTTCTCCGCGTAGAGTTTTCGGACCTTCCGCTGCGCAGGATGACTTGGTGGCGCAATTTCAGAACATGATAGGCCACCAAGGAACGGATACGGTGACGGCCCTGCTCGAGCACACTCAAAAACCGGCATCGGGCGCATTCGCCTCCATCTTCTGCATCGACCTTGGGCGCCGCACCGCCGCTCAGGAACCTCTGGAACCGACGTGCAATCCCCGATTTCCTAGAGAACGCCCGATGAGTGCTCCTAAGATCACTGTCGCGATGATCGCTGCTCCGTGCGCTCCCAGCGCATGCCCCGGGGTCGAAAGCGGGCAGGCAATGCGCCAACCGGCATTGATCGCGAGACCCGCGCCTGCGCCATATAGGGCACCCGCTACAGTTGGCCGAGTCGCGAGCGAGTTTCGAAACACCCAACTGAAGAACAGGACTAGTATCCCCCCGAATAGCGTGCTCCCGATGCCGCAGGCGAAACCCATGATCCATGGCGAGACATGCACGGTTTTGTTCGCAATCCATACAGAGACACCCAACGTTTCACTTACAGGACTTGTCGAGAAGGTTAGTAGGGTGAGAAATACAACGACCAAAGATGCAACGACCGCCGCGGAGTAAACCATCTGCCTCGGGAGCCGCCCGGCTGGCGTGCCCTCGTGCGCGGCGATCCAGATGAGCACGATCGCCACCACGAATTGCGCGGCAGAGGCGCCCCATGTTAAAAGCGGTCCTAGAATCCCCGTGTCGGGGCGGGGTCCGATAGCCAGCAGAATCACCGATGAAACCAGGAGAGCGAGAGGAACCATTCGCAACGCCAGAAGGAGCGGCTGCGGCGCTGGTTTTACGGGCCTGAGATCCTGGGCAATCGCCCGCATCAGCGCTTCCGGCGGCTTTAGCGCCTGCGGCTGGTTATTAGAAGACCGATCCATCATGCGCGAGCCCTTTGAAGATTATTCAGCGCCACGCGCAGGTCTGCCATTCCCCGGCTGGCGCGCGCCCGTGCGGCCGCGGCACTAATACCGAGCATCCCAGCGATCTCCTCGAAACTGAACCCCCACTCATGGTGCAGCAACAACGCTTCCGCCTGATCCGGGGATAAATGCGCCATACATCTGCGGATCTCATCCTGAGAGCCGAGCCTGTCAGCTTCCGGAAGCACCGGGAATTCAGGCAGATCCTCGCGTGACTCATGAACCGCTGCCCATCGCCGGGCCGCACGCCGATTCATCAGAAAAACGTTTCGTGCCAAACCGAATACCCAGGGTCTAACAGCATATGTCGGGTTGTATGCGGCCCTCGACCGGTGCATCTGAAGAAACGTCTCCTGAAGCAGATCGTCGGCAATTTCGGAGCCGAGTGCCAAATGCGACAAATACCGGTGCACTCCCGCTGCGAGTTGCGCGTAGATCTCCTGAAATGCTTCCAGTGATCCGCCCTGGTAGCGGATCATCAGGGCGCGAAGTTCTTGATCTCCTTCGCTCACTATTAACTCTTTGCCGCCCGAGGCGCGTTTGTGACCGCTCTCGAGAGAAAGCGATCATTCGCAATCGTGTCACAGTCCGGGTGCTGCGGGCAAATATCAGACAGGCGAGCGAGACGCCGCCTGCGATAAGCAAACTGAATCGAGGTTAATCTATGAAACTATTGCTCCCTTTCCTCCTGTCTGCGCTTCCACTGGCATCTGTGGCGCAATCTCGGCCGCCCTCGCCCCAACTCCCTTCAGGTGTGCCAACGCCTAAGGTGACGGAAGTGATGGTCCTACTGACTCCCCGGCAGGGAGTGACCCGTCCGCAGATCATGAACATCATGCCGGACGAGATCCGGGCGACGGTGAAGCTTTATCTCGACGGTAAGATTCGCCAATGGTACACAAGGGGCGACGGCAGAGGCGTGATTCTCCTCATCGACGCGAAGACCGTTGACGAAGCACACGCCGTCATCGACACGATGCCGTTGTCGAAAGAGAACCTGATGGACCACGAGTATATTCCCGTAGGTCCTCTCATGCCGCTGACTCTCTTGATTGGCGGGGAGCCGGCTCGGCAATAAGCGGAAAGCCGCCGCCAGAAAGGACCGATCATGTCATTTCCAGCTTTGTTCGGAATCACTGTAGTGCTCGGCTTAGCTGCTTGGGGAGCAGTGGCGTCGCACTATATTTGGCCGGCGCTAAGAGAGCGCTCCAGCCCCGAGAGCCTGAAGCCCATCCTAATGCTGCATGGGTTCAGGTTCCTCGGATTGGCATTTGTGGTGCCGGGCGTTGTGTCTCCAGAGTTACCTGCTGCTTTTGCCCAACCAGTAGCTTACGGTGATCTCATAAGCGCCATTCTGGCTTTGCTCGCCCTAGCTACCCTGGGCACCCGTGCTGGGACAGTGGTGACCTGGGCTTTCAATGCCTTCGGAACGGCGGACCTTCTCTTTGGTTTTTACCAGGGAGCCCGCATATCACTCCCAGATACGCAAGGATTGTTAGGCGCTGGTTATTTTATCCTGGCTGCCTACGTGCCCCTTCTTCTCATAACGCATGGCATAGCGTTTCGAATACTGCTGCGGACGAAGGTTGTCGCTCCGCCCCACAGCAAACTGAGTACCGCTTGATATCACGTATCGGTCTACTAATTCTGGCCTGGGACTGATTTTGATCGGATCACTCAGCACATCGCATCGCAGGTTCCGAATTGGGGTCATCCCCCGGGGCTGAGGAGTTACCGCCAACCGGGCCAAATCGGTTGTACACTGACTTTTACAACCCGCTGGGGCCTTCTATAGCGTCGCCCATGGGCCAACGCGTCGACTTTTCTGCTAACGCATCCGTCTACGATCGCCGCCATGGGCTTGTCTTGGCCCCTGACATGGCGCGCCGCCTTGCATCCAGTGGCGGGCTTGAGCCTGGGGCCCGTGTTCTGGACGTGGGCGCTGGAACCGGACGCGTGGCTGTCGCCTTCGCAAACATCGGATGCGAAACCGTGGCGCTCGACCCCGCGCTAGCCATGCTGAAC
>DATHOT010000065.1:0-2829 GCA_035484655.1 Bryobacteraceae bacterium | reverse complement strand
CATGGATTGCTCCGCAAAATCGGGTATAAGCGTTGAACCCACTGCGCTTCGCTCAAGATCTGGATCGTATTCGCGACCAGCTCAAGGTCCAAAAACTCTCGGCCGCCATCGTCGAATCCGGACACGTCGTCTGGCGAAATGACGCCGCAACCGCTCGGTTTCCGATCGCGTCAGTCACCAAGACCATGACCGCCGTGCTCATCATGCAACTGGTCGAACAACGCCGCCTCACGCTCGATACGAAGACGCGCCAAATTCTCTCCCACACCGCCGACGGCACCCCCGGCGAAGAATATCTCTATAACGGCGCGATCTTCGATTCACTGACTCCGGTCGTCGAGAAAGCCGGCGGTAAACCCTTCGCCGAACAGCTCACCGATCGCATCTTCAAACCGCTCCAGATGAGCGACACGACCGCCCCGCCAGACAACCGCGCCGCCAACGGCATCATATCGACTACCACCGACCTCGCCAAATATGCCATCGCGCTCGATGGCAACTATCTGGTATCCGCAAAGAGCAAAGCAGCCATGTTTACGCCCACGAAATCCACCACCGGAAAGACTCTGCCCTACGGTCTGGGCTGGTTCAGCCAGACTTACATGCATGAGCGGGTCATCTGGCATTATGGACAAGATACCGGTGCCGGCAGCCTGTTTCTACGAATCCCAAATCGCAAATTAACACTGATCGCCCTCTCCGATTCAAACGTGATCAGTGACGCCGCCCGCCTGTTGGATGGAAACGTCGCCCGCTCGCCCATCGCCTTGGCCTTTTTCAAACAGGTCGCCTTCTCTAATCGACGAGCGGACGCCTTCGAGCGCGATGAACTTGAGAACCGCGCGCTGATCGCTTTTTACCTCGGCCGCCGCGACGAAAGCGCAGCGATAGTTAAGGAAGCCCTGGCGAAGTTTCCCCAGATGGAATCCTCCGACGACCTGACACTCCTCGGCCTCCTCGCTCAGCTTCAATTGCCGGAAACCGAACCCTGCGCTACCGCCGTCCTGCGCGCACATCCCTCTCTTCCACCGGCCTGGTATTATTACGGCCTGTATCTGCTGAAAGCGCGCCGCTACCGGGAAGCCACCGCGTCATTCAAGAAAATCATTGATCATGAACCGCCCTGGCATAACTGGTCTGTATCGTCGGCACAAGCGGAGCTGAAGCAACTGCAATGATCCGTCAGACCATTCGCTCACTTCTGAAGAGCCCCGGCTTCACCTCGGCATCGATTGTTGCGTTGGCGCTTGGCATCGGCGCCAACACCGCCATCTTCAGCCTGGTGAATTCTATCTTGCTCCGTCCTTTACCGTATAAAGATCCCAGCCGGCTGGTGATGTTATGGCAGCGTTCACCCGCCGGCAGCGGTAACGACGTCTCGGCCGCTGATTTTCAGGACTGGCGTGATCGTAGCCGTTCTTTCGAGCAGATATCGGCTGTCCTCGGAGGTTCGTTCAACCTCACAGAAGGCGACCAGCCCGAGCGAATTTCCGGGCTCCACGTAACCGCGTCCTTGTTTACCACCCTGGGCGTAATGCCGGCCCTCGGCGGCGTGTTCGGCAGCGAAGAAGAACAGCCCGGTGCTGCGCGATCAGTGGTGTTGAGCGATAGTTTGTGGCGAAGACAATTCGGGGGCAACCGCAAACTAATTGGCCGGACCATTCATCTGGATCGGCAAGCTTACGCCGTTGTCGGCGTGATGCCGCCTGGATTTGAAGTTTTCGGACGGGACAACGAATTGTGGGCGCCTTTGCCATTGGAACCAAACCGCACACTTCGCAACTACTATAATCTCCAGGCGCTGGCGCGGCTGAAACCGGGTGTTACGATGCGGCAGGCCAGGGCCGAGATGGACACTATCGCGCGGCAGCTTGCACTCGAGTATCCGAAGACCAATCAAGGCTGGGGCGCCGCCGTCGTCCCGCTGCAGGATGAAATTACCGGCAACGTCCGGCTACCGCTTCTCGTGCTTTTGGCTGCGGTCGCCTTCGTGCTATTGATCGCTTGCGCAAACGTTGCCAACCTTTTGCTTGCTCGAGCTGCCGGCCGGCAGAAAGAATTTGCGATCCGCTCCGCTCTGGGCGCCGGCCGGCTGGATATTGTACGGCGGCTGCTTGCCGAAAGTATGTCACTCGCGTTGGCCGGGGGAGCTCTCGGAATCGTGCTCGCGCGCTGGAGCATTTCTTCGTTGGCCACACTTGATCCGCAGGATATTCCGCATTTCCAGGAAGTTGGAATCGACTGGCGTGTGCTGGCCTTTACCGTGGCTGTTTCTTTGCTGACTGGAATTCTCTTCGGACTCGCTCCCGCAGCTCAGGTCTCTAAACTTGATCTGAATGAAGCGCTGAAAGAAGCTGGACGCGGAGCCACCGCAGGCAGACGTGGCGGCCGGACCCGCTATCTACTGGTCATCGCGGAGATGGCCTTGGCGCTTGTTCTGCTGATTGGCGCGACCCTGATGATCCGTACTTTCGTCGCTCTCGAACAGGCGAGCACGGGCTACCCAACCGAGAACCTGCTCACTATGAACGTGATGATCCCGGAGCATCAATATTCGAACGAGCAGCAGGTAGCCGGCGGCTTTGAGCGAGTCCTCGATCGCATTCATGCCATTCCGGGTGTGATCTCGGCCGCCGCCGCGACCAACCTTCCCGCCGGCGGATGGAATCAGGGAAGGGCATTCACCATCGAAGGGCGTGCGCCAAAGTCGCCCGGTGAAATTCAGGGCGCCGGCTACCTGAGCGTGAGCCCTGACTATTTCCACACCATCGGTCTAACTTTGCGGCGTGGCCGGCAATTTACAGCGCAGGATCGTCACGGCGCTCCCGA
>DATHOT010000064.1:0-3308 GCA_035484655.1 Bryobacteraceae bacterium | reverse complement strand
AGGAAATGGCGGCCGAGTTGGGCATGCCATATCAAAATCTTATCAATCTGTTCCTGAGGGACTGCGCGATGCATAAACGGCGCCCGGCCATTCATTGGCTTGAGGGCACGCCAAAGCACACAGTTCAACGTTAACCGCGCGATCTGGCCTTTTGCTGATAGACGGGGTGATTGGTCTGCCAACTGACGAAGCGAGATCGGTGGGGCTTTGTGCGAGCTGCCTGCACATGCGGCGGATCGAGTCCGATCGCGGCTCGGTCTTTTATTTGTGCGAACTTTCCAAGGTAGATCCCCGTTTTCCGAAGTATCCTCGGGTGCCGGTACTGAGCTGCAGCGGGTACGAAAAGCGGTCCGGCGAGCTAACCTTTTCCAAGTCTTAACGTTTCTAATAAGAATATGAGCACCCTCGGGGATCTTCGGTATGGCGCGCGGCTGCTGCGGCTGAATCCCGGGTTCTTTACGGTGGCCACGCTGTCGCTGGCGCTGGGGATTGGGGCTAACACGGCCATCTTCCAATTGCTGGACGCGGTACGGCTACGATTGCTGCCGGTGGCTCACCCGGAGCAGTTGGTGGAACTCGAAATCGAGAAAAACGAGCATTGTTGTTCGGGTAACTTCTCCGATCGCCGGCCGAACTTCACAAATCCGCAATGGGAGCAGATCCGCGATCATCAGCAGGCTTTTTCGGGTATTTTCGCGTGGGGAGACACGCGCTTCGATCTAGCCTCTGGCGGAGAAGCCCGTTTTGCAGAGGGACTGTGGGTGAGCGGCGATTATTTCCGAACGCTGGGAGTGCAACCATTGGCCGGCCGGATGATTACGAACCAAGACGACCGTCCGGGCTGCGGGTCGCCGGGGGCGGTGATCAGCTATCCGTTCTGGCAACGTGAGTTTGCTGGAGATGTGGGGGCGATTGGAAAGACGCTCGCACTGGACGGCCATCCGGTGGAGATTGTTGGCATCGCGCCGGCTGAGTTTTTCGGAGTGGAAGTGGGCAAGAGTTTCGACGTGGCGGTTCCGATCTGCGCGGAGCCGTGGATCAATGGGGAGAACAGCCACTTGTCGAAGCGGCATCACTGGTGGCTGGCGATTATCGGAAGACTGAAGCCTGGCGGGACCGTGGCAGGCGCGGCGGCACAGGCTCGTGCGATGTCGCCGGCAGTGTTCGAGAGCACGGTTCCTCCGAATTACCGTCCGGATGCAGCGAAGTACTACACGCAATACAAGCTCACTGCGAACCCGGCCGGCTCGGGCGTGTCGTCACTGCGCCAGAGATATGAAGAGCCGCTGCTGCTGCTGTTGGGAATTGCAGGGCTGGCGTTGCTGATCGCCTGTGCGAACCTCGCCAACCTGATGCTCGCGCGCGCCAGCACACGCGAGCGCGAGATGGCGATTAGACTGGCAATTGGAGCGGATCGGGGACGGCTGATCCGGCAATTGTTGGCCGAGAGTTTGCTGCTGGCAGTAACAGGCGCGGCGGCGGGAGCAGCGCTGGCGAGTTTCCTTAGCCGCTATCTGGTTTCGTTTCTGACGACCAAAGATAGTCCGCTGTTTGTGGATCTGGGCGCCGATTGGCGGGTCTTCGGATTCATGGCCGGCCTCGCGATTCTCACCTGCGTTCTGTTCGGATTGACACCGGCGCTGCGAGCGTCGCGCGCTGTTCCGGCGTCGGCCATGAGAGCGTCGGGGCGGGGTCTGACAGCCGATCGCGGCAAGTTTGGCTTGCGGCGGATGCTGGTGATCAGCCAGGTGGCGCTTTCGCTGGTGTTGCTGGTGGGGGCGCTGCTCTTTGTAGGAAGTCTCCGAAATTTGTCGACGCAGGATCCGGGCTTCCGCGAAAACGGTCTCCTGATTACGGGAGTTGACATATCGCGAAGCAACGTTCCTGAGGCCCGGCGCGCTGCGTTTTTCAAAGAACTGCTCGACCGCTTGCGCGCTGTTCCGGGCGTGCAGGGGGCGGCCAGCGCCCGAATCGTGATAATCAGCGGAGGGGGCTGGAACGACATGATCGAAATCCCGGGCCAACGCACCGAGGAGCGCATGGTCCCGTGGTTCAATCGTGTCAGCGACGGATACTTTCGCACTATGGGCACACCCTTGATTGCCGGCCGGGATTTCGACGATCGCGATACGCCTTCGGCACCCGAGGTTGCTATTGTCAACCAGGAGTTTAGCCGGAAGTTTCTGGGCGGCGCGAATCCGATCGGGAAATCGTTCCGCATGATCGTGGGACCGGGCGAGCCGCAGCATGTGTACCAAATCGTGGGATTGGTGAAGAACTCGAAATACCTGAGTCTGAGGGATGATTTTAAGCCCCTCGTCTTCGTCGACGAGCGTCAAGAAAAAGAACCGGGTTTAGGACTTAGTTACATGGTGCGATCCACGCTTCCACCAGGGTCGCTGATGATGGCAGTGAAAAAGACGATGCTGGACGAAAATTCCCAGATCTCGCTGCAGTTCCAGGTTTTCGCAACTCAGGTTCAGGATTCGCTGCTGCGGGAGCGCCTGATGGCGACACTTTCGGGATTCTTCGGCTTTCTCGCGGTGGCGCTGGCAACGGTCGGATTGTATGGCGTGATCTCATACATGGTGGCGCGCCGGCGGAATGAAATCGGCATCCGAATCGCACTGGGCGCCAGTCGCAGGAACGTGCTGAATTTGGTTTTGCGAGAGGCAGGAGTGCTTCTTGCTTCTGGGCTGGTGATTGGAATCGGGCTGGCGCTGGCAGTTGGACGGGCGGCAAGCTCGATGCTGTTCGGTTTGAAGCCGGGCGATCCGGTAACGATTGCGGCGTCGGCGGTAGGACTGGCGGTGGTGGCGATCGCGGCTAGTACTTTGCCAGCGATGCGGGCGGCGCGGGTGGAACCAATGGTGGCGTTGAGGGAGGAGTAAGGCTAATCCTGGCGAAGCGCCAGCATCGGATCGATGTGAGTGGCGCGCCGCGCCGGGATGAAACACGCAACGGCTGCGGTTACGACAACCAGAGCGACCGCGAGCGCGACTAGCGCGGCGTCGGCGGACGCCAGGCTGAAGATTCGGATCGCGGCCAGGGCCGAGCTCAGCCCGATCACAACGCCAGCACCGGCCAACAGCATGCCGTGGCGGAAAATAAGCAACTGGACGTTGCGGGGCGTGGCGCCGAGGGCCATACGGACGCCGATCTCTTGAGTCCGACGCGAGGTTGCATACGAGATTACGCCGTATACACCCGCAGCGGCGAGCAGCAGCGCCAGGCAGCCGGTGAGGGCGAGCAAGGTCATAATGAAACGACGGTCGGCGATGGAGTCGCCAATAAGGCGCGACATGCTC
>DATHOT010000063.1:0-9095 GCA_035484655.1 Bryobacteraceae bacterium | reverse complement strand
CTTTGCGCCTCTGATCGCCGCTGCTCGCCAGATGTCGGCCCGTCAAGCCACTCCGCCGAGGCCCGCTGGAAAGATCGTCATTGAGGGGCTGGATGATGGACCGAAAGAAGTAGGGGTCGCGAAAAAACAGTAGCGTTATTCTTCAGCTAAGACCGGGCTCTTCACAGGCCGCGGGCCTGCGAGACTCTTGCGGCGCGATTTCGGAACCGAGGGCGCGGCAGCTGGTGAATCGTCCATGGGCAGACTGAAGCGGCGGATTCCGTCGTAGGAATAAAGAGCGCCGGCCACTGCTCCGGCCGTCGGAACCAGTCCGATTTCCCCCGCTCCTTTGGCGCCGTAGCCTCCGACTTCATCGGGAACTTCAATCAGGATGACATCGACACGTGGGGTGTCTTTGGCCTTGATGATGCCGCAGTCGCGCAGCAATAGAGAATCGGGCCGCGCGCCGGTGCTGGTGAAATTTTCAGAGAGCGCGTAGCCCAAACCCATGTGGACGCCACCTTCGACCTGTCCGGCGCAGGCTTTGGGGTTGATGGCGCGGCCGACATCGTGAGCCGCCACAACGCGTTCGATCCGGCCGTCCTCGCGCAATATCACGACCTGGGTGGCGTAGCTGAAGGTCATATGCGTGGTCGGATTGGTCAGGGCTTCGGGCGTACCGGGCCGGGTAGTGAAGTTGCAGATATAGTCGCCTGAATATTCGCGGCCGGCGAGCTGCTCGAGCGTCGATTGTTTCAGGTCGGCGGCAAGCTGGCTGGCAGCGCGTTGTGCGGCGGCGCAACTGAGCGTGGTCGCGCGCGAAGCCCAGGTCTCTCCGCATTTGGCGCCGAGGTCCTTGTCCCAGCGGACCGTCATGATTTCAGGTGGCAGTCCGGTCTCTTCACAGACGGCTTGGCGCATGGTGGTGAAAACGCCCTGCCCCATTTCGGTGTAGCCGGTCATGACTTCCAGGCGTCCACCATCCAAGACGCGAATCAGCGCGTGGCCGCTATCGATGGTGCCGTTGCCGATGCCGGTGCTCTTGATGCCGCATCCGATGCCCGCGTATTTCGCGCTCTTGTAGACATCCCTGACGGCTTCGAGGCTGCGCCGCAGGCCGGCGACGCTCTGTCGCATGATCTGGCCGGTGGCGAAGGCATCGCCTGGATTGAGAATGTTTCGCTCGCGGATATCCCAGCCGTCTATGCCGACTTTCTGGGCTAGGATATCCATGATGCCCTCGATGGCGAAGTGAGCCTGGTTGGTGCCGAAGCCGCGCATGGCGCCGCTGGTGGGATTGTTGGTGAAGACAGCCTTGGACTCGATATCCACGTTGGGAACGCGATAAGGTCCACAGGAATGGCAGGCGGCGCGAAGCAGGCATTTGCCGCCGGTGCCCGCATAGCCGCCGGTATCGCCGACGATTCGGACGCGAGCAGCGAGCAAATGGCCTTCGGCATCCACGCCTACGCGATAGTGCAGCGTCATCGGGTGGCGCTTGGGATGGAGCTGCGCGGATTGCTGGCGCGTAAGAACGGTTTTCACCGGACGACCCAACAAGTGCGCGGCGAGCGCGGTCTGGGCCTGAATGGACAGCTCTTCTTTGGCGCCGAACGCTCCACCCGAGGCGGCCAGTTCGACTTCCACTTCGTCCGGCGGCAGGTTCAAAACCTTGGCGATTTGTGCCTTATCGAAGGTGGAGCCCTGGCTCTGCGAGAAAACCTTGACGCCGCTTCCTTGTGGAAACGCCAGGCACGCTTCGGGCTCCAGAAAGGCCGGATCGACCGGTTGGGTTTGGAATGTGTGCTCGATGATATGGGCTGACGCTGCGAGCGCAGCATCCACATTGCCACGAGAAAAAGCTGTCGTTTCGAGCAGATTGGGGTGGACGTGCAGATTGCCGGGCGCATGCACCTGGGGCGCACCGGGCTCAAGAGCTTCGAACGGGTCGGTCACCGGCTCCAGGACTTCGTAATCGATCTTCACTTTTTCGGAAGCTTGGCGGGCCTGGAAAGCGGTATCGGCCACGACCAGGGCGAAAATATCGCCGACGCAGCAGGTGGTCTCGCCGACTGCAACAAAAACGGGCAGATCTGGAATCGCAAGACCGGTCCCGCGCTGCCCGGGAATGTCGGGCGCGGTGAGAATCCTTACAACTCCGGGCATGGCGAGAGCTTCGGCGATATCGATAGCTAGAATCTTGGCGCGAGGGTGCTCGCTCAAGACGGCAGCGCCATGCAGCATCCCGGGAACACGCATGTCGTCAACGAAAGGCTTTTCGCCGAGGGCCTGGTCCAGGCCGAGATAGCGCGAAATCGATTCGCCGATGCCGTTCTTGTGAGAGCCGCTGGGTGAGCTGGTGCGGCTCAATCCGAATTCTTCGCCGAAGTAGGAATGCCGGCGCGGCTCAGGACGCGGAAGCTGCTTGCCGTCGTTCCACATTTCGCCGGCTGTCTGAACCGCGTCGATGATGCGGGCGTAGCCCGTGCAGCGGCACAGATGGCTGTCGAGCGACTTGGCTACTGCCTCGCGATCGCCGGTGCGGTTGGTGCGTAATAGAGACGATGCGCGAACCAAAATGCCGGGAATGCAAAAGCCGCACTGGATGCCGCCTTCGTGGACGAACGCTTCGCCCAAGACGCGGCGCATTTCCTCGGGGATGCCTTCCAGCGTGACGACGTCGCGGCCTTCCATGTGTTCGGGTTTACGCAGGCAAGCGAGCACGGGCTGGCCATCGACAAGGATCGCGCAGCAGCCGCACGCGCCCTCCGGAGCGCATCCGTTTTTGGGAGAAAGGATGTTGCATTCCTCGCGAAGGACTTCGAGGAATTGCATGCCGGATCCGTAAGTGACAGAAATCGCTTGCCCGTTTAGAGTAAAGTTGACCTTCGGCATTGGCGCCGCACTGCTCCTCCGGCTAACACTAATGTTAGCAAACGGGCTGATTTTCGGACAAGATTACAGTCGTTAGCGGCTCTTACTCACGCTCGCGGTGCTCATCGGACCGAGGTTTTCATACCACTTAATGTTATGCGTCGCGCCGCCAATCATGACGATGTCGGGGCGGCCATCGCCGTTCATGTCGGCAACCTGGCAGCCTGAGGCGGACATAGCGAGGTGATCGAGTTCCTCGTGGTGCCAATTCATGCCGGAATCGTCGGCAGAGTAAAAGACGTGAGAGGTGGAGACTTTGTTACGGGCGCGATCACCCGCTACGATCTCATCGCGGCCATCGCCGTTGAAGTCGCCCACGCAGACCTCGTGGCCTTCGGTGAGCTGGTCATAGATGACGTGACGATTCCAGCCGCCCTTGCCGTCCTCGGTGTAAACGACAACTTCGTTGCCGTGCCACGGTTCGACGGTCGCCAGGATGCGGTGCTTGCCGAGGTGAGCGATCTTTACGTCGCTGGCGCCCAGTCGCGGCGCCGGCTCGGAGTCATGACCCTTGACGATGATCTTCTTGTTCCACTTCAGGCTGTCGCCTTTGCCGGACGCTGAGTACATCACCACGCCTTCGAAACTGGCGACGAGCAGTTGCTCCTGCTTGCCTTTGCCGGTCCAGTTGACGACGCGAACACGGTGGGTGATGCCGCTTAGGTTGTCGGTAATGGTCTGGCGCTTCCACGAGGCCGAGTCGCTCGACCAGTCCTTGGGTACGCGATAGAAGAACAGCGGGGTATTGCCCTCATATTTCGGCGCGGCGTTGGTATCGCCGACCAGTGGAGCGTTGATCAATTCTTTCTTGCCGTCCCCATCGACGTCGGCCCATGCGATGTGGTGCGAGGTGGGGAAGGCGTCGAGCTTGGTGGATTTCCAAGGCTCGCGAGGATCGCCCACGTGTGACAGCAGCCAGACCAGGCCGGGACTCTTGGCTTGCTGCATAGCGAAGCCGCTCTCCAGCGCGATTTCAGGGATGCCGTCGCCGTCGATATCGTAGGCCGCAAGATTGACTTGGCCGAGCAGGTCTTTCACGATCACGTGCGGCTGCCAACCAGGATTCTCATACCAGGTGAGATCGGGAAGCTGCTGGCTGATGCCAATGACGTCGGGCTTTCCGTCTTTATTGATATCGGTCACGATGACCGCGTATCCGCCCTTGGCGTTGGCCTCAATTACATGGTCCTTAAATTGGACGACTTGCTGGGCGGCGGCAAAGCCGGCAGCGGTGACGAGCAGCAACAGGGTTCGGCGCATAATACGTCTATCATACATCCGGGGGGCTTGGGGGGTGCGTTGGGCCACGAATGCCTGTTATCCAAGTAGTGAGGTGGGGCGCGTCACCACCGAATCGTCAGCTTGTGTTTAGAGAAAAGCTCGCGCAGTTCGTCCTCGGTCAACTCGCGTAAATTGTCCTTAGCGCGTGGATCGCCAGCGCTATAAGGGCCGCCGATCATTAATCCCAAGCGTGTGAAGCTAGGATCCAAATCGATTCGCGCTACGCCCTTCGAATCGGTCTGGCCTATCCGGTCACTACCACCGCACGTGTTGGTATTCCAGTTTCCATAGATATTAACGCCCGATCTAGGCCGGCCGGCGGCTGTCTGGACCCGCAGTTCAAATTTTTCGAGAAGAGAGTCGTCATCGGTCAACTGCCATCCCTCTTTCAAAACGATTTCCTCTTCGGGACCCAGTTTCAGCCCAATGTTGTTTGAGTATGCGACGCCCGAGGGGCTGGTACCGACTTTTTCGTAATAAGAGATGTCGTCAAGATAGAGCGCCACAAGAGGTGCTCGAACTTCGATTGTCCCTCGTTTGTCCGTGCGAAAAGTTCCCAATGGCAAACCCATGTGGGCCTTGCAATGATTGTTGTCCCAAAGATAGATCGAGACAGTGATGTTCGCGTTTGCCGCGGGGCGTCCGTCCGGGTAGAGCAGCGTAATGTGGCGTTTGATCAGCGAAGGTAGAATCAGTTGAGTTTGTCCTGCCCGCAACGCGGTGGGCTGTCCAAGAGAATTCAAAGCACCCGTTAGATCGTTCCAGAAAACGTTGGGCGAAATATTTGGCGTCCGATACCATAGATGCTCGCCAATCTGTAACACGACAACATAGCCGTCGGTGTTCGGATGTGGGTCCAGTTCGTGCTTCAAGTTCTCAGTGTCCAGCGGCATGCGGGCGAGACCGTTTTGAATAGTAGCGAGCTGGACCATTTGCAGACCGTAGTAAGAATAGCTGTACAGCCAAATCGTCCCGGAGGCAATCTTTTCCGGCGCCGTGCCGATCGAAATCATGTATTGCTGCTGAGGAGCTTCTTGAGCAAATGCTGGTCGGATCGAAAGCAAACCCACGACCGCTGGCAGAGCCAGAAGCAATGGTGTCGCAGGCAGCATGCCCAAGTGTAGCAATGGAGTATTAGCGATAGATCCGCAACAAGAACACTGTGTGGATTTCGGGCCGGTAGCGGGCGAGGAGCGGCTATCCGAAGTAGCGGAAGTTCTTCCAGAACTCGGGCCAGCTCTGACGGAGGTGCCTGCAGACGAAAATGTCGGGATGACTACGAGTCTCTTCGTTTGCGATGCCGAAGCGATTCCAGGTGTGCCCAGCGACTTCACAGGCCGCGAATTTATCTTCCACATAGCCACGCGGGAGTCCGATGACGATTACCGTTTCGGCCGGCGGGTTGCCGTAGCCGCGCTCCCAGAAGGAGTTGACGCCACTGATGGCCTGTGGCAGCCCGTAGCGCGGGCCATAAAGGTTGATAGCTCCAGCCTCGCCGTAATTGGTGCCGAGAATAGCCAGGTGGGCGCGGTCTTCTGGCGGCAGAGAATCGCGGATTTTGACGACGGTCTCGACCAATTCCGGCCAACCAATTTCCTCCGGGAAATCCTCATTGAGCTTGACGGCGGTCTTCCACCAGGTGGAATTAACGGGAGCGATCGGTAATGTGATGGCGGCGGCGATGATCATGTCGGCGACCAAGGCCGTGCACACGATCGCGCGCAATGTACCCGCAAATGGGCGTTGGCGCGCGGCCAGCCACTGCTGACTCCACACGGCGCCGGCTGCGTAAAGCATCGGATAGGTGGCAGCCAGGTAGTAAGCACGACCCTGGACAATCACCAACAACAGCAGCGGGACGATATACATCCAGCCCAAGGCTCGAAACCGGCGCCCGTCCTCCGAAAAGAAGTAGAAGTAGAGCCCGGCCAGCCAGAGCGGAAGCCCCAGCAGCGTCAACTCAACCTGCTGCGGCAGAAAATACCGGGCACGGCCGATGTTAACGTCTCGTTCGTGGATGTGGCGAAGAAAATCGAGCGAGACGAACCCGTGTTGTGCCTGCCAGATGGCATTCGGAAGGAAGATCAACAGCGCCGCCGTAACGCCCAGCCAAAGCCACTTGCTCGCCAGGTACCGGCGCGTGTCGGTCAGTAGCACTCCGGCGGTAAGGCCGGCCACGAAGACCCCCATCGTGTACTTTGACAGCATTCCCAAACCGATCGCGCTGCCGATGGCAATCCACCACCGCGGGTCATCCGATTTGAGCAGGCGGAGAACGAAATAGGCCGTCAGCACCCAGCAAAAGTAGTCGAAGGAGACATATTGCATCAGCGCGCCGCCTCCCAAGCAGAACGGAAGAGCTGCAGCGGCTGCGACGAGCTGAGCCGCGCGATGTCCACCCAACTCCCGCGCCATCAGACCGGTCAGTACGAGGGCCATAGCTTCGGCCAGCGCCGCGAAGAATCGGAAGCCGGCCAGCGACGTTCCGAACATCAGCAGGGACAGCCGGCCAAAGAATGGCGTGACCGGCGGATAGGCTACGTAGCCCCATGCTAAATGACGCGCGTCATCCAAAGTGGCCAATTCATCGCGCTGAAAACCGTAGCGGCCACCGGTGAGCATGTGCACCACAACAGTACCGAGCGCCATATAAATTACTAGCGCGACGTCGTTGGTCCAGATGGATCGCCTGGTCACGTGTGATCGAGAATGATTTTGAGGCGGCGGTCGGCGCCGTCTTCCACCATTTCGAGCGCGGCCTCCAGCTCGCTCAGTGCCATGTGATGTGTAACCAAAGGCTCCAGGCGGACAGCAGCGCTGGCAACCAGGTCGATCATAGGCGGAAAATCCTGGGACGTCGCAGCGCGGTTGTTGATCAGCGTGAGCTCTTTGAAGTAGAGATCGTAGAACGGCAGCGCGCCCTCCTTTGCGCTCAGGATGCCGAAAAGGATGATGCGGCCACCGAAGCGGACCATGCGAATGGCGTCGGCGAGCGCGGTCATGACGCCGGTGCATTCGATGACGACGTCGGGGCCGCGTCCATCGGTCGCGTCGAGAACTTTCTGGATCGCGTTCGGGCCGGCTGTGATGGTGAGATCGGCGCCGAGCTGCTTCGCCAGATCGTTCTTGAAAGCACTGCGGCTGATCCCGATGACGGTCGTCGCGCCGCGGGCTTTTGCGAGTTGCACGTGGAGTTGGCCGGACACGCCCAGTCCGATCACAGCGACCGATTGCCCTTCGAACGACGCTGTCATCCGCTGAGCATGCAGACAAGTGGTAGCGACCTGGATGAGCGGCGCAGTGCGGCTGTCAACCGAATCGGGGAGGCGGAATACCTGACTGGCGGGAACAGCGGCGTATTCGGCAAATCCACCGTTGGTTTCGCGGCCGATCAAGCCACCGGAGGGACAAAGATTCGTCTGGCTGATGCGGCAGTGAAAGCACGTGCCGCACGAGAGTACGGGATCGATTATGACGCGATCGCCTTCTTGGACGCCCGCGGGCGGCGAGCCTTCGACCAGTTCGCCGATCATTTCGTGGCCCATGATGAGCGGATATTTCGCCTGGATAGCCCCGCTGTAAATCTTGAGATCCGTACCGCAGAGGCCGCTGTTGGTTATGCGCACCAAGACGTGACCGGGCGGGACTTCGGGACGCGAGACTTGATCGAGCGCCAGAGTGCTGGGCGCTCGCAGGACCATGGCTTTCATGCAGAGGCAGGTCGGGCACCTGCTCCACCGAAGTAGAAGGCGCGTGGGGTCGACTCGTCCCAACCGACATTGCAATGCGCGACCGACCATTTGTCGACCTTGCGCGGCTCGAGTACCGGCTTGCCAAGGGCAGGGCACGATAGGCAATAACTACCCTCGTGCGTTCCGATCCAAATCAGGTTCCGATCGAATTCGACGAAGCAATTTTCGGTAGATCCGCGCCACCAGCTTTCATAGTCGTTGATCTCGCCCTCGTGCGGCGGCACGAAATAGGCGACTTCCTTGGGCGCCGTCGGGTTGGATATATCGAAAACCCGAACGCCGGCATTGAACCAGGCGGCAGCGAAAATCTCGGGCTTGGAGATTCCGGGAGCGAGCCAGCATTGCGAGTTATGCGAACCGAACCGGCCGCGCGCCAGACAGAAATCGTTGTACGGAGCATCGGGCGGAGCTTGCGGCTTCGGAAACAATCCGACAATTTTCGGATTGCGCGGGTCCTTCACATCGATCATGTAGGGCGTGTGATAGACCTCGCGGCAGTCGGCTTCGAGGGCCTCGTGCAGTCCGATCATCATATTCTGGAGCCGCGGATGGGCGGCATCGGCCAGCACCGGATACACAGTATGAAAGGGGATGGTGCCGAGCGCGTTGAATTCGTATTGAACGTGGCCGATGGGTTTCGGATGCGCGATGTCGCTAAGGTCCAGGACAAACATACCGAAAGCGCCGAAGCCGCCGTAGCCGAGGTTGCCGCCGTCCTCGACGCGCTTGGGAACGGTCAGCGCGCCATGATTGCCCGTCCAGGAAGTTCGATCGCCGGCAAAGATGTATTTCTTGTATTCGGCTTCTTCGCCGAAACGCTGGCCGGGAACCCACCAGCGCGAGACCTCCTTGACATGCGACGGGTCGGACATATCGACGATCATGATGGCGTTGCTGTAGGGGCGCTGGTGATTTTCCATTCTGAGCTGATCGTCCCAGCCGCAATCTAGGTACGCATACTTGCCACCGTCGTAGAAATTGTGGTGAGTGCCGTTGCCTTTTACGCCGGTACTGTATTCCTCAAGCAGCTCCGGCTTCTCGGGATTGGTAATGTCGTAGTTGCGGATGCCGCGCAGCCCTTTGAAGTTGACGGACTTGTCGCGCAGCTCTTTATCGTATTGGCCGTGCGGAAATTCCGGAGTGGCGGAG
>DATHOT010000062.1:0-21773 GCA_035484655.1 Bryobacteraceae bacterium | reverse complement strand
AGCGCGCGACGCGATCACAGCTTCGCGGCCGTCAAAACGCCAAGGCAGCCGGAAGCGCGTAAACGCGATGGGAAGGCGCGGTTCTTGAAGTTGCGCTTTCACCCAACTACGCCCGCCGTCGATTGTAATGTCGACGCGCTCGATCCTTCCGCGTCCCGACCACGCCAGACCCGTCAGCTCATAAAGCCCCGCGCCCGGCAACGTCTGCCCGCCCGATGGAAACGTGACCACCGACTTCGCTTCCATTTGATATGTAAAGATCCGCGCCGTCCCATCCGGCATCAGGTCCGTGTACTTCGCGGTTTCGTCCCGAGCCATGTAAGCTTGATCGGTCAGCTTCAAGCTGTGCAGCCATTTCACATTTGCGTTTCCCTCCCAGCCGGGAATGATCAGACGCAGCGGATATCCTTGCGCGGGACGAAGCGCTTCTCCGTTTTGCCCATATGCGAGCAGGATATTGTCCATGGCTTTCGCGATGGGGATGCTACGCTCCATCCGGCAGGCATCGGCGCCTTCGGCGATCACCCACGCCGCTCCGTGCTGGGCCCCGGCTTCGGTGAGCAGCAACGACAGCGGCACTCCTGTCCATTCGCTGCAACTGGCCAGGCCGTAACTGCGTTGGACGTCGGGCCCGTTCTTAGCCGCCCATTCCGATCCACTGTTACCGCCGCATTCGAGCACCAGCGTTCGAGACACCGATGGCAAGCGCTTGATCTCGGGCACGGTTAGAGAAAGCGGCCGGTCCACCATGCCGTGGATCACCAGCCGATGCTTGGCCGGATCGATCGTCGGTATCCCCGCATGATGCCGCTCGTAATGCAGCGACGAAGGAGTGATCGTGCCGACGGAATCCGCGAGCGGCGTGAAACTGGAACCGGTCTCCGGTGTTTTGGTATCCCGCCTCCAACGGACCGCCTTCTCATAAGGCGACCGCTCTCCATAAGGACCAAGCGGAATACCCAGTTGTCCCGGCGCTCCATCATCGGCGCGGAGTTTCTCGCGCGCTGCTACAAGTCCGCCGCCCAGGGCTGCGCCCATCTGAAGCAGTTGCCGGCGGCTGGATCGCTTAGAGTTCCGCATGAATACACCTCGCCGCGATTGTACTCTACTTGGAGGCGGAGTGCGACCGTTTCTGGTATCCTCAAGCAGTGCTGAAGCCGGTCAAACGGCTCCAACCGCGGTCCTATCATGGCTTTCGTTGCATCGGCGCCGAATGCGAGGATACCTGTTGCATCGGTTGGATCGTCAACATCGATAAACACACTTACGAAGCCTATCAAAGCTGCGATGATCCGGAGCTAGGTCCGCGTCTCCATGAGCTGGTGACCATCAGCCCCGCCGGTAACGGCGATGACAATTACGCCCGGATCACCCTCTCAGGACCCGGCTGTCCGTTTCTTTCGGAAGGCCTGTGCGGCATTCAAAAGAAATTGGGCGAACCGTACCTGTCGATCATGTGCTCGGCGTATCCGCGTGTGATGAACGTAGTCGACGATGTTCTGGAGCGATCGCTCGATTTATCCTGTCCCGAAGCGGCTCGCCTGGTGCTGCTTGATCCCAATCCGATGGAGTTCGATGAGGAAGAAGGCCAGCCGCGCGACCCGCGTCTTGGGCATCTGTCCGTCCTGACCACCTCGAATGAGACCTCGGGGAAACCTTATCGGCACTTCCGTGACATTCGCGGCCTGGCCATTTGGCTCCTGCAATACCGCGCCTATCCGTTATCGAAACGACTCGTGATTCTGGGCTCTCTCTGCGACGAGCTACACGCGATGGCTGCTGAAGGGCGGCATTCCCAGACTCTCGAAATTATAAAAGCATACCGCGATGCCGCCATGCGCAATCTTTTCGACCAGGCGGTGGAGCATAACGGTGCGCAACCGGCAACCCAACTGGAGATGATCCTGGAGTTGATCGTCGGGCGCATCGGTTCCGACTTCACGCCGCCGCGATTTCTAGCCTGCTATCAGGAATTCATGCAAGGCATCGAATGGACAACGCAATCGAGCATGGATGACATCGGGCGGAATTACGCATCAGCCTTCTCACGGTACTACGAGCCGTTCATGAACCGGCACGCGCATATGCTGGAGCATTACCTGGTCAACTATGTCCATCGGACGCTGTTTCCCCTGGGCCCGCAAGAGAGCAATCGAGGGCTGAGCGTGCACCATATTGCTACCTCGATTCGCGACCAGTGCCTGCGAATGCTGGCCCACTACGGCATCATTCAGACCGTTCTGATCGGACTGGCCGGCTTTCACAAAGCGGAGTTTGGCACGGGCCACGTGATCCAGGTGATTCAATCCTTCACCAAGGCTTTTGAGCACAGCCTGACTTTCCCCGAGTGCACGCTCAAGACTCTCGCCGAGAAGGGCGTGAAGAATTGCGCTGGCATGGCGCTC
Source organism: Bryobacteraceae bacterium (assembly GCA_035484655.1). GTDB lineage: Bacteria > Acidobacteriota > Terriglobia > Bryobacterales > Bryobacteraceae > Palsa-89. The sequence continues at coordinate 19,368 of DATHOT010000062.1, read as the reverse complement.
CTGATTCGGAACTGATTGGCTCGCGGCATCAGGTCGACGTCCGTGACATCATATTAAGGACGAGGTTATAACGATGAACGCTGTTTGCTTTCTGGGACTACTGGCCGTATCGACATTGGCGGCACAGACCGACCCGAAGATATTCTACGCCCCCAAGCCCATTCAACCTATGCCGTATGCGGCGCCCATGAAGCCGCTGGTTCGTCTGGCTGATCTGAAGGCCAAACATCAGGGCCAAGCGAATTGGACCGAGCTGGTGGTTTACGACAAGAATAACCGCGCGGAAGTGATTTCGGCCGCCCCAGGCTCGAGAGTTCCACGTCACTTGCACTCTGACGCACCCGAGTATTGGGTTGTGCAGGAAGGCCGGATTCGATTCGAGATTGAAGATCCGCCGGGAAAATTCCAGACCTTCGAAGCCGCCCCCGGAGACTTGGTGCTGGCGCCCGAGCGGCACCTCCACTCGCTCGAAGTGATCGGATCGGTGCCGGCCATCCGCTTTCAGGTGACGCTTCCCGACACGACCACCATTTACGAATCCAAGCCGGAGCAACCCGAGAAGGGCATGGAATATACGCCCGTGACTCTATCGACCGGCAACAATCCGGACGAGGTCCCCAACGAAGGCAAGCCCGATCACGTGTTCTTCAATATCGATGCACTTCAGAAAGAGCATCCCGGACGCCGGTCGTGGAGCGATCTCGCTGTTCGAAAGAACCGAGCCCATGCCAACATCATCTGCGGAAATGCCGCGGATGTGAAACACACGCCGGGTGATCTCGGACACTACCATACGGATTTCGCCGAGATCTGGATCATTATGCGCGGCCAGCAATCTTACGCTATCGAAGGGCTGGATCCTTTTGTGGCGTCGATGGGCGATATCGTTTACGCCCCTGCGAAAAGGTGGCATCTTCCCGAACCCACCGGAGAGGGGATGTCGTGCCGTCTCGCCATGACCCCCTATCCGGCCGGCAATCATCTTTATCAGCCGCGGCGACCGAAAAACACCGGGTCAAACTGACGGCGCGATCGTGTCTATGCATTCGACCCGGCAGCGAGTGGAAATGCTGATCGCGATGGTCGAGCAGGGCAAATTCCTGGAAGCAATCCAGGAATTTTATGCCGAGGAAGCGAGCATGCAGGAGAACAATCAGCCGCCGCGCGTGGGCTTGCCCGCGTTGCTCGAAAACGAACGACGGGTGCTGGCTTCGCTCCAAGAAATACGCGTCAACCGGGCCGATTCGTTCATTGTTGATGGAGACCGCGCCGCGATCAACTGGGTCTACCACTTCATTGATTTGAATGGCCGAGAGCTTCACAGGAATGAATTGGCATATCAAATCTGGCGGGACGGCAAGATCATCTCTGAACGATTTTTTTACGCAGGCGAGTCGATGAAAAAATAGCTACCATTAGGGTAACTATTTAACTTGACAGGCTGAATCTTGCACTGTGCCGTTGTCAATCGTGACAGGCCGCGTCCACCGGAAACAGATATACTGAAACACGAAAGCCGCTCAGGTTTGCATATCAGCGGCTTCTGTCAACCCGTTTTGTAACCACGGATCGATAGGTATCTCGCCAATGCCTCTCCTATCCGAGTAAGCAGCCTGATCGCAACAACACGGGGAATTCGGGAGGCCCATTTGTCACGAGAGAGCGGTCCATCATCCGTCAGCCTGTTGATATGTGAATCGGTGTTAAACGAAAGATCCGGAGGCGTGAGCGCGATTCGGATCATGGACGTACTACACATCGGTTTGGCTAGCCCCGTAGCGCGCTTTTTTGTGCTGACGTACTTGCATTCTCGTACTGTGGATTTTACGCAGCACTTTGCAAACGTTCACATGCTCGGTATGAGAAATGGACAGTGGTCTATTGTAGCAGAAGCCCCCACTCATTTCTTCGTTTATTCTTATGGTCCGCCCGAGAGTCCTATTTCCGGTCCTGGCGCATTCATGCTTACGACTGAGTTCAATCTTGATCTCACCACCTTCGGAGAACTCGGTAGTTTCTGGGTCCAGTTGTCAGTAGACGGTGTACTTGAAGAGCGAACACCAATTACGCTGCTACGCAAACGTTAATGGCGGAAGATTGCGGAATCGGAAAAGGACTTGGGTCACCAAAGACATTCTGGGCAAAAGCACTCACAAGAAAAGGCCGAGATAGTTCCTCGTAAATGTCTGCCTCAGTCCAATCAGCGGAAGAAGCTTCAGCCAAAATGCCATCAATCTGATGGGCTAATTGGATTGCCTGCGGTTCGCGGCTGTCTTCGATATTCCACGACAGCGGGACAAACCATGCACGAAATTCGTCTAGCGACACCTTTTCGTTGGCGTAACTCCAAAGCTTTTGGCGAATCTGGTTTTCAATGGTCTCGCTCATGACGCCGCACATATCCACCGTCAAAGTAACACAACATGAGCTCAGAAACAAGTTTAACTCCAATGAAGGCGGATATCCCGCTAGAATCGATTCCCTGCCTTGCGTATGCATCTATGATGAACCTGCACACTCAAAGAGTAGGCAAGCTCCTGGAACAAGAAGCAAGGTCTACAAGTATTTTGACGGTCTAAAGCCCGTGATGTGGCTCCATTGTTTCGAGCGGCCAGACGGCACTCTCGGAGGATCTGGGAAAATGGACCCCAAGCGACTGTTAGTTTTAGGCATTGAATACTACTGCGATTAATCCTGATTCTGTGACATGATGAGACTGTGAAGACTGGTACGCGGGGCGTCATTGAAGGCACGGAAGCGTGGGAGCGATTCCGCGAAGCTGCGAAGAAAATGATTTCGTTTCCCACGAGCGCTATCCCGAATCACGACGCCATCCACCGGGCGAAGGCTAACCACGAGTCCTGCAATTCTTGAGATTGGCAAAGTGTAGAATGGGTTCTTGAAGAGTCTTAGACGCTTCCGTGTAAATGATGATGCGCCCTGCACGCCAGTCTGTCAAGTAAGCGGTCACCCTCATTAGGTATGCGGAAGAGAATCGTGGGTCCAAAGCCGGCGACTGGAGGGCAGAAGACCAGCCAAGCTTGGCTTGATCTCGAACAAATTGCCACCATCGAAGTTACGTCGGAAGAACCCAACTTCCCGGTCGAGTCGGTCTTCAGTTCGGAAGATGGGACAGGCTGGCGCGCTTCTCAAAAGGGTCTGCAGCAGATCCGGATCATCTTCGATCAGCCGGTAACGCTCCGCCGCATTCAACTGCAATTTCTCGAACCCGATCTCGAGCGAACGCAGGAATTCAGCGTTCGATGGTCCTCCGCCGAGGGCGGCGCGCCCCAAGAGATTGTACGGCAGCAGTGGAATTTCAGCCCGGCCAGTTCAACCAGCGAAGTTGAAGATTACGAGGTAAACCTGGATGGCGTAGCCGTACTGGAACTAGCTATAACACCGGATCTCACCCGGCGGGAAGCTCCAGCTACTCTGGCCAAGTGGCGAGTAGCATGATCGAGTCGCCACATTTACACCCTCCAGCTGAAGCGACGAACGCTCACCTGTGCCCCCAAATCACTAAACTCCCGCCCGGCGCACGTCTAATATACTGAAAAACGGGCTGGTTTCCGGGTATTTTAAAATGGTGCGCGTTTTGCCTCACTGTTTTCCGCCCTTTCGACGTCTAAAGCTGATGTAGCATAAAACACGGAGGCGCGATTGAGAACGCTCGCGTGCTTAGTCGTACCCATCACCGCAGCCGCCCTGCTGCTCGTCGCGGGCGAGCCTGCCCGGCCCAGGGTTCGGGCCACCGGTGTCATCCGGGCCGTCCATTCGGTCACCATTCTGGTTCCGCGTATCCCAGGCCTGGGCGGTAATCTCACGCTCGCAACTCTAGCTCGCAATGGCTCGAGCATCCAACAGGGAGACTTGATCGCGGCTTTCGACCGGACCAACGAGCTTAAGCTGCTGCAGGATTCCCAGTCGAAGTTGGACGACCTCAATCATCAAATCGAAACGAAAAAGGCCGAGCAGACCAGCAACATCGAAAAACGAATCTCCGACCTGCAGGGGGCGGAGGCCGACCTGAAGAAGGCCGTGATCGAGGGACGCAAGGGCCCGGTGCTCAGCGAAATCGAGCGCCAGAAAAACGAAGTCCGCCTGGCGGACGCGCGCGAACATGTTGCCAGCCTGGAGCGATCCAACCGTTACCACCAGGAAGCCGAGCAGGCCGAATTGCGGGTGCTTGAATTGCAGCGGGACAGGCAGCAGCTGGCCGTCCAGCAGCAGATCAAAAACTCGGAGCAGCTTCTGGTCCACGCACCGATCCGGGGGATGCTGGCGCTGGTGAGCACGTGGCGGAACAACTCCATGGGCCATGCCCAGGAAGGCGATCAGTTGTGGCCGGGCAGCCCGCTGCTCAAGGTGTTCGATCCCGCCGAGATGGAAATCCAATTGACCGTCGGCGAGCCGGACGGGGCCGTGCTGGTGAAGGGGGCTAGGGGGACTGTGCACCTGGACGCGTTTCCCGATCTCGCTTTCCGGGCGCATTTCGCTTCCGCGAGCCCGGTGGCCACGGCCGCCTTGGGAACTCCGGTGAAGACCTTCACGGCACGATTCGTACTCGATCAAAGCGATCCTCATCTGCTGCCGGATCTGTCGGCCGCGGTGGACATCGAGGCTCCCCAGTGAGGCGCGGCTCCACAGTGAGGCGCGGCTTCACAGTGAAACGCTCGCCGGCATTCTGGTTGCGCGCTTTAGTTTTGCTGATCGTCGCCGCCGGGTCGGCCCTGGCAATCCGGCAACTTCGGCGCACCCGCGAAAGCATCAGCCTGCCCTTCGCGGCTGCGCGCCAAGGCGATTTTCCGGTGCTGGTCCGATGCCGGGGCGAGCTGGTGGCCGACCGCTTCGTTCAATTGACCGCTCCCATGGATGTACCGGATTTGCAAATCATCTGGCTGGCGCCATCCGGGGGCGAAGTCAAGGCCGGCCAGACCGTCGTGCGTTTCGATCCCAGCCGCACCCAGCAGGATCTGGTGGAGAAGCAGGCCGCTCTCCAACAGGCGCAAGCCTCGCTCGACCAAGCCGTGGCCCACGCGAAGATCACCGCCGATCAGGATGCCCTGGATCTGGCGACTGCACAATATCAGGCCGAAAAAGCGCGTCTGGAAGCTTCCAAGAAGACAGTCGTCAGCGACATTCAGGGGCAAGAGAGCGCCATCGATCTCGCCGTGGCCGAAGAGAAACTGAAGGTGAAGCAGACCGCCATCGCGGTGCATCGCAAGTCGGAAGAACAGACCATCGCGTCGCTCGACCGGGCGCTCCGCACGGCTCAGGCACAGGTGGACCTGGCACGATCCCGCCTGGGCAAGATGGAGATGAAGAGCCCGCTGAACGGAGTCATCAATTACCTGCCAAATTACTCGCAGGGCTGGGTGAATTCGCTGTCTTTTAAGGTGGGCGACCATGTCTGGCCAGGCGGCGTCCTGGCCGAAATACCCGATCTATCGACGCTGCAGATGGAAAGCAAAGTTGACGAGACGGACCGCGGACGAATCCAGGTTGGAGACGACGTCCTGGTCCACGTGGATGCATTTCCCGAGCGGGTGCTCCACTCCAAACTGGTGACCATCACGCCCCTCACCGAGCAAAGTTTCAACGAATGGCCGCCCACGCGCAGCTTCCGCGCGTTCGCACAACTGGAGAAGCCCGATCCGCGCATGCGCCCCGGAATGAACGCCGGCGCCGACCTCATCCAGACCACCATCCCGAAAGCCATCAGCATCCCCACCAAGGCCCTTTTTACCCGCAACGGTAAACCGGCCGTGTACGTCCAGGCACAGGATCGATATGTGCCGCGAGAGGTTCGCGTGATGGCTCGCAACCCGGATGAAGTCGCGGTCGAGGGAATTCCCGCCGGCAGCCTGGTGGCGTTGACAGAGCCTCCCGAGGAGAAGCGATGAACCAGGCGATCGCTGGTCCCGTGGTTGCCCCGCCGTCCTACCCGGAGACGCCGCTCGCTCCTCCACCGGCGCATGGGCGCGGCTCAAAATGGCTGCAGCGGCTAGCCGTCTGGATGGCACTCTGCGCGGCCATCGGCGGAGTGGCTTGGTACGCGCGGCGCGCGTACCGTAACATCCTGTCGGCAGGCTCTGTCCCGGTTCCCACCGCCAAAGTGGTGCGCGGCGACGTGACGCTCTCGATTACGGCGCGTGGCGAACTGCGCGGCGGCAACTCCGAGGCTCTCACCGCCCCGCTCATGGGCGGAGTGGAAGGACACATCATCTATCTTCGGACGCCGGGGGAAGAGGTGAAGGCCGGCGACGTCGTGGTGAGCCTTGATGGCACCGAGCAGGAATACCGGCTTAAGGAAGCGCAAGCCGACCTGGCCGAGGCGCAGCAGAAGCTCATCCAGGCCAAAGCGCAAAAGCAGGCCAACGAAGAAGAGGACCGGTACTCCGTGCTCAAGGCGCAGAGCGACGTCCGGCTGGCTGAGCTGGAGGTCCGCAAGAATCCCTTGTCGCCGGCCATTACCGCCCGCGAGAATGACCTCGATTTGGCGAACGCGCGCGACCATCTCAAGCAGCTTCAGCAGAACATCGCCAATCGTCAAACGACCAACGACGCCGCCATCGAAATCCAGCAAGCAGCGGCCGGCAAGGCGGAAGCCCAGGCCACCACTGCCCGCCGGAATATCGAGTCCATGACGCTCCGCGCGCACCGCGACGGCTACGTGTCGGTCATGCAGAATACCCCCGGCAATATGCTGTTTTTCGGAATGACGCTGCCGCTCTATCAGACCGGTGATGCCGTGCGGCCCGGCATGGTGGTGGCCGAGATACCGGACCTGAACTCCTGGGAAATAGCGGCTAATATCAGCGAGCTCGACCGCGGGCATCTGGCGGCGGGCGAAAGAGTCGCGATCACCATTATCGCCGTGCCGGATCGCCCGTTCCACGGACGGGTGAAAGAGTTAGGCGGGACAACCGGACCCCCGTGGGACCGCCATTTCGAGTGCAAGATTACTCTCGATGATCCGGTGCTGGATCTCCGGCCGGGCATGAGCGCCAGGATTGTCATTACCACCGACCAGTTGAATCAGGTGCTCTCGCTGCCCGCGCAGGCTTTATTCGAGAGCGGTGGTCGCACCTTTGTCTACGTTCGGTCGCCCACCGGCTTCACTCCCCGGGACGTAACGTTGATTCGCCGCAACGAGACGCGCGTCGTGATCTCGGGCGTCGATCGAGGACAGGAAGTGGCGCTGTCGAATCCAACCGATCTGGCCAACAAAAAGAGCCAGGGGTCGAGCCCGATGAAGTCTTTCGCGAAATGATTGTCATTTTGTCGCGTTACGCTTCTGACACCAGCCTCGCGGTCAGAAATCTGTGGGCGCAAAAGACCCGCACCGTGTTAACCGCCCTGGGCATCATCTTCGGCGTCGGCGCGGTAATCGGGATGCTGTCGATCGGGGCGGGCGCGCGCGAGGAATCACTGCGCTTCATTGAGCAGCTGGGCGTGCGGAATCTACTGGTCGAGTCGCGGCCTGCCACGAGCGATCAGGAATTGCAGCAGCGGCGTCGTTCCTCGCCTGGCCTGACCGAGCGCGATGTACGCATCCTGGAAGCCAACGTCGACGCGCTGGAGCTCATCTCGGCGCGACGCTCCTTGCACCCCGCGCGAGCGTTCCCCAAGCCTCTCCAGGATCTGCCCGAGCTCTATGGAGTCCGCCCGGCGTATGCCGCCATTCATAACTGGAAGATCGAGGAAGGCGGCTCGTTCAATGCGTCGGACGACACCGCCAGCGCGTCGGTGTGCGTACTGGGTGAAGCCGCCAAAGTCGGGATGCTGGGCTATGGCTCGGCGCTGGGCAAGTTCATCAAGATCAACGAGACCTGGCTGCGCGTGGTGGGCGTGCTGAAGCAACAGATCAGCTCCGGATCGGGAACGGCGCAATCGCAGGATCCGAACTTCGTGGTCTACATTCCGCTGAATACTTTTCAGTACCGCTTTTTCGACAACGGCGGCAGCTTCAAGGACGAGTTGGAGGGCGTGGATATCCGCCTGAAGGCTGGCGCCGACAGCTTGAGCGCGGCCAAAGTCGTATCCGCGATTCTTGATTCTACTCACCAGCACACCCGGGATTTTGTGGTCACCATCCCGGCCGAATTGCTCGCCGAGCAGCAGCGGGCACAGTCGATTTTCACTTATGTCATGGTGGCCATTGCGGCCATTTCCCTGCTGGTGGGCGGCATCGGGATCATGAACATCGTCCTGGCGACGGTGCTGGAGCGGACGCGCGAAATCGGCATCCGGCGGGCGACCGGAGCGCGGCGCATCGATATTGTGCGGCAGTTTCTGCTGGAATCGATTGTGATCTCGATCGGAGGAGGATTGGTGGGCATCCTGTTCGGCTATTTTCTTTCCTGGATGATCGCGCGCGCCGCGGAGTGGATGACCATCGTCACGCCGTCGTCCATCGTGATCGCCTTCGGAGTGTCGGTTGCCGTGGGTGTGATTTTCGGGATCTATCCGGCGCGGCAAGCTTCGCGCATCGATCCCATCGAGGCTCTTCGATATGAGTAGCTCCGCGGCCCGCCTGCTGGTCTGGTTGCTGCTTGCACCGGTCTCGCTTCCGGCGGCCGATCTGCCGGGACGCGAGTGGTTCAATCGGAGATTCCAGTTCCATCCCCAGATCACCGAAGAGCGCGAGGTGCAAGGCCTTCAGGAGCGCATCGCCGGCGGCAAACTGCATCTGACAATCAAGGATTATCTGGAGCTGGTCCTCAGAAATTCCACCGAGGTCAACCTGGTACGGCTGGACGTCTTTACCGCCGCCGAGCAGATTACCGCGGCGAAAGCGCCTTACGATCCTCTGCTGACCCTGGGATACAACATTTTGCACTCGGTCTTCCCCGAGTCTTCACAAATCGGCGGTGCATCCACGCTGAGCAGCCTGACGCAGAACTCCTTCGTCAATTTTCAAGACTTTCTGTCCGCAGGCCAAACCGTTTCAGTAGGCTATAGCGCCAGCCGGAGCTCTACCAACAGCGCTTTCAACCTGTTCAATCCCTACCTTACAGGCCTGCTCAGCTTTCAAGTCACGCAGCCGCTTCTGCAAGGCCGCACTGGCATCCAGGCGCGAGGACCGCTCGAGATTGCACGGACGCAATTGATCGTCACGTCGCGTTTGAGCGAAGCGCGCATCTCCGGCCTGGTGGCAACAGCCGGCGGACAATACTGGGACGCCATCCGCGCGCGCGACAACATCAAAGTGCTGCAAGCAACCTTCGACCTGGCGCAAAAATCGTACGAGCACGACAAGCTAGCGTTGGACCTGGGCGCGCTGGCCTCGCTCGATATCTATCAATCCGAGACACAATTGGCGGAGCGCAAGCGCGACCTGGTGCAAGCCCAGCATGCCTATCAGTCTTCTCTGGACGGCTTGCGGCGGGCCGTTGGGGCCGACCTGACCGCGGAACTGCGCGGCACCGAGCTGGTGTTGGAAGATGAACCGTCGGCGCTTCCTCCCAAAGCCTCGATCCTCCCGTTCGAGGAGGCGCTCTCGAAGGCTCTGCACGCGCGACCCGAGGTCGATGCTGCGCAACGCCAGCTTTCGATCGACGATCTGAACGCCCGCGTCGCCCGCAATCTCATGCTGCCGCGGCTGGACCTGACGGCGCAGGGACAGGCCGCCGGCCTGAGCGGCAATCAGGTCCCCTTCATCGGTCCGCTCGGCATCAGTACCCCGGCCGTATCGGGTGGATTCGCCGATTCGCTGGGACAGGTCTTCGGATTTGCCTATCCTGCCTACGGCGCGGGATTGCAGCTCACTTTCCCGTTGCGGTCGAGCGCGGCCCAGGCGCAGCTTAGCGACGCGCTCATCAACAAGGTACGCGACCGCTACAACGAGCGCCAGATCGAGCAGCAGATCACCCAGGATGTGCGCCTGGCGTTGAACGCAATCGACTTGGCCAACGCGACCATCGACGCCGCCGTGCGCGCCCGCGATCTGGCGGGGAAAAACGTCGAAGCCGAACAGCAAAAGTACGAACTTGGCACCATCACCGCCTTCGAAGTGCTCGATTCACAAACTCGGCTAGCCAGCGCGGAGAGCGCATTGCTGAATGCCTATGTAGCTTATCAGCAAGCCTTCCTGAGCTATCAGCAGGCTACCTGGACATTGCTGGACAATTTGGGCATGGTGCTCGAAAACCCGAAGGTGAAATGACGCTGGGACTCCGACCAGTCACAACTTTTCCAGCAATATTCCTCACCGCGAAAGCCTGCCAATTCAAAAGCTTCCTGGTCTAGCCGCCCCCAAACCTTGCCGGATTCCCGGCCTCGCACGGTAACCTGAAGCCGGATTTGTTTCGCGATCCATCTTGATCTTTCAGGCTTCTGGAGGCAGCATGTTCAGCTTCAGACGGTGGCTTCTGTTGGCCGCCTTGGCGCTCGGCTCGCAACTGGCCGCGCAACCCCCGCTCACAACCGTGCAGGACATTCTCTATACCGCCAACGGAAGTCTTTTCAACGGCGTTGTGACCCTCACATGGACTACGTTCGAGGCCTCCAACTCGTCCTATATTTCGGGCGCCGTAACAATAGTCCCGATCGTTAACGGCAATCTGTTCGTCCAACTGGTCCCGACCACCACCGCGAGTCCGCCCGCCAGTTACGCCGTCGAGTACAATGGCGAGCACCGGACCCAGTTTGCCGAAACCTGGATCGTCCCTCCCAGCACCACGCCTTTGCGGGTGCGCGACGTGCGCTTGCCGCCTGGAGCCGTCACCACACAAGGGCCGCCCCCGGTGACGCTCATCCCGATTTCGGACGTCGTCGGCCTGCAAAGCGCGCTCAATTTGCTGCTTTCTATGGGTCCCAACTTCGGAATCGCGCGCACGGCCGTGATCAACGCCGCCGGCTCCATCGATGGCGCTATCGGGAATCTAACCGATTGCGTGCATGTCGATGGAACCAGCGGCGCATGCGGCGCAAACTCGACCGGTACTGGCTTCATCGACGCCGAAATTCCTGCCGGAACACTCAACGGCGTGAACGCCACGTTCACTCTGGCAAACACTCCGAATCCGTCTTCCAGCACGGCTGTCTACCGCAACGGCCTTCTGTTGAAGCAAATTGGGGATTACACGATCACCACCAATACCATCTCGTTTGTCGCCGGAGCGATTCCCCAACCCACCGATTCGCTGCTGGTGTCGTATCGAATGGGCGTCTCGGTTTCAGGAGTGGGCTTCGTGGACGGGGAAACTCCAACCGGCTCCATCGACGGGGTCAACACGGCGTTTACTCTGCTCCAGAGTCCCAACCCGGCCGGGAGTCTCGCGGTTTATCGGAACGGGATGCGAACCAGGTCAGGCTTGGATTACGCAAGTACGGGCAGTTCTATCACCTTCGCGTCAGGCTATGTTCCACAAATTGGCGATGTTATCCAGTGTTCATACCGCATCGCACAATAGAACTTTCAGTGTCAACTTACTAAGCTTGTTTACCGAGGCGCCTACGGTGTTTTCTTCGTTGCCGTCACGGCTTGTCTGGTACATGATGGAAATGTAAGACGGCTTGGGAGGAGTTCGATGCGTGGGCTACTGATATTAACGCGGCTGTGGAGGGACGAGCACGGGCAGGACATGATCGAATATGCTCTGTTGACCGCTACCCTGGCTATCGTCGTCGCCGGTTTTCTTCCGCCCGCGATTATGCCGTCTGTAAGCACGATTTTTTCAAAAATCACCAGCCTGTTCACCGCTAGCTAAGCTTCATTTCAGATATTTCTTCAAATCGGGATGTAACTGCGCCTGAACGGGCTCTAGTCAAATCCCACCAATTTGATTTTTTCCGGCCCGGCCCCGCATAGCCTGCGCCGCTCCGATGCTGCTCGATTCGTTGGAGGCAAAGATGCCGTCCAGATCCGAGTGGCCGGCCAGCATATTCTCGGTGACCGTCATGGCCTGCGCAACCATCGCCAAACCCCTTTTTCCGCGCTTCGGGGGAGGCCGCGAAAACGCTGGCTCTCGATGCTAAACTGCTCAGCCATTTTCCGGAAGGTTATCGGCATCTCGCCTATCTTCAATGCGGGATCGGCTACCTATCAAGAAGGATATGCCGGGCCTGAAAGGACCCGAGATTGAAGCTCTCTACGCCCGCGGCCGGAGATGGTTGGCAGGTGAGCCGCTGTAGAGGAGCCGATTCTCATTCTGATTCGCTCTCGTTTCTTGATATCCTCTAAAGGGCTGCGGAAAAGTCGTCGCATGGGCTCATAGGCAGGTAGGAGACGTGCCCCACAACTGTAGATCAATGACTTACTCAGCATCTCTTTAAAGGTTGGCAATGAATCTCTTTCGAACAAAACCGCTTTCTACCCTACTCGCCCAGGTCGATGAAAAAGGAGGGCTCAAGCGAGTCCTAAAATGGCCGGGGTTAATCGCGCTGGGTATCGGCGCGGTGATCGGCGCGGGCATCTTCGTCCGCACGGCGGCCGCGGCCGGCCAGAACGCAGGACCTTCCGTCACACTCTCATTCGTGGTGGCGGCCATCGGGTGCGCTTTCGCCGGGCTGTGCTACGCCGAGTTCGCGGCGATGATTCCGGTCGCCGGAAGCGCCTACACATACTCGTATGTAACGATGGGCGAGCTGGTTGCCTGGATTATCGGATGGGCGTTGATCCTGGAATACGCACTGGGCGCCGCTACGCTTTCAATCGCGTGGTCCGAATATCTCAACCAGTTGTTTCCGAACCTCATTCCGTGGGAGTGGAGGCACTCGCCATTACAGGCGACCACCGGCGGTCTCCACGGCGTCGTGAACGCGCCCGCGATGTTCATTTTGCTGCTGCTCACGTTGTTGCTTATCAAGGGAACTTCGGAATCCGCCTCGGTGAACACGGTCATCGTGGCCGTGAAAGTGTCGATCGTAGTACTGATCATCGCCATCGGCTGGAAATTCATAAATCCCGCCAATCACACTCCGTTCCTGATGCAAGCGGACGCGACGCACGTAGGCCTGTTCAAACATGGATGGGGGGGCGTGCTCGGTGGAGCAGGCGTTGTATTCTTCGCGTTCATCGGATTCGATGCCGTTTCGACCGCGGCGCAGGAAACCATCAATCCGGGCAAGGACATGCCCATCGGCATCCTCGGGTCTCTGGCCGTTTGCACGTTGCTCTACGTGCTATTCAGTTACGTGCTCACCGGAGTAGCTCCGTCCTCCGACTTTGTCGATCCGAATAAGGGAATGGAAGCCTCGGTAGCCTACGCGATCAAGACTTACATGACCGGATACGGGTGGCTGGCGACGCTGGTGACGGTGGCGATTCTGGCCGGATTCTCATCCGTGATGCTGGTGATGCTGCTCGGTCAAAGCCGCGTGTTTTACTCGATGGCGAAGGATGGTCTGCTGCCGAAACTGTTCTCCGACGTTCATCCGACGTTCCGTACACCTTATAAGTGCAACGCGGTGCTGTTCGTCTTCGTCGGCCTGATTGGCGGCATACTTCCGGGCGACATCACCGGCAATCTGACGTCCATCGGCACACTGTTTGCGTTTGTGCTGGTAAGCCTGGGCGTCTGGATCATGCGGCGAAAGAATCCCGGTCAGGCGCGGCCATTCCGAGCTCCGTGGGTGCCGGTGGTGCCGATTCTGGGAGCCATCATTTGCAGCGCGATGATTGTCGGCCTCGACAGAACGACGCAGATAGCAGCCGGAGTATGGATGGTGATCGGGCTTTCCGTCTATTTCCTTTATGCGCGATCGCACAGCAAGCTGAATGAACGCGCAGTTAGCCAGGTGCGTTAAGCGCTGTTACTTGCGCGAGTCCTTACCTACGATATGGACCAGATCCTGCTGGTGGTTCTCCGCGCACACGTACTCCATGATTTCCGTCTGCTCGAGCAAGTGCGAATGGCCGTATAGCGTAAAGGGCCGAGTGTAGGCGCCGGGGTCGTCGATGGTGACGTCAAAATCCATGTGGCCGAAGTCCACCCGGCGGTAGCGCTCGGTTACGTGCAGCTTGTCGGTATGCGGATGAGCGGCGTCGTCAAACCAAGCCTTATCGTTGAATCCGACCGTGTCCACCACCAGCGCGTCTCCATCCCACTTTCCGATCGAATCGCCAAACCAGGTGGGATCCATGTCTTTGGGATGGCCCCGGCCGTCCATGAAAATCTGCCGGTAGCTGTGCATGTTCCCTTCATAGAGAAACAAAATCAGCGACGGAGTCTGCACGATCTTCCAGGGATAGGGAGTCATGCGCGGGATACCGCTCGGCAGACAATTCGCGTCCGGATCGTCCTTCGACATGCGTTCCTTAGTGATCTTGAGCGCTTCAGGGCGGATCGGAAGCGACTCGCCGGGCTTCAGCGCGCTTGAAATGTCATACATGAAGTGGACGTCGGGGCCCCAGATGCCGGACAGCTCTGGTTCGCCATCGCCGGTGCGCGGTGTCACGGCGGTCGATTTCGATTGCAGATGAACCAGGGCCGCGAGAGCCTGGCCGCCGCCTTCGGCTTGTACCTGGGCTGACGCGGGTATGCACGCTGCCGCAAAAACGCCTGCCAAGCAACGCAGAGAATGTCTCTTCATGACAGTGGGTCTCTCAGTTAGTGGAAGGCGGGTCGTCGGCCATCGATCCTGCCGACATTTTGCGGCCGTCCGGCAGCGTGACCGTTCTCGCGCTGGCCAGGTTCGAGCCGTCCTTGGCGCGAGCGCAGAAGACCGTGACGGTATCCCCAACTTTGAAGATCTCCCGTGACCAGCCCAGCCGCCGCAGCACATTCGGACTGGCCAATTCCAGATTCCAATTCTCAACCTTGCCGTCGGGGCCCTTGACGTCGATGTAGAAGTGCGCGTGTGGATTGGTCCATTCCAGTTTCGTCACCACGCCGGTAAGGGTCACCGCTTTGGCGGCATCGAACTCGGCTTGAAAGGAATGATGGGCAGCCAGAGGGGGCGCGAACAGTCCCAACCCGGCAACCAGGGTACGAATCGCGGCTTTCATCGGCGCCTCCACTCTCGATTGGACCGCACCCGGCGCCGGCACGCAAGCCGGATCAGGTTCTGTCCGGAAGCTGGAGTTTACATGCGGCGGCGGACGAGCCCGAGACCGATGATTCCGAGACCGAGGAGCGACAGCGTGCCAGGCTCCGGTATGCCCCCGGCGCCCACAGTCAAGACGACGTTATCAAGCCCGTTCGAATTGTCATTGCCGGGATCGGCGTTGAGAAAGTCGAGCGTGGTCGACGAGCCAGTCGCCGTGAACGAGGTGGTAAATTGCTGCCAAATCTGTGTCCCCCTGGTTGTGCTGCTGTTGGTAAAAGCACCCAGCAACGTTCCACCAAGGCGCACGTTCACCGTGCTGGTCGTGCCGAAAATCCCTCCGGGATCAAAAATATTTCCAACCCAAAACGATAAGTTGTAATTCGTGCCGGGCGTTGTAGCGACAGTTTGTTCGACACCCTCAACAGAGTTGGTATCGAGTCCGGTAAGGTCCAGCCATTGGGCTCCGTCTTCCGCTGGGAAGGTGCAGCATTCCTGGGAAAACGTGCCGCTGACGATGGAGACGCCACCGGCGGCGCCGACGACAGTCCAACCCGGTATAAGCGTCGAGCCGCTGAGGAAATTTGTGAAGCTTCCTACCGGTACCACCGGAGATTCGAAGCTTCCGTTGGTGATAAGGGTGCTGGCCTGCGCCGAAGCAAAGCATGTCAGCATGCCGATTAGCAAATAGTTTTGCATTAGTCCCCTCCCGGACGCCTCAAATAGCGTATCACACCGCATTTTCTTTTTTTCTCTCGCTGTTGTGCGCTTTGAGCTCTTCAAATGCGGCAGGTGAAGCACAGCATGGACGCGCAGTGCCAAATCGTGCATCATACAGGTTACTGTGAGCGTCCTTAAACGCTGGGTACGACGGAGACTGGAAGCAGCGGGATATGTCGTGTTCAATTCACGAACGCGCGGAGTCTACGCGCGAGACGGCATATTCACGTTTCACAACTCACGTTTCGCGCATGACCCCGATTTCAAAGCCGCCTATCAGCGTGGGGTCCAGGCCAGCCGGGGAGTAGACCCGAAGATCGAGTGGCGTATGCATGTCGCGCTGTGGGCGGCGAGATCCGCTGTCCACGTTCCGGGCGACTTTGTGGAGTGTGGTGTCAATGCGGGATTCATGAGTTCCGCGATCATGCAGCGGCTTGAATGGCAGCGCGTTAAGAAGGTGTTCTATCTCATCGACACGTTTAGCGGTCCGGTGCTATCGCAGTATTCGGATGAAGAGGTGGAGCAAGGGCAAATGAAAGTGGCGGAGGACGCCATGGCGAAGGGAGCGTACATTGTTGACCCGGAACTTGCGCGCGCCAACTTTGCAGAATGGCCGAACGCCGAAATTGTGCAAGGCGTAGTTCCGGACGTGCTTGAACAACTGAAGGTGGACCAAGTCGCGTTCCTTCACCTGGATATGAATTGCGCTCGTCCCGAACGCGCGGCCTTCGAGTATTTCTGGGACAAGCTGTCGCCCGGCGGCGTGGTGTTGCTGGATGACTACGCAGCCTATGGGTACGATGCATTGGCGAAAGCAATCGACGAGGCGGCCGGCTCCCGTGGGGTCGAGGTGCTATCACTGCCCACCGGGCAAGGTCTCATTTGGAAGCGATGAAATCGAGGCGTGGTTTGAGTAAGCAGCCCGGACGAGACCGAGACGTGTAGGTTTTGAAACGCGCTGCTGGACATCCGTAACGTAACGCGCACGGGACAGGATGATAAGGTCGATACGCCACAAGGGCTGAAACGCCTCTACGAAGACGACGACCCGCTCGGCGTGATCGCTGAACACGTTGTTACGCTGCGCGATATTCTCGCGAAGCTCGACGCAGTCGCGCAGTGGCTGATATGGATGTGCCTGGTTTTCGGTTGCATCCGCTCAAAGGCGATTTCAAAGGATTTTGGGGGGTGAGGGTTCGCGGCAACTGGCGGGTGACTTTCCACTTTGCGGACCGCGACGCTTTCGACGTCGATTATCTGGATTACCATTGAGAGGAATTGTGCCATGCCTATGAAGAGCCCGCCTCACCCCGGAGGTTTCGTGTTGCGTCGGTGCATTGAACCTCTGGGCTTGAGCATCACAGATGCCGCCGCCGCCCTCGGGGTCACGCGTACCACGCTTTCGGAATTGGTGAACGAGAGGCGCGGAATATCGCCCGAAATGGCCGTACGTTTGTCCAAGGTCTTCGGCGGGAGTGCCGAAAGTTGGCTTGTCCAACAGGCGCAATACGATCTCGCTCACGTCCGCGCCGACCGGTTGAAGCTCAAGCGGCTGCAACTGGCGTAAAGGAGTAGGTCGGTAACTGTTCTATCTCGCTCGGACGCTTTTTCAAACGCCGCGGCTGCCGCGCTACCCTTAATCTTTATCCATCACGGAGAAAGCATGCCCCAATTGAACGACGAAGCACACCACATCTTGTTTCGCACGGCTCGCACCCACAACGTATGGCTCAATAAGCCAGTGAGCGATCATCTATTGCACCAGGTGTACGATCTGATGAAGTGGGGACCGACCAGCGCCAATTCCTCGCCCGCGCGAATTCTGTTCCTTCGCACGCCCGAGGCTAAAGAGCGATTACGGCCCGCCCTGTCTCCCAACAACCTGGACAAGACCATGAAGGCGCCCGTCACGGCCATCCTGGCATACGACTTGAGATTCTTTGAGAAACTGCCGAAGCTTTTTCCGAACAATCCGGCTGCTCGCGAGTGGTTCTCCAACTCGCCGCAACTCGCCGAGACCACCGCCTTCCGCAACGGCACGCTCCAGGGCGCTTACTTCATAATCGCCGCGCGTGCTCTCGGGCTGGATTGTGGTCCCATGTCGGGCTTCGATAATTCCAAAGTGGACGCAGAGTTCTTCGCCGGGACGACGGTGAAGTCGAACTTCCTTTGCAACCTCGGATACGGCGATGCTTCAGAGCTTTTTCCGCGCAATCCCCGGCTGGAGTTCGATGAGGCCTGCCAGTTGCTGTGAGTACCCAACTTCAGTACTGTGGCTATGGACCTATGGAGCAACTGTGAAAACTCTCACGATCGCACTTCTTTCGCTGGCGACGGTGCTGGCTCAAACCAAGCGGCCGATGACACCGGACGATGTGATGGCGGTGAAATCGGTCAACAATGCCAGGATTTCGCCGGACGGGAAGATGGTGCTGTACGAACTGGCCTATCCGGATTTGAAGGACGATTTGGGGCACAACGAAATTTGGATCGCTCCGGCGGGCGCTCCCATCGCGGGCGTGGCGAAGCCTCGCAAGTTCACCAGCGGGAAGGACGACCGGTCGCCGGAATGGTCGCCGGACGGGCAGTCGGTTGCGTTTCTCGGATCGCGGGGCGCTTCGACGGGTTCGGCGCCGTCTTCCGCGGCCGGAGAACGACCTCGCGCGCAGATCTACGTGATGCCGACCTTTGGCGGCGAAGCGGAAGCTCTCACGGAAGCCAAGGGCGGGGTCACGGCGTTTCAATGGTCACCGGATTCAAAGCGCATCGCCTTCGTCGGGCAGGTCCCGCTCAGCGATGCCGACGAGAAAAAGCAAAAGGACAAGGACGACGCGCGGGTGGTGGATCACGATTATCGTTACTCGCACCTGTGGGTAATCGAGGTGGAATCGAAGAAGGCCAGCGAGATCGTGAAATCCGACGCGGTGCTGGCGGATCCGCAATGGTCGCCTGACGGCACGCGGCTGGCTTATGTTTCGAGGCCGACCGCGAAGGCCGATGACGGATCGCTGAGCGACATTTATATTGCGCGAGCAGATGGCTCCGGCACGCCGCGGAAATTGTTCGAGAATGCCGGCCCGGATCAAGATCCGCGCTGGTCGCCGGATGGAAAATCGATTGCGTTCAACAGCCGCGACATGCGCAATGGCGTGCTCGGTGTGATGCGCCTGTATGTCATTTCGGCCGAAGGAGGCGCTCCGCGAGAGTTGATTTCCGATCCGGATTCCAGCGCGACGCAAGTCCAGTGGACGCGCGACGGCTCGGCGATCTACTTCCGTAGCGAACATCACACCATGGCTCAGATTTATCGCGTTGCGGCTTCGGGCGGCGTACCCCAGGCCATTACGCGCGATGAAGCGGTGATCAATAGCTTCAGCCTGTCGAGCGCCGGGGACCGCGTTGCCTTCACACGCAGCGATTTCCAGCATGCGCCCGATCTTTATGTTTCGTCCTTTCCTAAGGTTGACGCCGAGCGCGTGACCGATCACAATCCGCAAGTCGCGCAACTGGAGCTAGGCCGCAGCGAGGTTATTCGCTGGCGCGGCAAAGACGGCATGGAGGTCGAGGGCATTCTCCTTTATCCCGTCGGCTACCAAGCGGGGCAGCGCGTCCCGCTGATCGCGTCGATTCACGGTGGACCTTCGGGCGTCTGGT